>DASZIT010000095.1:0-6965 GCA_035948855.1 Acidimicrobiales bacterium | reverse complement strand
TCGGTGTGGGCCACCGGACAGGTGGTGCGCAACTTGTCCCAGATGGAAAATGGGTCGGCGATGTAACCGGCGTCGAGGACGTCGAAGTCGGTGTCCCACCCCTGTACCTCATGCGTGCGTGCCATGGAATGACGCTACCGGACCCCGGGTCCGACCGGTCGGCAGTCCGATTGTTCTAGCTGAGCGCCGCCACCCGTCCGTGTTCCTCGAACTGGTCCCGGAGGTCGGCGATCCGGGCGGCGGTCAGCCGTTCATAGGGTCCATTGCGCACCGGTTGCCAGAACACCGGGTCCGATGTCTCCCACCGCTCGTTGCGTAGTGGCTGCTTCTGCACCTTGTTGGAGGCGGTGAGGGGCATCTCCGACACGATGCGTACGAACCGGGGCATCCACTTGCTCCCGAGATCGGGTTGGCTGGTGAGGAAGTCGTGGAACCTGACCGGGTCGAATGACGAACCCGGCACCAGTTCGATGGCCGCCATCACCTGGTCCCCGGTTCGGGCGTCGGGCACCGGGTAGACGGCCACCATCACTGCCAGGGGATCGCGGGCCAGGATCCGCTCAATGGGGGCGGCGGCAAAGTTCTCACTGTCCACCCGGAGCCAGTCCCCTCCCCGGCCGGCGAAGTAGAGCCACCCGTCGTCGTCCCGGTAACCGAGGTCGCCGCTCCAATACCAACCGTGGCGTATGCGCTCGGCGTCGGCCTCGGGGTTGTTGTAGTACCCCTCGAACGACCCCACCACGTTCCGTCCCACGAGCTCGCCGATGGCCAGATGGCCGTTGACCAGCCGGCCATCCGCGTCGAAACGGGCCGGAGGGCACTCGTCCAAGGTGGCCGGGTCGACGACGGCCACATCCATCCCCGGCGGCGAGAGCCCGATGGAGTTGGCCGGCGCCTCGACCGGTTTCTGGGTGCTGATGGCCCCTTCGCTCGAGCCGTAGTTCTCCAACAGTCGGCAGCCGAACCGGCGGGTGAATGTCTCCATGTCCCGGGCCGACGCCTCGGTCCCGAAGCCCAGTCGCAGCGGGTTGTCGGCGTCGTCGGGGGCTTCGGCGGTGGCCAGCACGTAGGCCAACGACCTTCCCACGTAGTTGAAGAAGGAAGCCCCGAAGCGACGCACGTCGGGAAGAAACCCGGTGGCGGAGAACTTCCGGGCCATCGCCATCGTCGCTCCCTGACCGAGGACCGGAGCCCAGTTGGCCATCAGGGCGTTGCCGTGGAACAGCGGCATCGACTGGTAAGTCACAGTGTCGCGGGTGATGCCGAACATCTCCGGGGTGCGGGAGGCGATGGCGGCCAGTCGGCCCTGGGTGCAGACCACCGCCTTGGGCGCTCCGGTGGAGCCCGAGGTGAACAGCAACAGCAGCCGATCACCGGCGCTGACCTCGACGACCGGAAGTCCCTCCCCGGGGTGGGCGGCCAGCAACTCCGGGTAGGTCGAACTGTCGATCAGGACCACCCGGTCGGACTCGACCCCGGTGTCCAGCCCTTCGAGCAGCGGGGCGTGGTCGGCATCCGTGACGATCAGCTGGCAGTCGGTGTGGCGGATGTCGTGGGCCAGCTCGTCGCCGCGACGGGTCGGGTTGATCCCGACCGCGGTGGCTCCGGCCAGCGCCGAGCCGGCGATCCAGAACAGGAACTCCGGCACGTTGTCGAGGAGGATGCCGATGTGGAAGGGGCCTTCACGACGCCGGTCCAGGGCCATCCGGGCTCGCCGGCCGGCGGCGGCAACGAACTCGGCCCAGGAGTAGCGCTCGTCCTCGAAGAGCAGCGCCAAGTGAGTGTCGTCAGCTCGGGCCCGGAGGAGGCCTGCCGCCGTTGCTTCGCTCATGCCCCTTTGCTACCAGGGTTCGACCGGACCGGGACCCGGGTCGCGCCCCCGACCCTCAGATGGTCAGGCCGCCATCCACCGACAGCACCGCGCCGGTGGTGTAGGAGGACTCGTCCGACGCCAGAAACGCCACCGACCCGGCCATCTCGGCCGGCGTGGAGAACCCGAGGGGCGACATGATCTTCTTCAGCTCGTTGAAGTCGCCCCCTTCCGGCAACTCGAACTTGCCGACCAACGGGGTATCCACCCCACCGGGGGCAATCACGTTGACCCGCACTCCCCGGCTCAGGTACTCGGCGGCCAGCGCCTTGGAGAACATCAGCACCCCGGCCTTGGAGGCACAGTAGGCCGCCGAGTAGGCCTGACCCATCAGGGCGGTGTTGGAGGCCACGTTGACGATGCACCCACCGTGTTCGAGGAGGTGGGGCAGGGTTGCCTTGCAGACCAGGAAGGTACCGGTCAGGTTGACCGCGATGATCTTGTCCCACCGATCGAGGGGCATGTCCACGGTGTTGAAGAACCCGCCGATGCCGGCCACGTTGCACACCACGGTCGGGGGCCCGAACGCCTCGACCCCGGCGGCCACCGCGGCGATCACCGATTCCTCCAAGGTCACGTCACAGCTCACCGCGACCGACTGGCCCCCGGCCTCTTCGATCTGGTCAACGGTCGATTTGAGCCCCTCCTCGGCGATGTCGAGGGCGGCCACCTGCGCCCCCTCGGTGGCGAGGCGGAGAGCCACCGCCTGGCCGATGCCCGAGCCCGCCCCGGTGACCACCGCCACCTTGCCGGCGAACCGATGGCCGACGAAGCCGCGGATAGCGGCGTTGGCGGCATCGTGTTCCTTGCCGCCCTGGCCCAGCGTGACTCGTTTGATCGGGCTCATGTCGGGCTCCTTGTGTTCGAAGACGGCGCGAACTCTTCACGCAGCTTGTGTTTGAGAATCTTGCCGGCCGGATTCCGCGGCACCGTCGGAACCAGTTCGAGTTGTTCGGGGATGGCCTGGACCCGCAGGTCCCGCTCCTTCAAGAATGTCACCATGTCGTCCAACGTGAAGGTCTGGTCCTCGTTGATGGCGACCACCGCGCACGCCCGCTCCCCCGTCTTGGCATCGGGCAGGCCGATGACGGCCACATCGGCCACCGCCGGGTGGGAATAGAGCAGGTCCTCGACTTCCTTGGCCGAGATGTTCTCGCCGTTGCGGATGATGATGTCCTTCAGCCGTCCGGTGATGGTGACGTAGCCCTCGGCGTCGACGATCCCGAGGTCGCCGCTCCGGAAGAACCCCTCATCGTCGAAGGCATCGGCGTCCAGGGAGGGATCGAGGTAGCCGGAGATGACCTGGGGTCCCTTCATCCGGATCTCGCCCTCGACGCCGGCGGGAGCCACCTTCCCGTCGAGGTCCACCACCTTGAGGGTGACCCCGGGGGTAGCCGGGCCTTCGGTATCGGCCAACTTCTGATCCGGGTCGAAGGTCCGGGCCATGACCACGATGGGAGCCTCGGTGAGCCCGTAGCCGGAGACGATGCCGATGCCGCCGATCTCCGACTTCAGGTCGTAGTGGAGCTGGGGCGGCTTTGGGGCGCCGCCCCCGGGGAAGGAACGGACCCGGGGGAAGATCGATTCTGCACCCGCGGCCCGCTGGGCGGCCAGGTAGGCCAGGTGGAAGGGGGTGCCCGACCCGGCCACCGTGACGCCGTTGGCGGCCAGGAACGACGGCGTCGCCGCCGGATCGAACGCCTCGGTGACCAACAGGGTGCACCCGGTGAACATCGCCGCCATCAGCCAGGCGATGCCACCGATGTGGGTGAAGGGGAAGACCAGCGCGGAGACGTCGTCGGCGTTCATGTCGAGGCATTCGGCCATGGCCAGGGCCGACGCCATCACGGTGAGATCGGTGTGCTGGGCGCCCTTGGGATCGGCGGTGGTCCCCGAGGTGTAGAACAGCCACCGGATGGGCGCGTCGGTGGCGAATTCCGGCAACGGCCGCACCGGGGGGAGCTCGCCCGGGTTCCCCTCGGGCAGGGAACGGTCGGCCACCAGCACCCGCATCTCGGGTCGTTCCCGGGCTATCTCTTCGGCCATGGCGGCAAAATCGAAACCCCGGTAGACGGTGGGGACCACCAGCAGCGACGCCTCACTCTGCTCGGTGATGAAGCCGACCTCCCGGCTCCGGTAGATGGGGATGAGCGGGTTCTGCCGGGCCCCCAACCGGGCGAGGGCGCCCACCAGCACCAGGGATTCAATCCAGGTGGGGAGCTCCCAACTCACCGAGGTGCCCTCGCCCACCGAGAACTCGGTCCACAGACCGGCGGCCGCCACCCGACAAGCTTGGCGGTACTCGGCGTAGGTCATCTGGCGTCCGGTGTCCTCCCGGGCCAGGACGGCGTCGGGAGTGCGGGCCGAGCGGCGCTCGATCAGGTCCCACAGAGACGGCGCGCCCACCCAGCCGCGACCGGTGGTGCGCTCGGCCAGCTCTTCGATGAAGTCGGTCATGGGTCCTTCCTCCCCAACCGGTGGGTCGGGGTGTCGAGAACGTCCAGCCGGCAATCAGCCGGCGGCCGGGGTTCGACGGTCAGCTCTCGGACCATAACTGATCGGTGTAGGTGTCGGTCCCGGGAATGGTGCCGATGAACGGCGACGCCCACAGCAGTCGGCCCAGTCCCGAAGACTCCAGCGCTTCCTCCTGCCCGGCGAAGACCTGGCCCCAGGAGGCGGCGGGTTCCTCATCCAGGAACCACAGCAGCAACAGCCGCCGGTCGGCCGCCGCGTCCCGGGGAACGTCGCCCGGGGCATCGGCCAGCAGCGGCAGCGGTGAGAACGCCAGCACGGTGGCCACCGGCGAATCGGGGAGCACTGACGGGAGATAGACGTCCCGGTACCAAGCGGCCAACTGGGCCGGCTCCACCCCGTCGACCGGCTCGGTGAACACCGACACCATGCCGGCGAACCGGTGATCGAGGGTCAACTCGGCCGGAACCCCGTCGCTGTCGCGACGCTGTTCCCATTCGAACCGGTAGAGGCCGGTGTGGATGTGGTCGCGTTGGTCGAACATCCGACCGGCGGCATGGAGGACGTTGACCTGGTCGACGGCCCAGCGGTTCCACTCGGCGTGGTGGCCGTCGAGGACGTAGTAGACGCCGAGGTAGGTACCGGTCTGGGGATCCGCGGTGATCGGCGTCGGGCCCTGGGGCAGCCGCAGCTCCTTCAGGTCGGAGGTGGCCACGAACCGGGCGCCGGAGAAGTTATAGGCGCCGATCTGGCACCCGGCGTAGAAGTGATCCCGCTCGTACCAGCGGTTGTAGGTCACCTCGTGACCCTTGTGCGGTTCCACCAGGGTGTACAGCATGGTGCCCAGCCGGATGGGGTCGTCGGTGACGCCGCCGGTGGCAGGGACGGATCGGTCGCTCATGAATTCCTCGCTGGGGTCGTGGTTTGCAGATGATGGTCGCCGGCCGCCGCCTCGGCGGCCGGTTCGGCCAGGGCCCGCTTGTCCACCTTCATCATCGAGGTGACCGGCAGGGACTCGACCACCGCCAGGCGGTCGGGCGACTTGTAGTCGGCCAGCGACCCGGCCGCCCAGGACCGGAGTTCGGTCAGGGACACATCGGCGCCGGGGGTCGGCACCACGAAGGCGACTCCGATCTCACCGAGCACCGGGTCGGGGGTGCCCACCACCGCCACCTGGGCCACCGCCGGATGAGCGGAGAGCACCGACTCCACCTCGGCCGGGTAGACGTTGTAGCCCCCGCGGATGTACATCTCGTTGGCCCGTCCGACCAGATGCAGGTTGCCGCCGGTGTCGGCGAAGCCGAAGTCGCCGGTGGTCAGCCAGCCGTCGTCGTCGAGCACCGACCGGGTGGCGGCGACGTCGAAGACCACGCCGTCGATACCGGGGCCGGTGGGGGGCCCGCCCCAGTAGCCGAGCATCACCGCCCCGGACCGGATCCGCACCCGGCCGACTTCCCCGGCGCCGACCTCGGAACCGTCCTCGTCGACGATGGCCAGCGACACCCCGGCCACCGGGCGACCGACGGTGGTAGTGACCACCTCGTCGGGGTCCCCGGGGACGGTGCCGGTGCCGAGCGAGGCCTCGGTCGAGGTGTAGCGAACGACCACCGGAACCGCGAACCGGTCACCCAGGGCGGCCACCAGTTCGGCCGGCACCCGGGAGGCACCGGTCCCGATCAGCCGGAGCGACGAGAGTTCGGCGGTGTCGAGCGCCGGCTCGGCCAGCATCAGGGCCCACTGGGTGGGGACGCCCTGGCCGACGGTGATCCGTTCTTCGGCCATCACCGAGATGCAGTCGGCGGCCTTCCAGGGGGTGGGGGTGATCACCGTGGTCACCCCGTTTGCGGCCTCGTCCCAGGTGCGGGTCATGGAACCGACGTGAGCGAAGGGCAGGGGGGAGAGGCGGCGATCACCCGGCTCGGACAGGACGTCGGTGCCGGCCGCCACCGCCGCCATCCGTCGATGGTCGAAGACCGCACCTTTGGGGAGCCCGGTGGTTCCGCTGGTCCACACCACGGCCACCGGATCAGTCGGCTCCAGGTTCGGCCACGAGCTGGGCGCAGGCCCGGCAAAGGCCGGTACCACCTCGGCCCGGTGCATCACCGTGCCGGCGGGCCCGTCGGGGGGCTCGGCGCCGTCGTCGATGACCGTCACCGCCGGTCGGGTGCGATCGAGAATCGACCGGACTTCATGACCGCCGAGCCGGGGATTGATCCCCGAGGTCACCGCCCCCAGCCGGGTGGCGGCGGCAAAGCAGACCATGTAGTCGAGGGAGGACGGCAAGATCAGGCAGACCACCGAGCCCCGGGTCACCCCCCGGTCGGCCAACAGGCCGGCGACGCCGTCGGCGGCCCGGTCCCACTGCCCGAAGGTAAGGGCCCGCCTCGGGTTCGCCCCCACCGCCGGTTCCACGTAGGCCTCGACGTCGGCGTTTACCGACGCCGCCGCCCGCAGCACCTCGACCACGGTGGCGAATTCCCCCTCAATCTGACGCGCCGTCATATCGAGGCTGACTGTAACAGGGGCGACTGGACGTCGATCTCGCGCCCGGGCCCGACAGGCAACCCGGTGACGGGGTTGCCTGTCGCTACGAGGGGGCGTCCAGGGCAGATTCCTGAGGTCC
>DASZIT010000094.1:0-31062 GCA_035948855.1 Acidimicrobiales bacterium | reverse complement strand
ACCCGGACGACGGCGACCCGGTCATTGCCGACCTCATCCCGATGTCCGATGGCGTCATAGGCGACTTTGCCGGTGCACAGCACAACCCTGGTGACCCCGGACGGATCGAAGCCCTCCCGGGCGTTGATCGGATCGTCGAGGACCTCGGCGAACGACCCGGTGGTGAAGTCCCCGATCGGCGACCGGGCCTGACGGGACCGCAGCAGCGACTTCGGGGTGAACACCACCAGCGGCCGGGGCACGGCCAGCCGGACCTGGGCCCGGAGCAGATGAAAATACTGGGCGGCGGTGGTGGGCTCGGCCACCCGGATGTTGCCGCGGGCAGAGAGCGTCAGGAAGCGCTCGATCCGGGCCGACGAGTGTTCGGGGCCCTGGCCTTCGTAGCCGTGGGGCAAGAGGAGGACCAACCCGGAGTGCTGGCCCCACTTGTCCTCGGCCGCCACCAAGAAGTTGTCGACGATGATCTCGGCCCCGTTCCAGAAATCGCCGAACTGGGCCTCCCACGCCACCAGGTCGGTCGGGGCGACGACCGAGTAGCCGTATTCGAAACCGACACAGGCGTATTCGGAGAGAAGGGAATCCCGGACGGTGAACCGACCTCCCCCCAGCTGGCCGAGGGGGACGTATTCCGCCCCGGTGACGTTGTCCACCAGCACCGAGTGGCGGTGGGAGAAGGTGCCCCGGCGGGTGTCCTGTCCGGTGAGGCGCACGTTGGTGCCTTCCAGCAGCATCGATCCGAAGGCCATGGCCTCGCCGAGGGCCCAGTCCACCTCCCCGTCAGCCACCACTTTGTCCCGGGCCTCGAACTGGCGGCCCAGTTTGGGATGGACCACGAACCCTTCCGGCACCGTGCTCACGGTGGCGGCCAGACGGCCGAGCACCGCCGAGTCGACCCCGGTGGCCGCCGGCGGGATCGACAGGTCGGGAACCGAATAGACAGGCAGAACCGGGGTCACCCCGGCCGATGATTCGGCCTCCGCCCGGGTCTCGTCGAGCGCCGCCTGGAGCCGGGCCGAGAAGTTGTCGAGGGCGTGCTCCGCCTCTTCGAGGGTGATGTCGCCCCGGCGCACCAGCGACTCGGTGTAGAGCTTCCGCACCGAGCGCTTGGCCTCGATGAGGGCGTACATCAAGGGTTGGGTGTAGCTCGGGTCGTCGCCCTCGTTGTGTCCGTGGCGCCGGTAGCAGACCATGTCGATGACCACGTCCTTGTGGAAGGCCTGGCGGAATCCGAAGGCCAGTCGGGCGGCCCGGACGCACGCCTCGGGATCGTCCCCGTTGACATGGAAGATGGGCGCCTGGACCATCTTGGCCACGTCGGTCGGATACACCGAGCTGCGAGCGGCCTCCGGGGCGGTGGTGAAACCGAGCTGGTTGTTGATGACGATGTGAATAGTGCCGCCGGTGCGGTAGCCGGAGAGGCCCGAGAGGTTCAGGGTCTCGGCGACCACCCCTTGCCCGGCGAACGCGGCATCGCCGTGCAGCAGGATCGGCAGCACCGGGAACGGGTCGCCGGTGCCGTCCTCGAGCTCGGGCCCCGTCCCCTTCTCGCCGCCGAGAGCATCCTGCTTGGCCCGCACCATGCCGACCACCACTGGGTCCACGGCTTCGAGGTGGGATGGATTGGAGGCCATCGACACCGGGATGGTGCCGCCGTTGCGGGCGGCGAAGACTCCCGACGCCCCCTTGTGGTACTTCACGTCGCCGGACCCCTGCACCGACTCGGGGTCGAGGTTTCCCTCGAACTCCTCGAAGATCTCGCCGTAGGACTTGCCGACGATGTTGGCCAGCACGTTCAGCCGGCCCCGGTGGGACATGCCCATCACCGCTTCGTGGAGACCCTCGGTCACCGCCAAGTCGAGGATGGTGTCGAGGAGGACGATGGCGGACTCGGCGCCTTCGAGGCCGAAGCGCTTCTGCCCGACGTAGCGGGAGTGGAGGAACCGCTCGAAGACCTCGGCCGCCCCCAGCCGATCGAGGGTGTGTCGCTGGACGTCGGCCGGGAGCTCGGTCGACACCCCTTCGACGTGCTGCTGGATCCACCGCTTCTGGGCCAGGTCCTGGATGTGCATGTATTCGATACCCAGGGTCCGGCAGTAGGCGTTGCGCAGGGTGTGAAGGATCTCGTCGAGGCTGGCGGTGTCCTGGCCGGCCAGCCCGTCGGCCACGTAACGGCGGGGCAGGTCCCAGATGGTCAAGCCGTAGTGGAGGGGGTCCAGCTCGGGGTGGAGATCGGGCGGCTCGGCATCCAGCGGATCGAGGTGGGCGATCAGGTGGCCGCGTACCCGATACATGTTGATGAGGGTCTGCACGTGCACTTGCTTGAGGAGACGCTCGTGGATCCCCTCGACGGTGTCCTCGGTGTCGTTGGAGTCCTTCTCCCACCGGACCGGCTCGTAGGGGATCTCCATCGCCTCGAAGACCTCGCGGTAGAAGTCGTGCTGGCCCATCAGGCACTCGGATATGTGCGCCAGGAACAACCCCGACTCCGCCCCCTGGATGATGCGGTGGTCGTAGGTGGAGGTGAGGGTGACGGTCTTGCCCACCCCCAGCTCGGCGAGGGTGTGGGGATCGGTGGCTTCGAACCCGGCCGGGACCCCGAGGGCGCCGACCCCGACGATGACCCCCTGGCCCGGCATCAGCCGGGGCACCGATTGGACGGTGCCGAGGGTGCCGGGGTTGGTGAGGGTCACGGTGGTGCCGGCGAAGTCGTCGGGCGCGATCTTGTTGGTGTGGATCTTGCGGACCAGGTCCTCGTAGGCGCCGACGAAGCTGCGGAAGTCCCGGGTGTCGGCGTCGGTGATGCACGGCACCAGCAGGGTGCGGGAGCCGTCGGACTTCTCGACGTCCACCGCCAACCCCAGGCCCACGTGGGCGTGGCGGACGACTCCGGGGGTTCCCTTGCCATCGGCGTCGGCCACGAAACTGGAGTTCATGGCGGGGACGGCCATCAAGCTCTTCACCACCGCGTAGCCGATCAGGTGGGTGAAGCTGACCTTGCCTCCAATGGTCCGGAACAGCTGGTTGTTGATGATGGTCCGGTTGACCTCCAGGAGCTTGGCCGGGATCACCCGCACGCTGGTGGCGGTGGGGACCTCGAGGGAGGCCTGCATGTTGGTGACGATGCGGCCCGCCGCCCCCCGCAGGGGGATCGCCTTCTCGGCGGGGACGGCTCCGTTGGAGGTGGGTGGACCGATGGCCGGTGCCTTGGCTACCGGAGCGGCAGTCGGTGCCGGGGGCGCGGCCGTGGTGGTCGCGGTCGCGGGAGGGGCGGGAGCGGCTGCCGGAGGGCTCGAGGCCGGGGCCACCGCTGGGCGGTAGTCGGCGAAGAACTCCCGCCACGACTCCGAGACCGAGGTGGGGTCGGCCCGGTAGCTGTCGTACATATCCTCGACCAGCCAGGTGTTCGGCCCGAACGCCCCGGTCGGAGTTGCCGGTCGGGCAGGGTCCGATTCCCCGGGTATCTCTGATCCATTGCCGTCGGTCATTTCCTCCAGAGCCTAATGGCGCAGATGAGCGACGCGGGCGTCGAAAAAACGCAAAGAGGGGGCAATCGGGTCGGTTAGCGTCGGCGGGGTGGCTGCCATCCAAACTCCCCGACACCTGGTGGTGCTTTCGGGTGGGCTCGACTCGACGGTGTGCATGGCGCTGGCCGAGGAGGAATCGGGCGTGCCGCCCTTGGCCATCACCTTCGACTACGGCCAGCGGCATCGCAACGAGCTGGACCACGCGGCCGGAGTAGCCGGTCACTTCCGGGCCGAGCACCTGGTGGTCTCCCTCGACACTTCGGCCTGGGGAGGCTCGGCCCTGACCGATCCCTCGAAGGCGATCCCGAGGGGTGGGACCGAAGAGGGCATCCCGGCCACCTACGTGCCGGCTCGGAACTCGATCTTCTTGTCGGTGGCGCTCGGGGTGGCCGAGGCCCGCGGGCTCGACGCGGTGTGGATCGGGGTGAACGCCATCGACTACTCGGGCTACCCGGACTGTCGCCCGGAGTTCATCGACGCCTTCCGCCAGGTGGCGGCCACCGGCCAGAAACGCGGCGTCGAAGGCGACCCGATCGAGATCCGGACCCCGCTCATCGAGTTGACCAAGGCGGACATCGTGCGGTTGGGCATCGAGCGCGATGCACCTCTCCACCTCACCTGGTCGTGTTACCAGGGAGAGGATCGACCCTGCGGCGTGTGCGACGCCTGCCTGTTGCGGGCCCGGGGCTTCGCCGAAGCCGGCATCGACGACCCGGCGCTTGTTCCTCGGTGATGCCCACCGGGCCGGCATCGGACTTGCTCGTCTCCGAGGTGTTCTCCGCCATTCAGGGCGAAGGGGCACTGGTCGGCACCCGGCAGGTATTCCTGCGGATGACCGGGTGCAACATCCGCTGCTCCTATTGCGACCAGCCGGAGGCGCTGGAACGGCGACCGGGGCCGTGCCGGATCGAGCAGACCCCCGGGCGACGGGATTGGGAGGTGCTCGAGAGCCCACTGGCCGCCGAGACGGTCGCGGAGGCAGTCGACCGGCTGTGGCGATCGATGCCCCATCATTCGGTCAGCGTCACCGGCGGCGAACCGCTGATGCAGTCCCGACGGCTGACCGGATTGTTCCGGCGACTGGCCGGGCTCGGCATGCCGCTGATGGCCGAGACCAACGGCACGCTGGTCCACGCCCTGGAGGAACTCGTCGGCTGGCTGACCTACGTGAGCATGGACGTGAAACTCACCAGCGTGGACGGCGAGAGGGTGGACCCGGCGATTCAGCGGCGCTTTCTGGAGGTGTCCCTGCGAGCTGAGGTCGACACCTGGGTGAAGATCGTGGTCGGACCTGACACCGACCGCGGCGAGCTGACCGAGGCGGTGACGATGGTGGCCGGGGCGGCATCCCTCGCCCCAGTCGCGCCGCCGGTGATCTACCTCCAGCCGGTCACGCCGTTCGCGGCCATGACCCGCGGCCCATCACCCGACGAGGTGCTCGGCCTCCAGGAGCTGGCCCTGCGTATCTATCCCGAGGTTCGGGTCGTCCCCCAGACGCACAAGGCGATCGGTCAACTCTGAACCCGGGTTTGACGCGACGATGCCGGCCCAGGGAATCCCCGGACCGGCATCGGCTTGCCGCGAGTTTGGTTGTTACTTGTTGAGCTTCGGTGCCGGCTCCTTGCCGTTCACGATCTTCTTGAACGAGGCGCCGGCACTGACCTTCGGGTTCTTGGATGCGGCGATCTTGATGGCCTCACCCGTCTGCGGGTTGCGACCGGTGCGGGCGGCCCGCTCTCCGCGATCGAACGTCAGGAAACCGGTCATGACGATCTTCTCGCCCTTGGCCACGTTGGCCACCACGACATCCTCGAAACCCGCCAACACGGCAGCAACGTCCTTGACGGTCGAATCGGTGTGGGCTGCGACGGCCGCGATCAGGTCTGTTTTGGTAATGGGCACTATCTCTCCTTCGGTGTACGGAAGCCACCACAATGCACGAAATACCGGCCGAGGTCGCGCATTTGCGGCGGGAATCTCCCGATATTTCCTGGAGTCCGGCCAAAGACATCCACTGTGAACTGCGCTTATGCCGGCGACGAAATCGCGGAAATGATTGGCCGGTTAGCGGTATCTGGCGGGCATCTGAGAGGCTGGCAGGCGATATGAGGCATCCCAACGGACTGGCAGTGCACGAACATGTGCCCTCGGAGAGCCGCACCGGAGACCTGGTGGTGGTGCTCGTCCACGGGACCCTCGACCGGTCCACCAGCTTCGCCCGGGTGGTGCGCCGGCTCGGGGATCTGCACACCGTCGTCTACGACCGACGGGGGTATCACCGGTCTCGAGATGCGGTGCCGCTACCGACCTCCATCGAGGATCAGATCGATGATCTGCTCAGCGTGATCGACGGACGACCGGCGGTGGTGGTCGGACACAGCTACGGCGGCACCATCGCCGTCGGGGCCGCCCTTCGCGACGACCCGGCCAACACCATCGTCTCGCTCGCCGCCTATGAGCCACCTCTCCCCTGGCTTTCCATCTGGGTGAGGGACGGCAAACCGCGGCGGGAGAAGCTTCGTGACGATCCGGACTTCGAGGCGGAACGGTTCTTTCGCCGCATCGTCGGAGATGGCGCCTGGGACCGGCTATCGGATGCCGCCCGGGCCGAGCGGCGGGCCGACGGGCCGGCCCTGGTGGCCGAGCTGAACGCCATCAAGGTGACCGACGCGCCATTCGATGTCACGACCATGTCGATCCCTGCCGTCTTCGGCCGGGGCGGACGGTCACTCCCCCACCACCGGGAGGGGGTGGCTTGGCTGGTCGAGCACACCCCGAACGCCGAGCTGTTCGAGATCCCCGGCGCCACCCACGGGGCTCATCTCTCCCATCCCGACGGGTTCGCCGACTTCGCCCACCGGGCGGTGGACCGGGCCGGAGAGGTGGCGATGGCTACGGAGCCGCCGACGCCCTGATCGTACCGGTGACCGTGGTAATCGAAGTCGAGGCGCAGGACCCGACGACGCCACTGTAAAAGGAGATCGAAACCTGGCCGGCCTGGGTGGTGTCACCCGCCGGATAGGAGACGACCGGGCCGATGGATGACGTGCACCCCGGGGCGGCCAAGGAGGTACCAGCGCCCCCACCGGCGCCAGACCCCAAAATGCCGACGACTCCCCCGGTGGTCCCGCCCCCACCTCCGCCGACTACCGAAGACTGGTACCCGCCCCCCCCGCCGCCGCCCCCACCGGTGGCGACGCCGGCCAGGACCGGTGGCGTATATCCGTTCTGGCCACAGGTGTCGCCCGCCGCCCCCGACGCGCAGGTGACGGCACCGCCCGCCGTCCAGAGTCCGCCCTTCCCGCCGGGTGAACCTCCGAGCAAGAAGAGGATTCCCGGGGTGTTGGCGCCGGCGGCGGGAGGATTGCCACCCTTGCCACCGGCGCCGGGTGGGTCGAGGCCCAGAAGGCTGAGCAGATTCCCCGCCCCGCCACCGCCACCGCCACCGGCCGCCACCACCATGCTGCCGGCAGTGGAGTCGTACACCGCGGTGGCCCCGCCCCCGCCGCCGCCGCCACTAGTGAGCGCGCCGGTATAGAGAGGGGGTGCTCCGACACCGGGAAGCGCTCCGTTCCCTCCCCCCAGATCGGGCGGGGCGTTCGGGTGCAGTAGCGAGCACGAGCCGATGTTGCCGGAGCCACCCGCCCCTCCCGCCCCCGGGAAAATGTTGATCAAACCGAGCAGCGAGAGGAGGCCGGTATTGCCGGGCACCCCGGGCTGTCCGGGGATCAGATACAGCGTGTGACCGGCGACCACCGGCACGGTGGCGGTGACCAGTGCCCCGACACCCCCCGAGGCGTCCGTCCCTCCGCCGGCGCCGGCGGCTCCGTAGGCAACGACCTTGGCGCTCACCGCTCCGGTGGGAACCTTGATGCACGTTGTAGCCGTCACCGGGGTCAGGCAACCGGCTCCACAGACGGTCAGCGCCGCCTCTTCGGTCGACGATGCATGGAGGCCGCTCTGGGTGCCCGCCTGCCCGATGGAGTAGATGGTCACCAGGGCCGGGTTGGCGGTGTTGGGAGAGTTGACCACGTAGCGGTAGGAGGGGGTCCCGTTGGCGACCCCTCGCATCGTCACCCCGTCCGTGTACCACTGGCCCACCAGGGTGGGGGAATTGACGAAGGCGGGGTTGGTCGCGGGTGGCGGGAAGGTCGCCCCCGGGCAGGTCCACTTCGACATCCCGGTACTGCAGTACTGGGTATACCCCACGGTGTTCTCGACGCGGTTGATGTAGTCGCTGATGCCGGCGGTGGCTGCCTGCCGGGCCTGCACCACCAAGGCGGCCTGCTCGGAGGTGGGGGCCTGGCCCACGGCCAGCACATTGATGGCCACCGGCACCGCGACGAGCACTCCGATGAGGGCGACCACCAAGAGCATGGCCTGGGCCTGGTCGACGGCCCGCGCCTGCCGGCGGAGCTTCATGGGGAGACCAGGTCCGGCCCGTCGTCTCACAACGACCCCCCGAGGGAATTCGACAACGAGACTTGACGGACGAGGGTGGTGGTGGAGGCTGGATTCGCCGTGACACTGGAGGTGGGGGACCCGAGCGTGAGGGTGATGGTTACCGACGAGATCTTCGAGAGGTCGCCGGTGGGCGGTGTGAATCCGAATGAGGTGTTCGCCGCAGCACAATGCACGCAGACGTTGGCGATCTGAGCCACGACCGGCTGCGAGCCACTCTGCTGGGTGACCTGTAGCGTGCACAGCGGGTTGCCGGCCGGACAGCTGGCAAAGTGGATCTCGTAGCTATAGGCGGTGCTGGAGCCGGAGCGAACGGCACACAGCCACACGTCCGTCGATGTGCTCAACGGGGGTGATGCCGAGCACTGATTCGCATAGAGCGGTGCGGTGTTCGGGGAGACCCCGACCGGAGTGGTGATGGTCTGGTTGGGAACCGCGCCGGAAAAGAACCCTTGCAGCGTGTCCATCCCGTTCTGCGCCGGGCCGGTCAGAGAGCCGGTGCGCTGGGTGGTGTAGGTGACCTTCACCACGGTGGTGGTCACTACGAAGCCGATGGTGATCACCACGATCAACAGCGTCATCGCCACCATGAGCTCGACCAGCGTCATGCCGGAGTCGTCGCGGCGGGAACGACGGAGAGAGTTTGTTTGGGTCATAGCGGGCAGGTCGTTCCGGTGGCGGCCGCCATTCCTGACGGAGTCGTGAGCACCCCCGCCACCTGCACCCCGGTCTGGTCTTCCTTCCATGTCACGGTGACCTTCACCCCATAGGAGTACGAGGATCCCGAGGTGTAGGAGGTCCAGGCCCCTCCGGCGACGACGGGAGCCGTGCACCAACCCGACAGCTGGGAAATGGTGTACGACTCGCTACCCACCGTCACCGGGGTGGTCGGGGTCGTCAGCGTCACGGTCTGTTGGCTCACCGACTGATTGCGGTCCGCCTCCAGTTGCCCGTTGGCGAGATTGGCCGCGGTCACCTTGTACTGGCTGTTGTACACACCCTGAGTGGACCTGGACACCAGCAACAGCGCCGGCACCAGGATGACGATCAGGACACTGATGGCGGCCACGACTTCGATCAGTGACTGGCCGTCCTCGGTATGCCGGCGTCGCGCCAAAGGGAAGCCAACTCGCACCCCCTCTCATCGGCTCATCCCGGCGAGGGCTTTAGCCTGGCGACGGCCCGCACGAAAGCCGGTGATCAGCGGCTTTTCCCCCGGCCCCGATGCCCGATACGCTGACGAGCGTCTGGACTGACCGGTCAAGAAAATCGACCCACGCCGAGGGGGAACCCGCCGAGATGACCACCACCGCTGCCGATCCGACCCAGATCAGCGAGGATCAATTCGAGGTCGACGCCCGGGAATTCCTCGATTCCCACCTTCCCCGCCGGACAGCGGAGAATTTCGTATGGGGCAAAGGGTCTGACCACGTCGGCCTGTTTCCTGAACGGACCCCGGAGGAAGAGGCGGCCGACGTCGCCCAAGCCAAGGAATGGGCCCGAACCGTCTTCGACGCCGGTTTCGGCTGGATCACCGGGCCCGAGACCTACGGTGGCCGCGGACTACCCCGCAGTTACCAGCGGATCTACACCACGGTGGCGGCCGACTACCGCTCGCCGTCGCAAAGCCCCTTCGGCATCGGGCTCGGCATGGTGGCTCCCACCATCCTGGCCCACGCCATCGACGAGGTGAAGGAGGCCTACCTCCAGCCGATGCACCGGGGCGACATCGTCGGCTGCCAGTTGTTCAGCGAGCCGGTAGCCGGCTCCGACCTGGCATCGCTCCAGACCCGGGCGGTGCGCGATGGGGACGAGTGGATCGTGAATGGGCAGAAGGTCTGGACCTCGGGGGCCCAATTCTCCGACATCGGAGAGATCATCTGCCGCACCGACCCCGATCAGCCCAAGCACCGGGGTCTGACCGGTTTCGTGGTCAACATGCATGCCCCGGGCGTCGAAGTCCGACCGCTTCGGCAGATGACCGGCGGAGCGTCCTTCAACGAGGTCTTCTTCACCGATGTCCGGATCCCCGATACCCATCGGCTGGGCGACGTGAACGGTGGTTGGACCGTCGCCCTCACCACGCTGATGAACGAGCGGGCGGCCATCGGCGGCGGGGGCGGGGGCCTCGGGCTGCACTCTTCGCAGCGCCTGATCGAACTGGCCCGGGCCCAGGGACGGGCCGGTGACCCGCTGATCCGCCAACAGCTGGCCGACATCATCATCAACGATCGAGTGGCGGCGTATACCAATCTCCGCTCCATGGCCAAGGTCGCCGCCGGCCAGTTGCCCGGACCGGAGATGTCCCTCGGCAAGCTGTCGCTCACCGCCAACATGGTCCGCACCTACGAATTGCTGTCATCGGTACTCGGCCCCGAGCTCATTGCCGACAAC
The DNA here is from genome assembly GCA_035948855.1 of Acidimicrobiales bacterium. Classification (GTDB taxonomy): domain Bacteria; phylum Actinomycetota; class Acidimicrobiia; order Acidimicrobiales; family RAAP-2; genus DASZIT01. The sequence continues at coordinate 20,683 of DASZIT010000094.1, read as the reverse complement.
GGGCGATGGGGGACCTACGCCTGGTCCGAGTTCCTTCTCGGGGTCCCGGGGATGCGGGTGGCCGGTGGTACCGATGAGGTGCTGCACAACATCATCGGGGAACGGGTCCTGGGACTCCCCAAAGAGCCGGTCCCGAAGTAGCGACTCCCTACTCCAGGTCGAACCCGAGCTCCGGCTGGATCGGCAGCCCGTCCGGCGGGCCGGGCCAACCCACTCGCCCATAGGGCAGGTTGTCCACGAAGGCCCACGACCGGCGGTGAATGGAAGTGAGCCCGCTTCCCGCCAGCGCGGTCTGATGGGTGGGAGACGGGTACCCCTTGTTGCGGTGGAAGTCGAAGGCCGGAAAATGATCCGACAGGTCGCGCATCATCCGGTCCCGGGTCACCTTGGCCACGATCGAGGCGGCGGCAATCGAGGTGCAGGTGAGGTCGCCGCGGACGACGGTACGGACTGGGGCATTCTCCGCCGCGCAGAAACCCCCTTCGGCCGGCTCGCTGACGTAGTCGAAGGATCCATCCATCAGGATGACGTCGGGGACGCAGGTCAGGCCGGCCAGGGCCCGGCCGGCGGCCAATCTCAGCGCCACCGTCATCCCCCAGCGATCACATTCCTGCGGCCCGGCGTGACCCACCGACCACTCCGTGCACCAGGACGCCACCCGGGGGAACAGCACCTCGCGCTCCTCCTCCGGTATCAGCTTGGAGTCTCGGAGCCCTTTGGGGGGCGACTTGGTGGGGATGAGCGCCACCCCCACCGACACCGGCCCGGCCCACGCCCCCCGGCCGACCTCGTCGAGGCCGACGATGACCTCGAATCCTTCCTTCAGCAGCGACCGTTCGGTCCGCCGGGAGGGGCGGAGCGCGGTGGTGGGGCGAGCGGTGATGGTCATCGTCGGAGATCGCTCCGTACCACTTTGCCCAGCGCGTTGCGGGGAAGGGCGTCGATGACATGGACGATACGGGGCCGCTTGAAGGCAGCCAGGTGCGCGGCGGTATAGGCGGCGAGCTCCTCCGCCGACGGGGCTCGCCCGTCAGCCACGATCCAGGCGGTCACCACTTCTCCCCACTCCTCCGACGGGGTTCCGGTCACCGCCACCTCGGCAACGCCCGGGTGGGTGAGCACCACTTCCTCGACCTCGCTGGGATAAACGTTGAACCCACCGCTGATGATCAGCTCCTTGGACCGGCCCCGGATGGTCAGATAACCATCGTCGATGGTACCGAGATCCCCACTCCGGAACCACGGATACCCGCCGTCAACGGATTCGACGAAGGCGTCCTCGGTGGCGACCGGGAGCTCCCAGTAGCCGGCGAACACGTTGGGCCCCCGGAGCTGGATTTCCCCGTCGGTGGCCAGCCGGATCTCGACACCCGGGAGGGGGAAGCCCACGGTTCCGGGACGGCGCTCGCCGTCGTAGGGGTTCGAGGCGTTCATGAGGGTTTCGGTCATCCCGTAGCGCTCGAGTACCGACATCCCGGTGACGGCCTCCATCTGTCGGTGGAGGCCGGCCGGCAGCGGGGCCGACCCGGAGACACAGAGCCGCAGGTGGCTTAGCTCCGACACCCGGGGTGAGCGGGCCAAGCGGTGATACATGGTCGGCACCCCGAAGAAGAGCGAGGCGTCGCCGCCCGAGGCGAAACCGGCCACCGCACCGACGTCGAACCCGGGAAGGAGGAGGGCCGAACCCCCGGACAACAACGTCCCGTAGATGCCGACGCACAGACCGTGGGCATGGAACACCGGCAGACAGTGGATCAGTCGATCGGCAGGGGTCCATCGCCAGGCCAGACACACCGCTCGGGTGGCGGCCAGCAGGTTGCGGTGGGACAGCACCGCCCCTTTGGGGGCTCCGGTGGTCCCGGAAGTGAAACAGATGAGCGCCGGGTCGTCCGGCCGGGCGGTGTCCAGGTCTCCCGGCTCGCCGTCGGGAAGATCGAGATCCGGTCCGGTCACCACCAGTGCCCGGTCAGAGGCTCCCGACGCCCAGCGGCCCCGCTCGGGATCGTCGACGATGGCCGCGGTCGGACCGACCTCGGAGACGATGTAGGCAATCTCGCGTTGGGTGTAGGCGGTATTGGCCGGCACCACGACCAAACCGGCCCGCAGCGCCCCGACATGGCAGATGATCGAGGCCACCGACGACCCGGTGGACCAGATCACCCGGTCCCCGGGGCGGAGCCCCGCGGTTGCCAGCCGACCGGCCGCCCGCCAGGTGGCCGCATCGAACTCCTCCGCCGACCACCAGGCCCCGGGACGATGAGGCATGCCCGCCGGGGACGAAGCTCCGGTGTTCGATCCGGCATCCAACAACACCGGCGCCTTGGGGGCTTCACCCCAGAGGGCGGCCCAGGCCCGGAGCAAGGTCCCCGACGTGAGCAGGTCGTCAGCTTCGAGCCGGCTTCCCGACGGCAGATGATCCCGCCACGGACGGAGAACTCCCTCCGCTTGCCCAACCGGACCCATACCCATTTGTCTAGTCGGCAGCGTCGGTTACGCCGGTCATGGTCCCCGAGGCGCGGAACCCCCCGGGAGGTTCTACGATTCGATCGTCGGCCGGCGGGCATCGCCGGCCGGAGAGAGAGGAGCATCCATGGGGTTCATGGACAAGGTAAAGGCCCAGGCCGAGGTGGTGTCGGCCAAGGCCACCGAAGCCGGGAAAGCCGGCCAGGCCAAGATCGATGCCGTCCAGGCCAAGCGCCACGCCGACGACCTGCTACGCCAGTTGGGGGCGGCCGCCTATGCCGATCACCAGGGTCGCGCCACCGACCAGACCACCGCCGACGCGGTGCGGATCGTGGGCGAACTCGAGAAGTACGAAGCGGAGTACGGCTCTCTCACCTCATGACCCCCCCGACACCCGGCTCGGGCCGGCCATCAACACCTCGGCGGATCGCCGTCGTCCCCCACACCCATTGGGACCGGGAGTGGTACGACCCGTTCCAGACGTTCCGGCTGAAGCTGGTCCGTCTCATCGACGACCTGCTCGACCTGCTCGAGCGGGATCCCTCCTACAAAACCTTCCTGCTCGACGGTCAGTTGGCGGTGATCGACGACTACCTCGAGATCCGTCCCGAGAACGAGGGGCGGCTGCGGGCGCTGGCCACTGCCGGCCGGCTGACGGTGGGCCCCTGGTACATCCTGATGGACGAGTTCCTCATCTCCGGCGAGACCATCGTCCGTGACCTCCAGGCCGGCATCCGGAGGGGAACCGCATTCGGCGGGGTGATGGATGTCGGTTACCTCCCCGACATGTTCGGCCACATCTCCCAGATGCCCCAGATCCTCTCGCTGGCCGGCCTGGGCAATGCGGTGGTGTGGCGGGGGGTCCCGTCGGCCATCCACACCTCGGCCTTCATCTGGGAGGCGCCGGACGAGTCACGGGTCCGGGCCGAGTACCTGGTCGCCGGCTACGGAAACGGCGCGGCGCTGCCCGACGATGCCAAGGCGCTCATCCGGCGGCTGCGCTCCCACGTCGACGAGATCGGGTCGTTCCTGGCCAGTGACGCTCCGTTGCTGTTCATGAACGGCACCGATCACCAACGCCCGCAGCCGTGGCTCGGGCGGGTGGTGGCCGAGGCCAACGAGATGCAGGGCGAGTTCGAGCTCGGTATCAGCTCGCTTCCCGACTATCTCGCCGACCTCTCCGTCGAGGGACTCCCGGAGTGGCGGGGGGAGCTCCGCTCCGGCTACCGCTCAAATCTGCTGATGGGAGTCGGTTCCAACCGGGTCGATGTGAAACAGGCGGCGGCCCGCTCCGAGCGGGCACTCGAGCGCCTGGCCGAGCCGCTCAGCGCCCTCTACCTCCCCGGAGACGCATGGCCAGGCGCCTTCCTCGACGTGGCCTGGAAGCTGATGATCCGCAATGCCGCCCACGACTCGGTCTGCGCCTGCTCGGTCGACGAGGTGGTCAATGCCGTGATGCACCGGTACGCCGAAGCCCGTCAGATCGGTGAAGGGCTCACCAGCCAGGCGACCACCGCCATCGGTCTGTCGCTGTCCCACCCGGGCACCTCAGTGGTCAATCCGTCCGCCCGCGACCGGTCGGGCATGGTCGAACTGGTGGTCCCGGTCCTCGGGGACCCGGGGCCGGACATCCAGGTGATCTCCCAGCGGGCCGGGCTCCCGGGAACCATCACCCTCAACGGCAGCACGGTGGTCAGCATGCTCGGGCTCATCCAGGGGGCGCGCATCGACGACGACACCTACGTCACCGAGGTGGTCCTGGCCGAGGACGCGACCGGGCTCGACCTCACCCTGACCATCGGGTCCGAGCCCCCCGAGGGGGTCCCCATCGAGGAGGTCAAGCGGGAGCTGTTCACCAAGCTCACCGCCTATCCGGACACCGAGGTACGGGTCACCATCGACCAGCCGGCCATGCGCCGGATACTCGGTCGACAGGCGTCCGTCCCCGGCTTCGGGTGGGCGAAGTTCGAGCCGGCGCCGCTCACCCACCCGGTCACCGTCGCCAGCGATGCCGAGACCGGCCTGACCCTGGCCAACGGCAGGGTGACCGTCGAGGTCAATCCGGTCGACGGTACCTTCGCCCTCGACGGGGTGACCGGATACGGCCGACTGATCGACAGCGGTGACCACGGGGACACCTACAACTATTCGCCGCCGGCCAACGACACGGTGGTCGATGCGCCCGAATCGGTCACCGTAGCCATCGGGGACCGGGGGCCGGTGCGGGGAACGGTGGTGGTGACGTCGGCCTACACCTGGCCTGAACGGGTCGACGGTGACCAACGGGCCCGGGTCGGAGTGCGGACCACCGAAGTGACCACCACCCTGGAGCTCCGGGCGGACGAATCGATGGTCCGGGTGCACACCACTTTCGACAATCCGTCGAGAGACCACCGGCTGCGCGCCCACTTCCCGCTCCCCGAGCCGGCCTCGGTCTCGGAGGCCGAATGCGCCTTCACCGTGGTCGAACGGGGCCTGACCGCCGAAGGCCGGGACGAGGAGTTCGGCATCCCCACCTTCCCGTCGCGCCGATTCGTCTCCGCCGGCGGGCTCACGGTGATCCACGAGGGCCTTCTCGAATACGAGCTGGTCGACGTGGTGGACATCGACGAGGCGGGACCGAGGGCGACCGGCCTGGCCCTCACCCTGCTCCGGTCCACCGGGATGCTCTCCCGGTTCGGGATGATCAACCGCCCCCTCCCGGCCGGACCGATGACCCCGATCGAGGGTCCCCAGATGATCGGACCGGTCGAGGCCAGGTATGCCCTGTCGGTGGACGGCGCCGATCCGTACCGGTTGGCCGATGACGTCCTGCTGCCACTGGTGCCGGTCGGCTCGTTCGGTGGCGGCACCCGACCTGCCTCCGGGTCGCCGCTCGGCATCCGAGGTGCCGAGGTGTCGTCGGTGCGACGGGAGGCCGGCGCCCTCGAGCTCCGGGTGTTCAACCCGAAGGACTCGCCGACGGTGGTGGAGATCGACAGTCGCTCGGGGTGGCTGGTCGACCTCCGGGGCCGGCCGTTGCTGCCGTTTGATGGTCGGTTCGAGCTCCGGGCCCACGGGATCGCGACCCTCCGCCTCGACTGACCTCGGGTCAATCGATTTCGAGCTGGCCGGAAGCAGTCGAGACCACCAGCTTGCCCGGGCCGACGTCCGGCCCGGTGCGGACTTCGACTTTGGGTGGCGGGCCTTCGCCGATCCAGGAGACCAATTCCGCTTCACTGGGAACGCTCACTTCGAGAGCCGCGAAACCGAGGGCCCCGTTCGGGTGGCTCGTCCCTCGCCGGGCCGGGTGGAGCCAGGGGTCATCCCAGGCCATGAAGGCGCACCGCCAGGGTTGGGCCCAGGCCTCATCGACCCCGACCGCCCGCCAGTGGACGGTTTCGGCGTCCGGGCGGATCCGCTGCCTTCGCTCCACCGGGAGCCCCAACCGTCCGGCCGTTGCCTCGATGTCGGACGACTCCAGCGACCAACGGGCCAAACCCGGTCCCCGCCGGGACAGGGCGTCGTGGACCGGTCGGCCTTGCCGCGAGGCCCGGGCCTCGCGCGCATCGACCACGGCCAGTAGTTCGAGATACTCGTCTCCGAACGGCACGATCAGGTTGGCCGTACCCCGACCTGGGTGGCGACCCCCGTCCTCGGTCGCGAAGCCGAGCGCGGTCATCCGTTGCCGGGCGACGTTGAGGTCCTCCACCAGGATGATGGCCTGGACCAGCCGGCTCACGGGCATCAGTCTGGCCGCCCGGACCTCAACGGGTTCAGGGCGCGCCCGGCGGAATGAACGGGAGCCCGGAGCCGGGACCATCCTCGATGATGCGGAGCAGACCCTCGGTGTCGAGATGCTGGTCGATGGCCTCAGCCAATCGGTCGAGCATGGCGTCGCGCCGGGCCCGGAAACCGGTGGAGCCGTCCGACGGCAGCCACTCGACCCGGGCCTGGGCGGCCACCTCGCGCAACCACGCCCGTCGGAACCCGTCGTTCTCGAAGGTGCCGTGCCACATGGACCCCCACACGCTCTGATGTCGGAAGCCCCCGAGAAAGGGTTCGGCGTCCTTTGCCCGGGGATCTTCTCCATCGAGGACGGCGACCCCATGGTGGATCTGATAGGCGCTCACCGCGGCATCCCTCCAGGTGCCGGACCGCGTCCCGAGATGCTTTTCCTTGTCGAAGGCGACTCGGGTCGGCAATAGACCCAGCCCGGCCACCTGTCCACGGCCCGACTCGATGAGATCGTCCAGGGTGGTGGCCAGCATCTGGTATCCCCCACAGATACCCAGTACCGGCCGACCGGCGGCCGCCCGAGTGCGCAGGGCATCAGCCAGGCCCTGCCGGCGCAGCCAGTCCAGATCGTCGACGGTGGCTCGGCTACCGGGCAGGACGGCCAGATCGGCGGACGCCACCACATCCGGATCGGCGGTGACGGTGACGGCGACCCCGGGTTCGGCGGCCAGGGCATCGACGTCGGTGGCGTTGGACACCCGAGGCAGTCGGACGACCGCGATCCGCAGGGTGGGGCCGACCACCGGCGATGGGTTGGACCACCCGGCAACGGCCAGGGCATCCTCGGCGTCGATCCACACCTCGTCCAACCACGGGATCACACCGAGCACCGGGCGACCGGTCACCCGGGCCAACGACTCGAGACCCGGGTCGAGCAAGCGCTGCTGGCCACGGAACTTGTTGACCACCCAGCCCGCCACCCGCGCCTGGTCCTCGGCCGACAGCAGGGCCAGGGTGCCGAACATGGCGGCCAGCACCCCACCGCGGTCGATATCCCCGACCACCACCACCGGAAGGCCCGCTCGTCGGGCCAGTCCCATGTTCACGAAGTCTCCGGATCGCAGATTGATCTCGGTGGGGCTGCCGGCTCCCTCGGCGATCACCACGTCGTACCGCGACCGCAGATCGTCGAACGCCGCGAACGCCGCTTCGGCCAAGGCGGACCGGCCGGTGGTCCAATCGGTGGCCGACACCTCGCCAAACGGCTGGCCCATCAGCACCACATGGGACCGCCGGTCGCTTCCCGGTTTGAGAAGCACCGGATTCATGGCCGCTTCCGGCACCACCCCGGCGGCCAGCGCCTGCAACCACTGGGCCCGCCCGATTTCCGACCCGTCGGGGCAGACCATCGAGTTGTTGGACATGTTCTGCGCCTTGAATGGCGCCACCTGCACGCCCCGGCGGGCCAGCCACCGGCAGATACCCGCGGTGACCAACGACTTTCCCGCGTCCGAGGTGGTCCCGGCGACCAGGAGGCCGCCCTTCACTCGTCGGCGCCCCCGGCCGGGTGTTGGCGCTCCCGAGCCGCCTGCTCCTCGGTCGAGCGGCGCTGGCGCTCCACCATCAACTTCTCCCCCTTGTTGCGCAGCTCATCGATCTCGCGGATGACCTCGCCGAACCGTTCCCACCTGAGGTTTCGACGCTGGTCGGCCCCCGGCTGGCTCCCCACCCGTGACAGCTTCCAGACCTGCACCCACCCGATTCCCTTCAGGTTGCGGGGCCGAAGCGCGTGACCGACGAACTCTCCCTCTGTCTCCTGCTGGATGGCCTTGTAGAACTCGTCGGTCATCAGCACCGTCCCCGGGTTGGCGATCCCGACCAGCCGACTGGCCACGTTGACCACCGGTCCGTAGTAGTCACCGTCCTGGAGCAACACCGGCCCCACCGACAGGGCCACCCGCACGTCGGAGAGGAGCTCGTCGTCGGCATACGCCTCGGCCAGCCGCATGCCGATGCGAGCGGCGTCGGCCGCGGTGGCCACCACGAACATCGCTTCATCGCCGATCATCTTCACCACCCGACCGCCGAGCGAGGTCACCGTGTCCCGGGCCAACTCTTCGAACCGGGCCACCACTGCGGCCAGCTCACTGTCGGCGAGGTGCTGGCTGAGCATGGTGTACCCCACCATGTCGACGAAGCCGACCGCCATCACCGGGCTGATCCCTTTCACTGTCCCCCGGGTCCGGATCAGCATCTCGCGCCGGGTGGCCGCCTGGAGATGACGACGCCACACGAACTCGAGGAGCCGGGCCATGGTCGGAAGGGACACGCTGAGCACCCGGGAGAACCGGTCAGCGTCGATGACACTGTCCCCCGACGATTCGATCACCGGTGTGGTTCCCCGGGCGGTGGTGGCCTCGGCGATACGGGCCATCGACGACCCGATGACCCTGATCATCTGGAGCGACGAATCGAGGTCGGCGGCTCCCACACTGGTGAGCCCCTTGAACAGCTCCAGGGCCTCGACGTCCATGTCGGTGAAAGAACGGTCATCCTCGTCGACGTCCAGGAAGCCCAGCGCCCTCCAGATACGGCGGGCCGGCTCCACCTCCATCCCGGTCATCGCCAACACTTCGGCCTGGGTCATCCGGCGCTCGGCGGGGAGCAACATCCGATCCACCACCAGCAGGTCGATGACATCGTCGGCGACGGCCTGATCGATCTCTTCCTCGGTGGTGCCGAGCGCGAGGAGCAGGGAGCGAACCCGGGCCAGGGCCTGGGCCCGGCGCTCGGGATCGATGGCCGGCGGCTGGTCGGCTGCGGAGCCGTTGGGAGAGGCGGAAGAATCGGGGGGGCGGTTGTCGTCGCCCGGCGGCATGGTGCCGTCGCTCACGGCGTCAAATCCCGGAACTCGGAGGTGGCCGGCCGCTCCATCAGCGCGGCGATCGCCTCCGCCGGGCTCCGGATCCCGTCGATCATGTCGGCAACCTGGGTGGCGATGGGGACTTCCACGTCGACCGACGCGGCCAGCTCGACCATGGGTCGGGCGGTCTTCACGCCTTCGGCCACCATCCGCATCTCACCCATCACGTCGGCCAGCGTCCGTCCCTGGCCCAGTGCCACCCCGACGGTGTGATTGCGGCTCTTCGAACTGGTGCAGGTGGCAACCAGATCCCCGACCCCGGCGAGGCCGCCGAAAGTAATGAGCTCGCCACCCAGCTTCATCCCGAACCGGGCCATTTCGGCCAGCCCTCGGGTGATCATTGCCGCCCGGGAGTTGTCGCCGAACCCCAGGCCGTCCGAGATCCCGGCCGCCACCGCCAGCACGTTCTTGAGGGCGCCGGCAATCTCGCAGCCGATGACGTCGGCGTTGGTGTACACCCGGAAGGTCTTGGACATCAGCAGGGACTGCACCCAACGGGCCTGGTTGGGGTCGGCCAGCGCCACCACCCCGGCGGTCGGCTGGCCGGCAGCCACTTCGGCGGCCAGGTTGGGACCGGTCAGCATGCCGGTGGGGCTGTCGGGGATCACCTCGGCCAGCAGCTGGGTCATCCGCAGCTGGCTCCCCTGCTCCAGGCCCTTGGTGAGGCTGAGGACCGGGGTGCCCTTCACAAGTACTTCGGCCAGGTCGGTGGCCACCGCCCGGAACCCGTGGGAGGGGACGGCCATGATCACCAGTGAGGCGCCCGACACCGCCTCGCCGATGTCGTGGGTGGCGTCGAGGGCATCGGGAAGCAAGAAATCGGGGAGATAGGTCGGGTTCCGGTGATCGGTCCGGACGGTCTCCGCCAGCTCCGGATCCCGAGCCCACAGGACGGTGGCGGCGTTACCTACCGCCAACGTCGCCACCGTCGTCCCCCACGAGCCTGCGCCGATCACAGCAACTTTCTCTGACATTGGAGCCACACTATGCGCCAGGGTCGAGCGGCGGTGGCCCTGCAGGACACCTCTACACTGACGAAATGGCAGGCATCGACCAGCGAATGCGGTTCCAAGCTGGCGCATTGCCATTCGGTCCTCGAGCCGTGCTGGTGCCGGTCAAGGCATTCCGGGACGCCAAGGGTCGCCTCGACGCCGCCTTGAACGAAAGCGAGCGGGCCGCACTGGCGGCGGCGATGGCCGACCGGGTGGTGGCGGCCGCGTTCCCCCTACCGGTGGCGGTCGTCTGTGACGACAACGAAGTCGCCGCCTGGGCCCGGTCGCACGGCGCGCTGGTCGTCTGGGAACCGGGGAGAGGCCTGAACGGAGCGGTGGAGGCGGGCGTCGAGCATCTGGCCGAGCGTGGCGTGATCCAGGTGACGGTGGCCCACGCCGATCTCCCCCGGGCGTCGGATCTCCCGTCGGTCGGAGCCGCTCCCGGAGTGACGTTGGTACCCGACCGGTTCGGCAACGGCACCAATGTCATCGCCATTCCTGCCGACGCCGGGTTCCGGTTCTCCTACGGGCCGGGTTCGTTCGCCCGTCACCGGGTGGAGGCGGCTCGCACCGGGCTTCCCGTCCATATCCTCGATCGCCCGGACCTGGCCTGGGACATCGACGAGCCCGCCGATGTGATCCCGGTCTCCACCGCGCCGGCCACCGCCCTCCCGTGAGCGGCGGTAGCGACGAAGGACCTCAGCCCCGCGGTCTCCCGGTCGGCGATCTGCTCACCGGCGGACCGGTAACGACGAACCTGGCCATCCCAACCTCGGCGCTGGCCATCGGCGCCCACCCCGATGACATCGAGTTCGGCTGCGGAGCCACGCTGGCGAAATGGGCCGAAGCCGGATGCCAGGTGCACCACCTGGTGCTCACCGACGGGTCCAAGGGAAGTTGGGATCCCGATGAGGATCTGGCCGCGCTGGTCGCCGCCCGAGCGATGGAATCCCGAGCGGCCGCCGCGGTCATCGACGGAGCGGACGCCGGCGATTCCCCCGACCGGGTGCTGTTTCTGGGAAGGGTGGACGGCGAGCTGGTCAACGGCCCGACCGAGCGGCGAGAGGTGGCGTCGGTGATCCGGCGGCTGAACCCGGTGGTGGTGCTCGCCCACGATCCGTGGAGGCGCTACCGGCTCCACCCCGACCATCGGAACGCCGGCTTTCTCAGCCTCGACGCGCTGGTAGCAGCCCGAGACCCACACTTCTTCCCCGATCTCGGCCTCGCCCCCCACCGCCCACAGGCGCTGTTGCTCTTCGAGGCTGACCTTCCCAACCACGTCGAAGACGTCGCCGGGTTCGAATCGACCAAGATCCAGGCGCTGTTGTGCCACGCCAGCCAAGGGGTAACGACCATGGGGCTCGAGGCGGGAACGTCAGCAACGGGATCCCCGGCGGTCGAGGCATTCGCGGCCAAGGTGAGTCGCCAGCTGGCCGACCACGGCGCCCTCGCCGCACTTCCGGTCGGCGAGGCGTTCCACCTGATCACCAACCTGTAAGACGACAGCAGGGGCCGGATGGCCCCTGCTGTACGTCATCTGAACACGGCGGAGCCGTCGATCAGTTACCTGCGGGCTGTCTTGCGAACGGCCCTCTTGGCAGTCTTCCGGGCCGGAGCCTTGCGCACTGCCTTCTTGGCCGCCGGGCGCTTCCGGGCAGGAGCCTTGCGCACTGCCTTCTTGGCCGCCGACTTCTTGGCGGGGCGCTTCCGGGCCGGAGCCTTGCGGACTGCCTTCTTCGCCGCCGACTTCTTGGCGGGGCGCTTCCGGGCCGGAGCCTTGCGCACTGCCTTCTTGGCGGTTGCCTTCTTGGCGGGACGCTTACGGGCCGGAGCCTTGCGTACCGCTTTCTTCGCCGCCGACTTCTTGGCGGGACGCTTACGGGCCGGAGCCTTGCGCACTGCCTTCTTGGCGGTTGTCTTCTTGGCGGCAGTCTTCCGGGCCGGGGCCTTTCGGACTGCCTTCTTCGCAGCTTTCTTCACTGCCATGGGTGCTCCCTCCTTGGAGTTCAGCGCGTTTTTGAACGCTGAACTGGTGGCGAACCGGACACCTTTCGACGCCGGGATCGGAACCGCTGCGCCGGTCCGCGGATTTCGACCCAGACGAGGGGCACGATCGGTCGGGTTGAACGTCCCAAAACCAATTACCGTTACCTTCCGTCCAGACTGAACCGCGGTGACGACCGAATCGAACAGGGCGTCAACCACATCCTCGACAGTCCGGCGACTCAACGACGTTGACTCACTGACTGCTCGGACGAGTTGTGACTTGTTCACAATCACCTCCACAGCGATACACAATCAGAAACAATCAAAATGCGTTTTTAGGCCCAGGTCAAGGACCCTTGCGCGTTTCGGCGCGCACAAACGATTCGCGGACGCGACCGAATGCGACACGCAATCGGCGCGTCGACGGGGTTTGCACCGGCAATTCGACATTTCCCGTGGACAAAAACTCCTTTGTTTGCAAGGCTTATTTGCCTAGGAACACGGCACGCAGTTTCTTCCGAAGCTCAACGTGAACGGACAGAAATCGCCAGGACACGCCGCGACAACGGCGTAAAGAAGAAATGACATTTTTTTCGCAAACATCCGACAAACAGCGCGAAACGCGACAATTGCGCGCCGCGCGCGCAACATCGGCCTCGGCATCGTTCGGTGTCTACCTTGGCCATGATGCCGACGGCTGGCAGTTCGTTGCGCCGGAATTGTCGGTCATGATCCTCGGCCCACCGCGCTCGGGAAAGACGTCCGGCTTGATCATTCCGAACGTGTTGGCGGCCAATGGTCCGGTTGTCTCCACGTCCACCAAGCCGGACGTGCTCGACGCCACCAGTGCCGCCCGATCACAATTCGGGAGGTGCCTGTTGTTCGATCCCACCGGTTCGTTGGCTCCCGCTGGCGATCTCCAGCCCCTGCACTGGTCGCCATTGCAATCGTCTCGAAGCTGGGAAGGGGCCATGACCGCCGCCCGGTCCCTGGTGCAGGTGGCCTCCTCGGGATCACGGGGCATGGTTCGTCCCGAAAGCTCCCACTGGAACGAGCGGGCCCAGTCCCTGCTGGCCCCGCTTCTCTATGCCGCCGCCCTGGACGGGGCGGACATGCGGACTGTTCTGACCTGGGTGGATCGCCGAAAATCCCTTCCGGCCATGACCATCCTGGCCGGCACCCCCGGGGGGATCGCCGATCTGGCCGCCAACGCCCTCGAAGGCCTGGCCGCCACCGACGAGAGGGAGTTGAGCGGCATCTGGTCCACCGCGTCGGGCGCCCTCACCGGCTTCCGGACCGAGCACGCCCTGGCGGTCACCGTCGATCCCGACTTCGACGCTCACCGATTCGCGGCCTCGGCCGACACCATCTACATCTGCGCGCCGGCTCACCGCCAAGCCCAGGTCGCCCCGTTGGTGGTTGGACTGGTCGAGGATGTACGCAACGCCGCCTACCAACGCGCCGCCGGCCGCGGGCACGATGAGCCGCGTCGGGCGCCGGTGCTGCTGGCCCTCGACGAGGTGGCCAACATCGCCCCCCTCCCTCAGCTGCCGTCGATGATCAGCGAGGGCGGCGGTCAGGGGGTGGTGACGCTGGCCAGCCTGCAGGATCTCTCCCAGGCCCGCCAACGGTGGCCGGACGAGGCAGAGGGATTCCCTTCGCTGTTCGGCTGCACGGTGGTGCTTCCCGGCATCGGCGATGTGCGGACCCTCGAAGCCCTGTCCACCTTGGCGGGCGACGAGGAGATCGCCGCCCGGTCGGTGTCGACGGGTCGGGCTCCGTCCGGTCATCCGGTTTCCGACATGGTCACCGGCGGGCGCCATCACGTCGGCGAATCCGCCACCACCCAGTGGCGCCGACGTCTGCCCCCCGATCTCATCGCCAGAGGCTCGCCGGGCTTGGCGCTGTCCTTCGACGATCGGAACCGACCAAGCTGGGTTCGGCTGGCCCCCGCCCACGGGGTCGAACCCTGGAAGACGTTGACCGAGGCCGGGCGAGCCCACCGCCGACAACCGCGCCGCCTCGATCAGGGCATCCAACGTTGACCGGGCCACGCGGGTCACCGCCCCAACCCCAGGTCCCGCCTCGGTTCGCGCCACGGTTGGTCGGCGCAGCCCAACTGACGACTCGGCACCGGTTCCCGTCCATTCCGACGGTCGATGTTGGTCAAGGCGATGTCCGGATCGGGTCGAGCCGCCAGCTCACTCGCCCGTCGCCGGGTCACCGACAGCACGTCGGCCTGACGCCACCGAGGTTCGCGGCCACCGCGAGTCTCACCCTCGGTTCCCACCAAGGACACCAGGCGATCGACCGTCGCATCGAGGTCGGTAGCGGTGGCGCCTCCGGGCGACGCCGACGCCGCCAACGCCAGGAGATCGCGGCGGGCCAACGATCCTTCGGGCCGACCGGATGCCTCCAACCGTTCGGCCATCCGCCGAGGATCGGCTCCGGCAGTTCCGTCTCGCCCGCGCTGGGCGCCCCGTCCGACCACCTGGGAGAGATCCCCGAGGTCGAAACCGAAGTCGGCAGCGCGTTCGCGCCATGAAGTCACCAACGACTCCAGGGATTGGGTACGGTCCTTGTCCGCTCGGGTGGCGAAATAGGCGCCCGGGTGCCGGCCCGGGGTTCCGTGATGGCGCATGGCCACGAACTCTTCGATCTCCGCCGATCGCTGCGAAAAGAGTCTCCGCAGACCATGGCCGACGCCCACCACGTCGCCCAATCCCGAGGGTCGGACCTCCCACGCCGCCCCCAACCGGGTCGAGAGTTCCCAGCGGAGCCGGGCTTGGTACACCGAGCCGGCCGCCCGGAGGTGGGCAAACACCCGGCGACCGTCGGCGGCCGACCAGGTGCCGTCCACCCCCTGGGCGACATTGGCCGCCACCACATGGGTATGGAGATGCGGATCCAGCGCCCGACTGGTCAGATGGCGAAAATCACCGGCCACCATTCCGGTCGACGGCAACAGCCGGAGCGATCCACCGGCTCCCCGACGGACGCCGATGGCCTGGCGGGACAGATAGGCACTGGCCTCGGCGACGGCGGCGTCGTGGCCCGCCCCGGCTTCGTGGGCGATCTCCCTCGGTGCCAGCGCCTGCAACAGGCTCACCGACTTGGGCGCGCAGAAGGTGAGGTCAAATCCGGCCACGCTGGCGCTGCCCCGGTCGAGGCGGAGGCGCCGGCCGGATCCGGGATCGAACCCCTCCATCACCCGTCCGAATGCCTCGGGCTCGACGGTTCCTCGCAGCCCGAGCGAGGTCGCCCCGGGCCCTGACCACGCCCCGGGGGATTCGACGGCCAGGTCGAAGTCGTCGGCCCGTTCAGACTCGCGGCCCTCCAGGTAGTAACCGTGGCGGCCGACGTGCACCACATGGAGCTTCAGCACCGCGGGACCCTCACCTGCCCAACCGTACTGTTCTATTACTTTCTATACCATCTTGTTATTTATCGATATTTTTGGTATCAGCCTCGTATCGGAGCAGGATCCGGGCGGCGGCCTCGGCAGCCAGAGTGCCGTCTTCGGGGGGATCGATCACCACGGCCCCGGTCCCGAGGCGCAGGAGGAGCCGCTCGAGCCAGGCATCCCCGCCCACCACCACCTCGACCTCCAGACGGTCTCCCTTGCCGACCGGCGGGCCGACCAGCGGGATCGACTCCACCATCCAGTCCAGAGCCGGATCGAGCGAGAGCCGGACCCGGCGCGTGTCAGGCCCGGGCACGAACGTCTCGAACCCGCTGGGCTCGATGTCGGTCGCCCGCCCGTTGGCTTCGCCGGACGGCCCAACCACCACCCGGGCCTCGTCGATCCGGTCGATGCGGAACCGGCGGACGTCACCGGCCAGCGAGCAGGCGGCGTCCACGTACCAGTGGCCCTCGGAACCGAACACCCGCAACGGAGCGATCTCCCGGTGGGTCCGGCGATCGCTCGACGCCGAGTAGTAGCTGATGGCCAGCCATTCCTTGGCCGCCGCCGCATCCCGGACGATCGAGAGCATCGGCGGCGCATCGAGATCGATGACCAGACGCTCACCTCCCAGCGCCGTCTCGAGCTTTGCCAGGGCCCGGGACAGGGCGCCGTCCTCGTCACTTCCCGGAACGGCCAGCAGCCCGCGGGCCGATGCGGCCAAGGCGAAGCCCTCGCCGGGGGTCAACCGCCGGGGCCGGGACAGCGCGCTGCCGTGACGGGCGGAGACCTCGGTGTCGGTGACGATGATCTCCATCAACTGGTCCGGCGTATACGGGGGCAGCCCACAACAGGCCGCCAACTCGAGCTCGGTGACCAACGCCTCGGGCGTCAGGTCGAACCGGTTGGCAATCTCGTCGATCGGCGCCTCCCCCACCTGGGCCAGCCAGGCCAGGATGGCGAGGAGTTGTCGGAGCCGTCCGGCGGTGTCCGCCGGGCTCACGACGGCGCCACCTCGCCGGCGTCGACCATCGAGGTCAGCCGCTCGATGACCGCGGCCCGGACTTCAGGGGGTCCCAGGACTTCGACGTGATCCAGCCACCCGAGCACCCAGGTCACCAACGCCTGGTGGTCGGTGACCGCCAGGCGGACCACCGTCGTGCCGTCGTCCCGCCGTTCCACCACCGCTCCGTCCCCCAACTCGCCGATGATCCGTCCGGACTCGGCCGCATCGACCAGGACATCGACGTCGGTCTCCTCGCCGCTCCCGAATTGCCAGGGGTCGACCGAAAAGGTGTCGGCGGCATCGAATCCCTCGGGCAGTTGTGCCGACGAGGGAGGGCCCACCATGGGGGTCGACTCCACCCGGTCCACCCGGAAGGTGCGGGCCTCACCCCGGTCGCGGTCGAATCCCACCGCGTACCAGTGGCCCCGACGAAAGCGGATGGCGCCCACGTCCACATGACGCGCCTCTCCCCGGTAGCCAAAGGTGACGGTGGCCGACTGGCGGACGGCGTCGAACAACACCGGCAGGGCCGGAAGCTCGGTCATCGACGGAAGATCAACCACCGGCATCGAGGGCGCCCCCAGCAGTGGGGCTTCGCCGGTGGCACCCAATTTCGACAGGGCGGTGAGGCCGGTAGGCTCGCCCAGATGGACGCCGGCGACGGCCAAATTGAGCGCAGCCTGCTCATCCTGCTCGAGCCCCAGATCGGGCAGGAAGTAGGAATCGGGGTCCACCCGGTAGCCGAGCTGGTCCACGCCGTCGAGCGGTTCGACCAGCACCGGAACCCCTTCATCACGCAACAGCCGCTTGTCGCGTTCGAAGGCTTGTCGCCGGGCGCCGTGGGTCTCGGGGTAGCCGGGGACACGGTTGGCGATCTCACGGAGGCTCAACGGGCGCGGGGTGTCCAGCAGTACCAACAACAAGTCGGTGACCCGCTCAAGCCGATCCAGGCGCTCCATCCTGACCAATTTAGGGGGGTTCCCTCCCGGTGCCGCCGGTAACGGGCAATTGCCGATGACCCCGGGCCACCCCTACGCCTGGGATCCGCACATCGTTGCTTGGAGCGTCTTGGTGGTGGCCGGGCTGGCCACGGTGATCGGTCACCACCGCATCTCCCGCCGAGAGGGCGAGGAAACGCCATGGCCTCCGAAACAAAAGGCGGCGTTGGCCGCCGGGTGGGTTGCCGCCGCGGTGGCCCTCACCTGGCCGCTGGCCGACCTGGCCGCCCACTGGTCGCTCATCGCGCTGGTGCTCCAGCGGGTGCTCCTCACGTTGGCGGTGCCGTCATTGGTCCTGTTGGGGATGCCCTACGACGTGTTGCGCCGGCTCACCCACCCGGCCCCGGTAGACGCCGTCCTCGACTGGTGCCGTGGCCCCGTCAAGGCCGTGCTGGTGTTCACCCTGGTGATGGTCGGCTCGATGGCCATCCCACTGGTCGAAGCCCAGGCGTCGTCCCCGGTGGTGCGGGGAGTCATCGATCTGGTGGTGCTGGCCGCCGGATTCGTGCTCTGGCTGCCGGTGATCGGGCGGGTGCCGGGCATCCTCCGGTTGAAGCCGGTGATCCGGTTCGGGTACCTGGTGGTCCAGGCCATCGTCCCGGCCTTCCTTTCCTTTATCTACATCTTTGCCTCGCACCCGCTGTACCCCACCTTCAGCCGCTCCCACCTGGCCGTGGGCCTGCGCCCGCTGAATGACCAGCAAGTGTCGGGGTTCGTCTCCAAGCTCTCCTTGCTGCTGGTGCTCCTGACGGTGGCGGCGGTCGTCCTCCGTCGGGCTCAGGACCTCGATGAGGATGACGGCGCCGACGAGCCGCTGCTGTGGGCGGACGTGGAGCGCGAACTGGAGCGGGTGGACCGCCGAAATGAGCGGGTCACCAGGAACGGGCCCGATCCCGATCCTCAGCTGCCCCCCGAGGAGCCCGGACCGTAGAAAAGATTCGGTCAACGGTGACACAACCGTTCCGAGTTCCGTAGCATGGAGTGATGCCCACGGCCACCACGGCTCCCGCTTTCCGCAGCTTGGTGAAGGGAACCATCCACGCCGGCATCGAGGAAATCGCCGGACGTCAAACCATGGTGGTGCGATCGGTGTCGGCGCTGCGCCGGGGTGCCCTGTCGCTGGAGGACGGGGTCACCATCCAAGACGGGGCCGATGCCGCGTTGAGCCTGCGGATACCGCTGGTGCTGGTGGTGGCGTCCAGCGGCGCCGATGTGTCCGAAGGGATCGAATCGCTCCACGGATGGGGCCGAGCCGCTCGGGCGGTGGCCGCCTGTTCGGGCATGGTGCCGATCATCGCGGTGGTCTCCGGCCCGGCCATCTCCGGGCCGGCGCTGATGTTGGGGATCGCCGACATCGTGATCATGACCTCGGAGGCCTTCGCCTTCGTATCCGGACCGGCCATGGTCGAAGAGTTCACCGGGGTGCGATTGGGGCTCCGCCAGTTGGGGGGCACCGCCATGCACGCCCGGTCGAGCGGCCTGTGCGCCATCGAGGCCGAAACCGAGGCCGACGCCATGGCCCACGTGGAGAACGTGCTCAGTCTGCTTCCCTCCCATACCGACGAGGTGGCGCCCCGGGGCCCGCTCGACGACCGGGTGGACCGGGAGGTCCCCGAGTTGCGAGAGGTGATTCCGTCCCGGACCACCAGCTCCTATGACGTCCGCCACGTGGCCACCGCGCTGTCCGACGATCGTGACGTCACCGAGTTGTGGCCACGGTGGTCGCCTCAGCTGGTCACCGCCATCGGGAGGATCGGGGGTCGGTCGGTGGGCTTCGTGGCCAACCAACCTCAGGCCCTGGCCGGCACCTTGGACATCGCCGCCTCCCAGAAGGGGGCCAGGTTCGTCCGGTTCTGCGACGCCTTCAATCTTCCCTTGGTGACCCTGGTGGACACTCCGGGGTTCCTCCCGGGGAAGGACCTCGAGTGGAGGGGGATGATCCGTCACGGGGCCGAGTTGGCGTTCGCCTACGCGGAGGCCACCGTGCCCCGGGTGTGCGTGATCCTCCGCAAGGCCTTCGGCGGCGCCTACATCGTGATGGACTCACGGGGACTGGGAAACGACCTGTGTTTTGCCTGGCCGTGTGCGGAGATCGCAGTGATGGGTGCCCAGGGGGCGGTGCAGATCCTTCACCGCAATGCCGCACCCGAGCAGCGGGCCGAACTCCAGGACGAGTACACCGAGCGGTTCCTCACCCCCTGGGAAGCGGCCGAACGCGGCTACGTCGACGAGGTGATCGATCCCGCCGATACCCGATCGGTGGTGGCCCGGGCCCTCGGGGCCCTCGAGTCATCGCGGGAGCACCTCCCGGGCCGGAAGCACACCATCGGGCCCATGTAGGTGCGGATGGATGACCATAATCCATCTGGAATCCAGTCTCGCTATCGGAACTGTAGAGGGAACCGCCAAAGGATAATGATGTCGAGCTGAACGAGACAGTGCCCCTCCGAAGCAAGGGCACTGTCTCCTTCAATTTATGGGCACTCAGGGTATTTGCCCCAATGATCAGCGCTACTGAGCGGGCGGGAACGCCGTGCTGTTGACGTTCGACAGAGCGGTGGCGAGGGTACCGATGTCACACGTACCACCACTTGCCACCTTGTACACGCCGTACCAGATTCCCTGCGCTGTCGGGACTCCGGCCACTGTCTCCGTGTAGGGGCTGGTGGTCGGGAAGGCCGCAGATGAAGACCAGGGTGCCCCCGCCGCCGTTCCAGTCGTCATGAGGGCAGTGTTGTCAGCGATCCACCAACACTCCTGGGTCTTGTTCGCCAGTGAAAAGAGGATGGCCCCGTTCGAGTTGAATACCGCGGTCGCGCCCGAGCCCGTACCCGTGTCCGTGTACGCGCCGACTTTTCCGACGGCTGCGGTAATACCGGTGACCATTGGAAGCGATGGCTCATTGGCCGCAATATTGACGGCAAGCGGCTCCGCCGCCACGACGCCTTGCGGATAGGCCTGGTTGTTCTGCTCGTAGATGGTCTTGGCATTGGTCAGCGCCGTGTTCAAGTTGGACTGAGCGGACCGGTCGTTGGCCGAGCCGGTCACGCCGAGGAACGTCGGAATGGCGATGGCAAGCAAGATGGCCAAGATGAGAAGAACGACCATCAACTCGATAAGGGTGAAACCTGATTCAGCAGATCCCTCTGCTTCGAACTCAGCGGCACGCCGCTCGTTCAAGCGCTGCAAAAGCGT
>DASZIT010000093.1:0-19349 GCA_035948855.1 Acidimicrobiales bacterium | reverse complement strand
CGCCGCGCTCGGACAGGCTGTCGAGCTCGGCCAGCACCGCGGCCTCCAGCAGATCGGTGAGCTCCTCGACGATGAAGCTGCCCTGCAGTGGGTTCCCGTTGGCCGCCAGCCCCCACTCCTTGGTGATGATGAGCTGAATGGCCAGGGCGCGGCGCACCGACTCGGCCGACGGGGTGGTCACCGCCTCGTCGTAGGCGTTGGTATGGAGGCTGTTGGCGTTGTCGTAGATGGCGCACAGCGCCTGGAGGGTGGTCCGGATGTCGTTGAACGCCATCTCTTGGGCGTGGAGCGAACGCCCGGAGGTCTGCACGTGGTACTTCAGCTTCTGCGATCGCTCGCTGGCGCCGTAGCGGTCGCGCATGGCGACCGCCCAGATCCGCCGGGCCACCCGACCGATCACGGTGTACTCCGGGTCCATCCCGTTGGAGAAGAAGAACGACAGATTGGGGGCAAAGTCGTCGATGGCCAGCCCCCGGGCAAGATACGACTCCACATACGTGAACCCGTTGGCCAGGGTGAAGGCCAACTGGGTGATGGGGTTGGCCCCGGCCTCGGCGATGTGATAGCCGGAGATGGACACCGAGTAGAAATTCCGCACCTGGTTGTCGACGAAGAATTCCTGGATGTCGGCCATCACGCCGAGCGAGAACTCGGTGGAGAAGATGCAGGTGTTCTGGCCCTGGTCCTCCTTCAGGATGTCGGCCTGGACGGTGCCGCGCACCGTGCCGAACACCCGCTGGCGGAGTTCCTCGGACTCCGCTTCGGTCGCCGGCCGACCCTGGTCGCCCTCGAACCGTTCCAGCTGCTGGTCGATGGCCGTGTTCAGATACATGGCCAGGATGGTGGGCGCCGGCCCGTTGATGGTCATCGACACCGAGGTGGTGAGGTCGCAGAGGTCGAAGCCCGAGTACAGCACCTTCATGTCGTCGAGGGTGGCGATGGACACCCCCGAGGTCCCGACCTTGCCGTAGACGTCGGGCTGGGTGTTCGGATCCCGCCCGTAGAGGGTCACCGAGTCGAAGGCGGTGGACAGCCGGGTGGCGGGTTGGCCGGCCGCCAGCAGATGGAACCGGCGATTGGTGCGGAACGCATCGCCCTCCCCGGCGAACATCCGGGCCGGGTCCTCGTTCTCCCGCTTGAGGGGGAACACCCCGGCGGTGAACGGGAAATGCCCGGGGAGATGCTCCGAGCGCAGCCAGCGGAGAAGGTCGCCGTGGTCGGTGGCGCGGGGGAGGGCCACCCGGGGAATGCGGGTGCCCGAGAGCGAGGTGGTGGAGAGGGGCACCGACCGTGAGCCATCCCCGGCGGCGACGGCCAGCTCGTCGCCGGCGAACGTTTCCCGGAGGCCGGCCAGCTCGGTGAGGAGGGCTCGGTTGGCCGGGTCGAGGGCGTCGCCGGCCTCGGCCGCCAGCACCTCGAGTGCCCCAGACACCTCTCCCGGCTCGGAACCCTCTGACGGCCTAGCCCGGGCGCCGAGCAACCCGGCGACATCGTCCAGCTGTTGGATCCGGCGGGCGATCGCCGCCTGTTCATCGGTGGCGGCGTGGTACCTGCGGACGGTCTCGGCGATCTCGGAGAGGTAGCGGGTTCGCTCCGGCGGGACGATCGCCGACCCGGCCACCGACGCCCGCGCGTCGACCGTCGCCAGTTGGCCCCCGAACACCGGCAGCTGGTGCTCGGCCAGCGCATCCCGCAGGTACTGGTAGAGGGCGGTGGTCCCCAGATCGTTGAAGCGCGAGGCGATGGTGCCGAACACCGGAGTCGGCTGGTTCGAGGCCGAGGCCGCCGAGGCCGCCGGGGCCGTCGGGGCCGCCGGGGCTGCCGGGCTCCCAGCGATCCCGGGGCGTCCGGTGGATTGGGCTTCCGAATGGTTGCGGGTCCACTGACGGCTCACCGCCCGCAGCGCGTCGTCGGCGCCCCGCCGGTCGAACTTGTTGATGGCCACCACGTCGGCCAGGTCCAGCATGTCGATCTTCTCCAGCTGGGACGGGGCGCCATATTCCGGGGTCATCACGTAGAGCGAGACATCGGCGATGTCCACGATCGCGGCGTCTCCCTGTCCGATCCCCGGGGTCTCCACGATGATGAGGTCGAACCCCGCGGCTCGACAGGCATCGATGATCGCCGGGATCGGCAACGGCACCTCGGACTGGCTTCCCCGGGTGGCCACCGAGCGGAAGAAGACCTGCGGGGTGTCGATGGCGTTCATCCGGATGCGGTCGCCGAGCAGCGCCCCCCCGCTTCGCCGCCGGGTGGGGTCGACGGCCAACACCGCGATGCGCAACTTCTCGCCCTGGTCCAACCGGAACCGCCGGATGAGTTCATCGGTCAGCGAGGACTTTCCCGATCCGCCGGTCCCGGTGATCCCCAGCACCGGCACCGACCGGCTGCGGGCCGCCCGGGCCAGTCCCTCGGCCATCTCCGGAGGCAAGGTCCCGGCCTCGATCCCGGTGATCACCCGGGCCAGGTCGGCAACGTGGCCGAGCAGCAGCTCGTCGAGGTTGGCCGGCAGCTGGGCGGCAAGATCGATGTCGCACTCCAGGATCAGTTGATTGATCATCCGCTCCAGCCCGAGGCGCTGGCCGTCCTCCGGCGAGAAGATGCGGCGGACCCCGTAGGCCTCGAGCTCGGCGATCTCCGCGGGGATGATGACGCCGCCCCCGCCCCCATAGATCTGGATGTCGCCCCGGCCTTCTTGGCGAAGCCGGTCCACGACATAGCGGAAGTACTCGAGATGACCGCCCTGGTACGAGCTGATGGCGATGCCCTGCACGTCTTCGGCCACCGCCGCGGCCACCACCTCGTCGACCGAGCGGTTGTGGCCGAGATGGACGACTTCGGCGCCTTGGCTCTGCAGGAGGCGCCGCATGATGTTGATGGCGGCGTCATGGCCGTCGAACAGGCTGGCGGCGCTGATAAACCGCACCGGGTGCTGGGGTCGGTGGAGTTCGGTCCCGGCCGCGGACGGCGATGCCTCCGGGCTAATCATATGACATACAATAGTCTGAACTCATAGTAAAAGCTACGCCTCCCGGGAATGGCGCCGACAGGGCCCGGGCTCACGACCTCCGCAGCGCGGTGGTCAATCGGGTGAGCCGCCGACTCGCGCCCATCAAGGCCCGCTCGATGGCGAAGAGCTCCTTGGCCATGTCTTCGTCCTTGGCGCCAACCGCAGCGTCGGCGTGGGCGGTGACCCGACGGGTCAGATCCTCGAGGGCGGTGGCGAGTGACGAGAGTTCTGCTGCGCTGGCGGCCATGAGGCGATCATGGCACTTTGGCGACCGGTTGCCCAGGTGGCCGTTCGTCCTCCGTGCCCAACGGCCGACGCCGTCCCCCGTCCGGCGTTCACCGTCCACCGTCATCGACAGAGGGTGCGAACGCAGAACGGTAGCCTTGACGGACCATGTTGCTTCGCCGCCTCGACGTTCGCGGGTTTACCGGGAACCGCACCCAGCTGCGGGAGGCGCTGCCGCGCCCGGCGGACGAGCAGGAGCGGTCGGCCGAGACGGTGGCCGCCATCATCGCCGAGGTCCGGGCCAAGGGGGACAGCGCCCTCCGCAGCTTCACCGAGGAGTTCGACCACGTCCGGCTCGACGAGTTGCGGGTGCCGACGTCGGAGATCGAGGCCGCCGCCGCCCGCATCCCCAAAGCCCTGCGGGACGCCCTGGACGTCGCCCACACCCGGATCCTCGCCTATCACGCCCATGAAGCCGGGCACGGCGGCCCCCACCGCTTCGAGTCGGACGGGATCACCGTCACCCATCTGATCCGCCCGGTGGCCCGGGCCGGGTGTTACGCGCCGGGCGGGCGGGCCCGCTATCCGTCGACGGTGCTGATGTGCGTGGCCCCCGCCCGGGTGGCCGGAGTCGGCGAGGTGGTGCTGTGCGTGCCGCCCGGCCCCGACGGCACCATCGACGACGCCACCCTGGCCGCGGCCGCGGTCGCCGGCGTCGACGAGGTCTACCGGGTGGGCGGGGCCCAGGCCATCGCGGCGATGGCCTACGGGACCGAGTCGATCGAGCCGGTCGACGTGATCGTCGGCCCCGGGAACCGGTACGTGGCCGAGGCCAAGCGGCAGGTGTCGGGGGTGGTGGGGGTGGCGTCGGCCTTCGCCGGCCCGTCGGAGGTGGTGGTCATCGCCGGCCCGGACACGCCCGCGGAGCTGGCGGCCGTCGACCTGGTGGTGCAGGCCGAACACGGCCCCGACGGGCTGGCCTGGCTCATCACCTGGTCGGAGGCGGTGGCCGAGGCGGTGACTGCCCACGTCGACAGCATGGTGGCGGCGTCGCCCCGGCGCGCCGACCTGGAGGCGACCCTGCAGGCCGGCGGCTTCGCGGTGGTGGTGGACGGCCCCGAACAGGCCATGGCGATCGCCAACATCGTGGCCCCCGAGCACCTGGAGATCCTCACCGACGACGCCGAGTCATGGCTGCCCGAGGTGGAGTCGGCCGGGGCGGTGTTCCTGGGGGTGTTGTCGCCGGCGAGCATGGGGGACTACCTGGCCGGGCCCAACCACGTGCTGCCCACCAACCGGACGGCCCGGTTTGCCAGCGCCCTGCGGGTCGACGACTTCCGCCGGCACATCCACGCGGTCAGCATCAGCGAGGAGGGGCTGGTCGAACTGGGCCCCGCCGTGGTCACCCTGGCCGAGACCGAGGGCCTGCCCGCCCACGCCGATTCGGTGAGGTTGCGATGGCCGACCTGACCCCGGAAGGACTGCCG
Source organism: Acidimicrobiales bacterium (assembly GCA_035948855.1). Classification (GTDB taxonomy): domain Bacteria; phylum Actinomycetota; class Acidimicrobiia; order Acidimicrobiales; family RAAP-2; genus DASZIT01. The sequence goes on along the minus strand of DASZIT010000093.1, from coordinate 14,627 downwards.
GCCATCCGCCCCGATCTGGTCGCCCTGACCGGCTACCACTCGGCCCAGGTCGAGGTCGAGGTCCGGCTCAACACCAACGAGTCACCCCTGCCGCCTCCCGAGGCCTGGCTCCAGGCCTTCCAATCCGAGCTGGCCGGCCTCGACCTCAACCGGTATCCGGACCGGGAGGCCACCGCGCTGCGCCAGGCGCTGGCCGACAGCCACGGGGTCGACCCGGCCCAGATCTTCTGTGCCAACGGCTCCAACGAAGTCCTCCAATCGCTCCTGCTGGCCTACGGCGGTCCGGGTCGGACCGCGGCGGTGTTCGAGCCGACCTACACCCTGCACCGGCAGATCGCCCGGACCACCGGGACAACGGTGGCGGCCGGCCATCGGACCGACGACTTCCTCCTCGACCTCGGCGAGGTGGACCGGGTCCTCGACGCCCACCAACCGGTCATCACCTTTCTGTGCTCGCCCAACAACCCGACCGGGCGGGCGGACCCACCCGCGATCATCGACGCGGTGATCGACCGGGCCCCCGGGCTGGTGGTGATCGACGAGGCCTACGGCCAGTTCGCCCCGTCCAGCGCCCTCGACATCGTCGTCGGCGGTTCCCCCCGGGCCGCCCGCACGGTGGTGGTGCGCACCTTCTCCAAGACCTGGTCGATGGCCGGGGTCCGTCTCGGGTACCTGGTCGGCGCGCCCGAGGTGGTCGAGGCCTGTGAGCTGGTGGCCCTGCCGTACCACCTCGACGCGGTCAAGCAGCTGGCCGGCCGGCTGGCGTTGGGCTACCGGAGCGAGATGGAGGCCCGGGTGGCGATGCTGACCGAGGAGCGCGGCCGGATCGCCGCCGCCCTGGCCGAGCTGCCGGTGGACACCTGGCCATCGGACGCCAACTTCATCCTGTTCCGTCCTACCAGGCGCCCGGCCCGCCAGGTGTGGACCGACCTCCTCGAGCGGTCGGTGCTCGTGCGAGACTGTTCGGAGTGGCCGGGCGTCACCGGGTGCCTCCGGGTGACCGTCGGCCTCCCGGCCGAGAACGACCGATTCCTCAAGGCCCTGAACGAGAGCTTGTCATGACCGTCACCTCCTCCACCCAGCCCACCCACCGGACCGCTGCCTCCAGCCGGGCCACCAAGGAGACCTCCATCGAGGTCTCCCTCGACATCGACGGCACCGGCACCACCGAGGTCAGCACCGGCCTGCCCTTCTTCGACCACATGGTCAGCCAGCTGGGCAAGCACGGCGGCTTCGACCTGACCGTCCGGGCCAACGGGGACCTCGACGTCGACGCCCACCACACCGTGGAGGACGTCGGGATCACCATCGGCGAGGTCCTGGCCGAGGCGCTGGGCGACAAGGCGGGCATCCGGCGTTTTGGGTCCATCAACCTGCCACTCGACGAGGCGCTGGTGGAGGTGGCTCTCGACCTCTCCGGGCGCCCGTACCTCACCTACGACGTCACCTTCGCCCCGGATGTGATCGCCCTGGGCACCCCCCCCTTCGACCCGCAGCTGGCCGAGGAGTTCTGGCGGGCGTTCGCCACCGCCGCCGGGATCACCCTCCACATCCGCCTCCGCACCGGCAAGAACGCCCACCACATCATCGAAGCCTCCTTCAAGGGGGTGGCACGCGCGCTGCGGGACGCGGTTCGCCAGGAAGGTGGGGGGATCCCCTCCACCAAGGGGTCCCTGTGATCTCCCCGCCGCGCCCACCGGGTGGTTGCCACCCGGCCGCCTCGTGATCGCCGTCCTCGACTACGGCATTGGCAACCTCCGCTCCGCCGAAAAGGCGCTCCAGCACCTGGGGTCGGACGCTCGCCTGGTCAGCGATCCCGACGAGGCCGCCCGGGCCGACGGGGTGGTGCTCCCCGGGGTCGGTGCCTTCGGGCCGTGTGCCCGGGCCCTTCGGGCGAGCGGGCTGGACGCCGTCGCCCTCGATGCCGTCGCCCGGAGCGTCCCGTTCCTCGGGATCTGCATCGGGTTCCAGTTGCTCTACGAAGGGTCGGACGAGGACCCCACCACGCCGGGTCTCGGGGTGCTGCCCGGGGTGGTCCGGGCCTTGCCTCCCGGGGTCAAGCACCCCCAGATGCAGTGGAACGTCCTCGACCGGGTGCCCGGGGCCGACCCCGGCCTGCTGGAGGGGGCCCCGGATCCGGCCTGGGTCTACTTCGTGCACTCCTTCGCCCCGGAGCTGACCGCCGACACCACCGCCACCTGCGACTACGGCGGGACGGTCACCGCCTCCGCCGGGCGCGGCCCGGTGTGGGGAACCCAGTTCCACCCGGAGAAGTCGGGCCCGGTGGGGCTGGGCATCCTGGCCAATTTCGTGCGCCGGGTCGCCGCGGTCGGCGCCGGCTCGGGCACCGGCGCCTAGTGGACCTCTACCCGGCCATCGACATCCGGGACGGCACCGCGGTCCGGCTGGCCCAGGGGGACTTCGACCGGCAGTCCCAGTACGGGGATCCGGTGGAGTTGGCCCGCGCCTTCGCCAAGAGCGGGGCGCCCTGGCTGCATGTCGTCGACCTGGACGCCGCCCGCACCGGGCACCCGGTCAACCGGGCCACCGTGCTGGCCATCGCCGCCGCGGTGGACATCCCGGTGCAGACCGGTGGGGGAGTGCGGGGCGACGAGGACGTCGACACCCTGTTGTCCGGCGGGGTCGCCCGGGTCATCCTCGGGAGCGCGGTCCTCGACGACCCCGGTCTCGCCGCCCGCGCCGCGGGTCGGCACCCGGGACGGATCGCGGTGGGGCTCGACTACCGGCTGGACGGCGCCGGCCGGGCGGAGATCGCCATCCGCGGGTGGGAGCAGGCCGGCGGCCGCACGGTGGCCGAGGTCCTCGACGAGCTCGCCGGGGTGGACCTGGCCGCGGTCGTCGTCACCGCCATCGAGCGGGACGGGATGCTGAGCGGCCCCGACCTGGTCGGGCTGGCCGCCGTCCTCGGGGCGACCGCCCAACCGGTGATCGCCTCGGGCGGGGTCGGCTCGGTGGAGGACATCCGGGTGCTGGCCGACCTGTCGGTGGAAGCCGGCGGCGGCCAACGGTGGCTCTCCGGGGCCATCACCGGTCGGGCCCTGGTCGAGGGGCGCCTGACGGTGGAAGCCGGGGTGGCGGCATCCGAACGGTAAGGGTCATCCCCTGTCTCGACGTGACCGCCGGCCGGGTGGTCAAAGGCGTCCGGTTCGTCGACCTGTTCGATGCCGGCGATCCGGTGGAGCTGGCCACCCGCTATGACGCCCAGGGAGCCGACGAGCTGATCTTCCTGGACATCACCGCCTCCTCCGACCACCGCCAGACGATGGTCGAGGTGGTGAGCCGCACCGCCGAACAGGTGTTCATCCCCTTCACGGTGGGCGGCGGCGTGCGCTCGGTCGACGACGCCCGGCGGCTGTTGCGGGCCGGCGCCGACAAGGTGGGGGTCAACACCGCGGCGGTGGAGCGGCCCGAGCTGATCGCCGAGATCGCCGCCGAGTTCGGGGCCCAGTGCGTGGTGGTGGCGGTCGACGCCCGACGCCGGCGGGACCTGGATCCCGGCGCCGCCGCCAGCTGGGAGGTGTTCACCCACGGAGGTCGGACTCCTACCGGGCTCGACGCCGTCGGCTGGGCCGAGCAGTGTGCCGCTACCGGCGCCGGTGAGATCCTGCTCACCTCGATGGACCGGGACGGCACCCGGGACGGGTTCGACATCGCCCTGACCCGGCAGATCTCCGACCGGTGCCCGGTGCCGGTGATCGCCTCGGGAGGGGTCGGGGAGCTCGACCATCTGGTCGCCGGGGCGCGGGAGGGCGCCGCCGACGCGGTGCTGGCCGCGTCGATCTTCCACCTCGGGGAGTTCACCGTGGGCGAGGCCAAGGCCCACCTGGCCGCCGCCGGGGTTCCCGTCCGCCCGGCCTGAGGGTCGCCGACGCCACATCCGGCCTGGGCGTGAACGGCGAGCCGGGAAGGGGATCCCAGCGGTGGTTGGTAGCCTGGGGGAGTGGCAACCGCAACCCCAGTGACCCCGGACATCAGCCGTGATGGCGTGGGAGACGCGCCCAAGCAGCCGATCACCGTGCTCGCCGACCGGGTGCTGGTGCAGGTGGCCCAGGCCGAAGGGGAGCGCCGCTCACGGGCCGGGATCCTGATCCCGGCCACCGCCCAGGTGTCCCGCCGGCTGGCCTGGGCCGAGGCGGTGGCCGTCGGCCCCCACGTCCGGACCATCAAGGTCGGGGACAACGTGCTGTTCAACCCCGAGGACCAGTTCGAAGTCGAGATGCACGGGGACGAGTACAGCATCCTGCGGGAGCGCGACATCCACGCGGTGGCCTCGACCCGCATCGACGGCGGCACCGGCCTCTATCTCTGATATCTCTGAACCTCGAGCTGACCTTCATGCCCACGACCCGGGAGCCCGTCTGGTGAGTACCACCGAGAAGCCCACCAATTACAAGGCCACACCCGTCCCGTTCACCGCGGCCGAGTTGGCCGAGGTGGCCTACAACGCCGACGGCCTGGTGCCGGCCATTGTCCAGGATGCCTCCGACCACGCGGTGCTGATGTTCGCCTGGATGAACGAGGACTCGCTGCGGAAGACCCTGGAGACCGGGAGGACCTGGTTCTGGAGCCGCAGCCGCCGGGAGTTCTGGTGCAAGGGCGAGACCTCCGGCGACCGCCAGTATGTGCGCCGCCTCAGCTACGACTGCGACGGAGACGTGCTGCTCGTCGTCGTCGACCAGGAGGGGAAGGGCGCCTGCCACACCGGCAACCGCACCTGCTTCTACCGGTCCTTCGGCGACGCCCCCGCCGGGACATGACCGAATCCGAATCGGGCTCCGGACCCGGCGCCGGCGGCTTCCGGTCGCTGGCCGCCAAGCACCGGATCGTCCCGGTCTGGCGCGAGCTGATCGCCGACACCATCACCCCGGTCGGGGTGTTCCTCCAGATCGTCGGCACCGGTGACCGGGTCGGGTTCCTCCTGGAGTCGGTGGAGGGCGGGGAGCGCTGGGGCCGCTACTCGTTCGTGGGCCGCAATCCGCTCGCCACCGTCAAAGCCGTCGGCAACACGGTGACCACCTCCGGGCGGATCGATCTCGACGCGGTGACCGACGACGCCGTCACCGGGGACCGGGGAGTGTTGGCGGCCATGGAGGCGATCCTCAATGCCTTCGAGTCACCCGAGCTGCCCGACCTCCCGCCGCTCCATGCCGGACTGGTCGGCTACCTGGGCTACGACGTCGTCCGGGAGGTCGAGCACCTCCCCGACACCCCGCCCGACGACCTCGGCCACCCCGATGCCATCCTCGCGGTCATCGGCCAGCTGGCCGCCTTCGACCACTGGCGGCAGCGGGTGGTGCTGATCGACAACGTGGTGATCGACCCGGCGTGGGGGGCCGACGACCTCGACGCCGCCTATGCCGCCGCCCAGGGGCGGCTGGACGAGCTGGCCGCCGACTGCTTCCGGCCGCTCGACGAGCCGGCCCGCCTCCTGCCCATGAAGGCGCCGCCGCCGGCCGACGTGGTGCGGACCATGTCCGACCGCCTCTACCAGGACGCGGTCCTGGTGGCCAAGGACCATGTCACCGCGGGGGACGTCTTCCAGGTGGTGCTCTCCCAGCGGTTCGACCTTCCCTCCCTCGGGGTCGACCCCTTCGATGTCTACCGGGTGCTCCGGCTGGTCAACCCCAGCCCGTACCTCTACTTCCTCCGCTTCCCGGAGGTGACGGTGGTCGGGGCCTCGCCCGAGCCGATGGTCCGTCTCCGCGACGGCACGGTGACCTCCCGGCCCATCGCCGGATCCCGGCCCCGGGGCCGGACCCCGGAGGAGGACCTCCGCCTGCAGGGAGAGCTGATCGAGGATCCGAAGGAAGTGGCCGAGCACGTGATGCTGGTGGACCTGGCCCGCAACGACGTGGGCCGGGTGGTGTCCTTCGGAACCGAGCAGGTCGACGAGATGATGGTGGTGGAGCGTTACAGCCACATCATGCACATCACCTCCCAGGTGTCGGGGACGCTGACCCCGGGAAAGGGTCCGATCGACGTGCTGCGGGCGACCCTGCCGGCGGGCACCCTTTCCGGGGCGCCCAAGGTTCGGGCCATGGAGATCATCGATGACCTCGAACCCACCAAGCGGGGAATCTACGGCGGGGTGGTCGGCTATCTCGACTTCTCCGGGAATCTCGACACCGCCATCGCCATCCGGACCATGACGGTGAGCCCCGACGGCCGGGCTTCCATACAGGCCGGCGCCGGCATCGTGGCCGACAGCGATCCGGCGTCGGAGAACTCGGAATGCGCCGACAAGGCGGCTTCCATGCTGTCGGCGGTGGCCATGACCCGGGCCACCGCGTTGACCGGTGTGGTGACCCGGCCATGAGCGTGACCGCCCACCCCGACCTGCTGGCCGGCTACACGGCTCTGCGCACCTCGGTGGCCGCGCATTCGATCGCCCGCGATGTCCTGTCGGTGTCGGGGCCCGATGCCGCCACCTATCTGCAGGGGCAGTGCAGCCAGGACGTGGCCGGACTCGGAGTCGGGGCGACGGCCGAGTCGTTGCTCCTCAGCCCGCAGGGGAAGTTGGACGCCTTTCTCCGGGTAACCCGGACCGGGGACGAAGAGTTCATCCTGGACACCGATCCCGGATTCGGCGAGGTGGTGAAGGCCCGGCTGGAGCGGTTCCGGCTCCGGGTGAAAGTGGACATCGAACCGGAGTCCTGGCAGTGCCTGGCCGTGCGCGGCCCTCACGCCCAGGCATCCGAGGTGGTGTCGGCGGCGGTCGCCGCCGACCCGTCGGTGCTGCGCCTGCCGGTCGACTGGCCGGGGTTGGCGGGTTTCGACCTGCTCGGCCCGGCCACCGGAGATACGGGGCCCGACGCCTGGGTGGACGACGCGGTGGTGCGTTGCGGCGACGATGCCTATCAGGCGGCCCGCATCGAGGCCGGGCTCCCGGTCAACGGGCGGGAGCTCACCGAGGCGACCATCGCCGCCGAAGCCGGGTTGGTGGAGCGGACGGTGTCGTTCGACAAAGGTTGCTTCACCGGTCAGGAACTGGTGGCCCGACTCGATTCCCGCGGCTCCAAGGTCGCCCGCAAGCTGGCCGGCCTGGTGATCGGCGGAACCACCGCCGATGGCGACGCCGGCGAACTCCCCCCGGCGGGAGCCTCGGTGTGGACGACCGACGGCGAGCACGAGGTCGGCCACCTCTCCTCGGTCGCCTGGTCGCCCCATTTCGGCGCCCCGGTCGCGCTGGCCACCCTCCACCGGCGGGTCACGCCGCCGGAGACGGTCTCAGTGCGTTGGGACGGGGACGGCGGCGCCCGCCAGATCGAAGCCGAAGCCAGGACATTACCGCTGGTCAGCTAGGCATCCGGGCTTGTGACCGGGTAGGCGAGCGAACATAATGACCGCAGTGGACGCTGCAGCCGTGGGTGGGGAGCCGGGGGAGGTCACCGGCACAGAGCCGGACCCGGAGATCACTACCGGAGGGCCCGCCCCCTTCGTCTTCCCCCACGACCACCGAGACGGTTGGGAACCCGGGGCGCCTTCCCTGAAAGCCCTCGGCCCGAGTGCGATCTTCGGTGCCCTGATTCCTTTGGGGGTGTACTACCTGGTCCGCCGCTATGTCGGCGGCGATGCACCCGCTCTGGCCATTGCCGGGATTCCCGCCGCACTGTGGGTGAGCATCGAATGGATACGACAGCGGAGGATCGACCCGATCGGGGCCATCGTGCTCTTCGGGTTCATCGCCGGGCTGATCGCCTCGTACGCCCTCGGCGGGAGCGCCTTCGTGCTCAAGATCCGGGACTCGGCCTTTACCTCCATGTTCGGGGTGGCCATTCTGGTCTCGCATTATGTCGGGCGCCGCCCGATCACCTTCTACATCGGACGGGCCCTGTCGGCCGGCGACGATCCCATCCGGCGGGAGGCGTTCGACGGACTGTGGGAGATGCCCCCGGCTCGGGTCCTGTTCGGCATCATCAACACCGCCTGGGGGGTCGGGCTCATCATCGACGCCGCCGCTCGGGTCCTGTTGGCGCTGGTCCTTCCTACCGGTCCCTTCCTGGCCGTGTCCCCGGTGGTGTCCGGGGTGTTCCTCGGGGGTCTGGGCGCCTTCACTTTCTGGATCTCCAAGTGGGGACGGAACCAAGCGGAGTCGGCCATGGATGCCGACTTCCCGGAAGGCGCCGGAACCGTGCGGGGGATGCTCCACTACCGCCGTATCAACAGAGCCGCGGCCGCGGTCACCGTCCCGGCGGAGAATCCCGGCTGACCCGACTGCTGGGCCCGGCCACCCTGGCTTGGAGCCCGGCCGCCTGCCGGCGCCTCCCGGTCGAGGATGGAGGAGCAATCGCAGGAGAACCCGTGGCCTTGCGTATAGTTGCCGGAGGCGAGAGCCCCGGGTCGGCGATGTGACCGGGGACCACGACACCCGAGGAGGACCGTGACCCCAGGCCGTAAGGACAACGACAAGGGCACCGGCCGGATCCAGGCCATGGGTGGCGACACCCTGCAGTTGGTCGTCGACTACGTCAAGCAGGAGACCCTGCAGCCGTTGAAGGGCCTGGGGCGGTTCATCGTCTTCGGGGTGGCCGGGTCGGTGGTGTTGGCCATCGGGCTGGTCATCGTGGCCGTGGGGCTCCTCCGGGTTTTGCAGGCGGAGACCGGCAGCACCTTCGCCGGCAACTGGTCGTGGGTTCCGTACCTGATCTGCCTGGTGGCGGTGGTGGGGGTGGCCGTCGTGGCCGTGCTGGCCGTCAAGCGGGGTCAGGGCCGGCGACAACTCGAACAAACGAAGGAGACAGCATGAGCCCGGCTTCGGGGACCATCACCCGCGACGATATCGAGGCCCGCTTCCGCGAGCTCAACGGCGAGGTTGCCACCGACATCGAATCGGCCCGGTCCAAGCTGTTGGTGGCGGGAGCGGCCGCCGTGGTGGTGGTGATCGCCATCGCCTTCTTGGCCGGCCGGCGACGCGGCCGGAGTCGCTCGACGGTGGTCGAGGTCCGGCGGATCTGAGCCATGGAGCGCATCCTCCGCTATCTCTCGAAGAACGGGTTCCGCCGCGGCTTCCGGGGCGAGCACCCGATCTGGTTCGTGGTCGGGGCGTCGGCCTGGTTGCTCATCCGGGCCCGTCGCCACGACGACGACGTCATCTACCGGACGGTCCTCCGTCCCGGTGAACGGCTGGTGGTGGCGACCCGGGATCCGGGTCCCGCCGCACCGTCCGGCGATTGACAACGGTGGGCGACGAGGTCGAACCGGCAACGCTCCGTGACGGCGAACGGGTCCTACTGGTCGATGCCAAGGAGCGCCAGTATCTGATCACCCTGCGGGCCGGCGCCAACTTCCACACCCACATGGGCATCGTGGGCCACGACGACCTGATCGGCGTGTCCGACGGATCCACCGTCCTGGGCAGCACCGGGCGACGGTTCCTGGTGGTCCGCCCCACCCTGACCGACGTGGTCCTGAAGATGCCGCGGGGGGCCCAGGTGATCTACCCGAAGGACCTGGCCGCCATCATGGTGTTGGCGGACATCGCCCCGGGGGTGTCGGTGCTGGAGGCGGGGGTGGGATCGGGGGCGCTGTCCATGGCCCTCCTGCGGGCCGGGGCCGAGGTGGTCGGCTACGAGTTGCGGGAGGACTTCGCCGAACGGGCCCGAGCCAATGTCGAGGCACTGGTGGGGGACCACCCCCACTATCGGGTCGAGATACGCGACGTCTACGACGGAATCGAGGAGCGGGGGCTCGACCGGATCGTCCTCGACCTCCCGGAACCGTGGCGGGTGCTGCCCCACGCCGAGGTGGCCATGCGTCCGGGCGGCATTCTCTGCTGCTATCTGCCCACCATCAATCAGACGTCGGAACTCCGCAATGCCCTCGCCCACTCCGCCTTCGGCATGGCCGCCACCGTCGAGGTCCTCTACCGGACCTGGCACGTGGAGGCGCGATCGGTTCGTCCTGATCACCGCATGGTGGGGCACACCGGATTCCTGACCACCGCCCGGCTGCTGGTCCCCGACACCAGTGCGACCCCGTACAACGCCAAGAACTATGTCGCTGACGACCAAGGCCCGAGCGAGCCGGACATGGTCCCCGACTCCATCTGATGTCCGGGGGTTTCGGCCGCCGACCGGCGGGGGGCGCCGATCAGCTCTGTTCGATGAAGATGCACTCGCCGGGGCACTCCTCGGAGGCCTCCACGACGGCGTCCTCGAGGTCGCTCGGCACGCTGGCCATCCCGGCGGAGCCGCCCGGCTCGTTCTTCACGTCGGCCCCTTCCTTGACGTAGGCAAGGCCGTCGTCCAGCAGCGTGAAGACGGCGGGAGCGATCTCCTCGCAGAGACCATCCCCGGTGCAGAGATCCTGGTCGATCCAGACCTTCATCAGTTGCGACTCTCCTACGTCCATTCCGGTCCACGGCGTTGTGGACGGCCGACACGGCGGTTCCTGCGGGTTGACAGCGCCAAACGCCCGCTGCCAAACCCCGAAGGGCCTGCAACCCGTGGCCTCCATGCTATCCCGAACCGCTCAGGACCCAAGTTGATGCCTGGGGCCAGCCGGGCCAGGCGCACCCGGGTGGCGCATGATCGGCCCAACCGCCGGTGTATGGTCGCCCATGAGGAGCCTAGACAGGAGAGGTGATTCCGACGACTGACCCCGACAACGCAGAGGACCGGCTCCGGCCGGGCGATGGGATGGAGCTTGAAGACGATCTCGCCACCTTGAGGCTCCGCGCCCAAGAGGCGGAGGAAGAGGTCACGCTGCTCCGTCGCCGGCTCCAGGAGAGCCCGCTGCGCGTCCAAACCCTGGAGGAGCGGCTGCTCGAGACCAAGGGCCAGTTGGCCCAGGCCGTCTCCCAGAACGAGAAGCTCACCTTCACCCTCCAGACGGCCAAGGAGCACATCACCAACCTCCGCGAAGAGGTCGAGAAGCTCACCCAGCCCCCAGCCGCCTACGGCACCTTCCTCGGTACCAACGACGACGGATCGGTGGACGTCTTCTCCGGCGGTCGCAAGATGCGGGTCTCGCTGCATCCCGAGATCGGGCTCAGTGACCTACAACGCGGGGACGAGGTGGTCCTCAACGAATCCCTCAACGTGATCCTGGCCCGGGAAGGCGAGGGCTCCGGCGAAGTGGTGGTGCTCAAAGAGGTGCTCGACGGGGGCAAGCGGGCGCTGGTCTACTGCCGCGCCGACGAGGAGCGGGTGGTCGAGTTGGCCGACGCGCTGATCGGGGTGAAGCTCCGTTCGGGGGACACCGTGCTGATGGAGTCCCGCACCGGTCTGTTGGTGGAGAAGCTGGCCCGTCCCGAGGTGGAAGAACTGGTCCTCGAGGAAGTGCCCGATGTGACCTACGCCGACGTCGGTGGCCTCGACGCCCAGATCGAGGCCATCACCGATGCCGTCGAGCTTCCGTACCTCCATCGCGAGTTGTTCGCCGAGCACAAGCTGCCGGCGCCCAAGGGGATCCTGCTCTACGGTCCGCCCGGCTGCGGGAAGACGCTTATCGCCAAGGCGGTGGCCAACTCATTGGCCAAGAAGGTCGCGCTGGTCACCGGCAACACCAACACCCGCAGCTACTTCTTGAACATCAAGGGCCCCGAGCTCCTGAACAAGTACGTGGGAGAGACCGAGCGTCAGATCCGGCTGGTCTTCCAACGGGCGCGGGAGAAGTCGGAAGAGGGAGTGCCGGTCATCGTTTTCTTCGACGAGATGGACTCGCTGTTCCGGACCCGGGGCACCGGCATCAGCTCGGACATGGAGTCAACCATCGTGCCCCAGTTGCTGGCGGAGATCGACGGGGTCGAGACCCTACGGGATGTGATCGTCATCGGGGCGTCGAACCGCGAGGACCTCATCGACCCGGCCATCCTCCGACCCGGCCGCCTGGACGTCAAGATCCGTATCGAGCGCCCCAACGAGATCGCCGCCGCCCAGATCTTCGCCCGCTACCTGACCCCGGATCTCCCGCTCGACGCCGACGAGGTCAACACCCGAGGCGGCGGGGATCCGGCCAAGGCCACCCAGGCGATGATCGAGGCCACCGTCAACGAGATGTACCGGGAGGACGAAGAGAACCGGTTCCTCGAGGTGACGTACCAGAACGGCGACAAGGAGATCCTCTACTACCGCGACTTCTCCTCTGGGGCCATGATCGAGAACATCGTCCGCCGGGCCAAGAAGCTGGCCATCAAGCGGGCGATTGCCGGAACCGGCCGCGGCATCCGGACCGACGACCTCCTCGAATCGATCCGCCAGGAGTACAAGGAGAACGAGGATCTCCCCAACACCACCAACCCCGACGACTGGGCGAAGATCTCCGGAAAGAAGGGCGAGCGGATCGTCTACATCCGTACGCTCATCAGCGAAGACCTGGGGACCAAGGGTGGCCGGTCCATCGAGCGGGTGGGCACCGGTCAGTATCTTTAGGCTGAACTGAGGATAGGGTCGGCGCGTGGCCATCCCCAAGGTCTGCGGTATCGAAACCGAGTACGGCATTCACGTCGAAAACGGCGATCCCAACCCGATCGCGGCTTCGTCGGTGCTCATCAACGCCTACGCCCAGGACATCGCCCGCCAGCAGACGGGTTGGGATTTCGAGGATGAGTCGCCCGGCAATGATGCCCGGGGTTTCGCCCGTGAAGGTTCGATGCCGCCGGAGGTGGAGACCCACCTGCTGAACACCGTGCTCACCAATGGGGCCCGGTTCTACGTTGATCACGCCCACCCGGAGTTCTCGACCCCGGAGTGCGCCGACGCCCTCGAATGCGTGCGCTACGACCGGGCCGGCGAGCAGATCCTCATCCGCTCGATGATGGCGGCCAACGCCTCGGTGCCCGACGGGCGCCGGTTCGTCGTCTACAAGAACAATTCCGACCGGAAGAGCAACTCCTACGGGACCCACGAGAACTATCTGATGGACCGGGCGGCGCCGTTCGACCGGATCATCTTCGGGGTCACCCCCCACTTCGTGACCCGGGCCATCTACACCGGGGCCGGGAAGGTGGGGTCGGAGACCTCGACCCACGAGGATCGCAAGGCCGACTTCCAGCTCACCCAGCGGGCGGAGTTCTTCGAGGAGCGGGTCGGCCTCGAGACCACCCTCAAGCGGCCGATCATCAACACCCGGGACGAGCCCCACGCCGACCCGCACCGCTACCGGCGCCTCCACGTCATCGTGGGGGATGCCAACCTGGCCGAGGTGGCCTCGCTGCTGAAGGTGGGGACCACGTCCCTGGTGCTGGCCATGATCGAGGACAACGTCACCGGTACCCGCGACCTCGACCTGGCCGATCCGGTAGCGGCCATGCACCAGGTGTCCTTCGACCGGACGCTGGCCCGACCCCTGGAGATGTCCGACGGCTCCACCGCCACCGCCCTGGACATCCAGTGGGAGCTGTTCTCGCTGGCCCGCAAGTACGCCGACGACCGCGGCCTCGACTGCATGGGGAACGTGGCGGTGGGCGAGGAGGTGCTCCGGCGCTGGGAGATGGTCCTCCAGGGGCTCGAAACCGATCCGATGTCCCTGGCCCGCCAGCTCGACTGGGTGGCCAAACTGCGGCTGTTGGACGGGTATCGGGAGCGCCACGGGTGCGGTTGGGACGACCATCGGCTGGCGGCCATGGACCTGCAGTACCACGACCTCCGCCCCGACCGGTCGCTGTTTCAACGGCTCGACACCGAGAAGCTGGTGGCCGAGGCGGACGTGATCAGCGCCATTACCGAACCCCCTCGGAACACCCGGGCCTGGTTCCGGGGGCAGTGCCTCACCAAGTGGCCGGCCGAAGTGGTCACCGCCAACTGGGATTCGTTGGTCTTCGACCTCGGCACCGATCCGCTGCGGCGCGTCCCTATGATGGATCCCCTACGAGGCACGGCCGATCACGTGGACGAACTATTGCAGCAGAGTGCGACTCCGTCGGAGTTGCTGGATCGGCTGAGCAGCTAGGGAGAGTGGCAGATGGCTGAACGAGAAATGAAGAAGAAGACGAGTGGCACCGACCACGCCAAAGAAGAGGCGGTGGAAGAGGTTCCGGCCACGTCGGACAAGGGTGAGAAGTTGAAGGCCGAGCTGGATGACCTCCTCGACGAGATCGACGAGGTGCTGGAGGACAACGCCGAGGAGTTCGTGCGCAACTACGTGCAGAAGGGCGGCGAGTAGACCCGGTGTCGTTGCCGATCTTTACCCCATTGGACGATCCCGGGCCCAACTTCGCCCGGCTCATCCGTCGTCTCCAGGTTCCGATCCCGGCGGTGGTCGAGGGGGGCCGCGTCTCCGGCGCCGCCGCGCCGGCGATTCCGGAGTACCGCCACGGCACCACCGTGGTCGCCCTCCGGTTCGCCGACGGCATCGTCATGGCCGGTGACCGGCGGGCCACCGAAGGTCACGCCATCGCCCACCGGGCCATGGAGAAGGTGTTCCCGGCCGACCGTTACTCGGCGGTGGCCATCGCCGGTGCCGCCGGCCCGGCCGTCGAGATGGTGCGGCTGTTCCAGACCCAGCTCGAGCATTACGAGAAGGTGGAAGGGGTGGTGCTCAGCCTGGAGGGAAAGGCCAACCAGTTGAGCCAGATGGTCCGGGAGCACCTCCCGATGGCCATGCAGGGTCTGGCGGTGGTCCCGCTGTTCGCCGGCTACGACCTGGCCCGGGGTACCGGGCGGATC
>DASZIT010000092.1:0-16724 GCA_035948855.1 Acidimicrobiales bacterium | reverse complement strand
CGAATTCGGTGGTCGATCGGTATGCAGGGCGGCTGACGGCGGCATCCTCGGGCACCCGGAGGTGGCCGGAAGGGGTCCCAAACCGGGTCTCGAGCGGCCACCGCCGGCGGTGGCTCCCCGACGGCGGTGAGGTAGCGTCGGGCGGGTGGAACCTGTCCCATCCACCAAACAGCTGTTGCGCTGGAGCGAAGCCTTGGCCGGCATCGCTCGGACCGGTCTCGGCTTCACCGAGTCCCTCTACGAGCAGGAGCGGTTCGAGGAGATTCTCCGGGTGGCGGCCGACATCCGGGTCGCCGTCGATGAAGGTTCGGTCGGGGCGGAGGATGCCGAGGGCCAGGTCGACGAGTGGATGTCCACCGTCGGGAAGGGCGTACCCGGCTACGTGACCCCGAAGGTGGCCGTCGGCGCCGCGGTCGGGAACGACAAGGGTGAGATCCTGCTGGTCAAGCGGGCCGACTCCGGGGTGTGGCTGTACCCGACCGGATGGGCCGACGTCGGGTACTCCGCCGCCGAGGTGGTGGTCAAGGAGGTCGAGGAGGAGACCGGCATCGATGTGGAGGTGGTCCGTCTCATCGCCGTCCTCGACGGCCTCCGGATCGGGATCAGCCGCATACCTCTCTATTCGCTGGTCTTCCAGTGCCGGGCGGTGGGCGGCGAGCTCAGGGCCCACCCGCTGGAGTGCTCCGACGTGGGTTGGTTCTCGCTGGAAGACCTTCCCCAACCGCTGGCCGGCGCCGAGCGTTGGGGCCGCCACGTGTTCGCCGCCCTCCGGGGCGAGCCGATCGAGGTGCTGTACGACCCGGTGCGGGTCCCCATCTGGCGGGGCGATCCGGACAAGGTCTGAGCCGCTGATGGTCGACATGAACGGTGCGACGCCGCCGCCGGGGGCCAACGCCGGCTCGGTGACGGTGGCCGAGGCCACCGCGGTCACCCCCGGGATGGTGGAGGCATTTGCCCGGCTGGTCCCCCAGCTGTCGTCGTCATCGCCCGCCCCGACTATCGCCGACCTCGAAGCCATCATGGCGTCTCCCGCGTCGGTGTTATTCGTCGCCACCGACCCGTCCGGAGCCGTCGTCGGGTCGCTGACCCTGGCCCTCTTCCGGGTCCCCACCGGAGTGAGGGCGTGGATCGAGGACGTGGTGGTCGATGAGTCGGCTCGGGGGGCGGGAGCCGGGGAGGCACTGGTGACGGCCGCCCTGGCCCGGGCCGATGCTGCCGGGGCGAAATCGGTGGACCTGACCTCCAGGCCCAGCCGGGAGGGAGCCAACCGGCTCTACCTCCGGCTCGGGTTCGAGACCCGCCAGACCAACGTCTACCGCTACAACGCCGCCCGCTGAACCCGGGCCCTCACCTTCATTTTTTCTTTCGAGTCGACCGGTCCCATTCCTTCGACCAAGCGTCGAGCGGGTCGAGAGCGGAACCCAGCGACCGGCCGGTCCGAGACAGTCGGTACTGGTCGTGGCTGTCTTTCTCAATGAGTTCGGCGGTAGTGAGCTCGCGAAGGCGCTCGTAGAGAACGCTGGACGAGAGCCCCGGGCACCGCTCCAAAAGAGCTCGAGCACCAACGGCTCCGCCCCGCAACTCCCACAGAACCCGGAGCGCCCACCGGCGACCCAACAGATCCATGGCCGCCATGAGCGGCCGTCCGGTGCTCGAACCCCGAACGGGATGGCCGGGGAGGGGCGGTTGGCGCGGGGTCAATAGATCCTGACGTCGGGTGTTTCGGAATCCAAAACATTATGGTAGGGTGTTTCGGAATCCACAACAGGGAGGTTATCGTGCCCCGGATCAGCCCGTTGCAACCGCCCTACTCCGCCGACGTGGCTGAGCGGCTCGAGGCCATGATGCCCGCGGAGGTTCCGCCGATCCTGCTGTTCCGCACCTTCGTGAAGAACATGCCGATGGCCACGGCCATGGCTTCGTGGGGCGGCTACGAACTCAGCCGGGGCCTGTCGCTCTCGATGAGAGACCGGGAGATCCTGATCGACCGGACCTGTGCGCGCTGTCACTGCGAGTACGAATGGGGGGTACACGTGGCCTTCTTCTCCGAAAGGGTGGGATTGACCCCGGGACAGGTCACCTCCCTGACCCACGGTCACTCGGACGACCCGTGTTGGAGCGACGAGCGCGACCGGCTGCTCATCCAATCGGCAGACAGCCTGCACGACCGGTCCCAGATCGACGATGGATTGTGGAGCCGGTTGGCCAGCCAGTTCACCGAGGATCAGCTGCTCGACCTTCTCCTGCTGTGTGGCTGGTACCACGCCATCAGCTTTGCTGCCAACGGTGCTGGGGTTGCGCTCGAGACCGGCGCCCCTCGCTTCGGGGAGGTAGTGGCGCCGGCGTGAGCGCTTGCTGATCGGAGCAGTAGCCTCCAAGCGGTGACCACCTCACGGGTGCCGATCCTGATCTATGACGGAGACTGCGGCTTCTGCACCTCGGTGGCCGCCGGCATCTCCCACCGGTGGAGGGTCCCGGCCGAGACCCGGGCCTGGCAGTCCCTGGGTGAGGACGGCCTGGCCGAGCTCGGGCTCACCCCGGAAGCCGCCCAGCAGGCGGCCTGGTGGGTGGACGCCGATGGCCGCCGGTTCCGCGGGCACCGGGCGGTGGCCAAGGCTCTCCTCGGCGCCCGGGGCTGGAGGCGGATGGCGGGTGGAGCCATCCTCCTACCCCCGGTGAGCTGGGCCGCCGCCGTTGGCTACCGAGTGGTGGTCCGCTACCGGCACCGGCTGCCGGGAAGCACCAACGCCTGTTCCACCCCGTAGCCGGCCGGACCGGCTCAGTGCAGCTCGTGGTGGATCGAGCACTGGCCCGACGGGTTGTACCGGGAGAGGTGGGTCCCACAGCCGGAGGCCGAGCAGATCCTCCCCAGCCGGTAGGTGGGGGAGGGGCGCCCGTGGACCGACTCGACGCCGGCCAGCCCCTCGAAGCCGTCGATGGCGTTCCTTCTCATCATGGTGGCTACCTTGCCTTCCTTGTTTCATTCCTCTATCGGTGTCGGCGGCTAGGCCGCTATGTTGTCGCCCCGTCGCCCGGGTCGAAGGACCCAGGGACGAACCGTTGCCCCGACCCCATGCCGGGCCGGATGCGGCGCGTTCGCGGCTTCCTCCCCTCCGGATCGCAACTGTCGCTCGGGATGGCCGAGTTCGGCCGAGGTGACCAGGGGGGTACGCCACAACGGCTGCCGGCCGGCGCCGGGTTCCACCCCTCGGGCCACCCGCACTCCGGTATGGACCAGCCGGACCGAGATCACCCCCAGCAGGATGGCGATGGGCACTTCGCCGAGCACCGCGGTGGCGATGCTCATGACCAGACAGCGCCCTCCGTGGGCGGTGAGAATGTCGAACCAGGCATCACACAACAGCAGGACACTGGTGACCATGGCCGCCGGCACCGCCACCTGGCGCTGCTTCCACAATGACCAGGCGGTGGTGGCCAGGCAACCGAGCAGGATGGCATCGAAGCCGGTCCACGCCAGCGGCCAGTTGCCGACCAGATAGGACCGGGGCAGGGTCAACGCCAGTCCGATGGTCCAGGGGATGAGGGCGAAACAGCAGAGGGCGAGGAACCGCACCACCCACCGTTGGGCGGTTACCGGCGGCCGGCGGGGATCGGTTTCGGCTGACGCCAAGCGTTGCAGGTGATGGAGGACCTCGGCCCGCTCTTCGGGCGACAGCCCGTGCATCAGCTGGTAGATGGCCGCCGGCCGACCCACCGCGCCCGACGAAGCGCATCGGCGTTTGGCCGCCGGTGCCCCGACCGAGGTGGATAACCGCGGCCGGGGCACTGTGGTGGCGGGGGTGGTGTCGGACATGGGTCTCAACCGATTCTTCGCGGCGGCGGGCTCAGTAGCCGCCGTAGCCGCCGCTGGCCGGGGCCGGGGCGGGGGCGGGAGCAGGAGTGGCGGCCGGCGTGGGCTTCAGGGTGGAGATCCCGGGGGTGGCTACGAAGAAGTTCTGGACCCCTTGGCCGGTGACGACGCCGGGGCCGTCCTGGCGGAAGGTGTACAGGAAGTGACCGTTGTAAGACACCTGGTGGCCGTTGGCGGTGTTGACCACTTTGAGGGCCCCGGTGGCACCGTTGGCGGTGGGGGCGGTGGCATCCAAGGGCGGCCAGAGGTAGGCGAGCTCGCCGCTGACCATCGACTTGGAGGCGGTGTCGGGCTGGTAGACGTAGAGGGGAAAGCCCCGGGCGTCGACCAGGATGGTCTCGGTGGCTCCGGCCACGGTGGCCGACGCGGTATGCAGGGTGGCGGCGGCCGGCACGGCTGGCGCGGTGGGGGTGGGAGCCGGAGTCGGAGCCGGAGTGGAACTGGGATTCAGGGCCGACGCGGTGGCGACCGGGGCCGCACTCGGCGTCGAACCGCCGGCGGTGGCGACGACGGTCACGCCGCCGGCGATGGCCGCGACCGAGAGTCCGATGGTGGCGATGGTGGCGCGGGGATGTTTCATCGTTTCTCATTTCTGGGTTGGGTGATCGGCACAACATTGGCCGGGAGGTTGCGTCCACTCGTTTCCGGTACTCCGGGCTCTGAGCTCCAGGAGATCCGGGGCCGAGGCGCGTTCTTGAACTGGCACTCGAGCCAGACCCCGGCGAGCAGGAGATGGCCGAAGACGCCGATGGCGCGCCGGTCGATCTCCGACCCCGGCGCCGGGGTACGAAATGAGTTGTCGGTGGCAATAGTCATGGCGGCCCCTTTTCACCGGGTACGGATGGTTGTGTTGTTGCGATGGGTAATACGGCGGCGGGTTACAACCGGCGCCGGGTTCTCGCGTTACGCCCGGGCAGCCACGAGGTCATGACGCGAGGGGTAGCTCGAGGACGTGACGAGGCAACCAGACCGACGCGCGGGCACGATCAGCGGTGTTCGACCCTGCGGGGCCGGGTGCTCGCCCGGGCGCTATCGAGGGACCGGGGCGCTCAGATCACCCGGCGTCCGGAGGGCAACGACGGTCAGGCAAAGGTGGCGGAGGCCACGATGACGCCAGCCGAGTTGACCAGCTTCGCCCCCCGCAGCTTGCCGATGTCCACCTGGATGTTCCTCGAGAACTCACCGGTCCCGCCCCGAAGGTCGAAGGCACCGACGGCCACCGTGGTGCCGTTGTCCACCTGGAGCTTGCAGGTGATGGTGCCCTCGTAGTTCGACCCGCCGACGTTCATGAACACCCACGACGGGTTGCCCCGGTAGGCCACGATCTGGCCCATGACCCGGCCGTCGGCCGTCTCGAAGGTGCCGGTCCGCACCACGTTCCCGTGGGGCGCCTGCACCGCCGCCGGCGACAGCGACGTCGAGCTCAAGGCCTCGGTGACCGCCGCGGTTCCTCCCACCAGCACCAACCCGGCGGCGACCGACACCAGCGCCGCCCGCCCCCGGGGCAACCGGATCGGACGGATGTCCGCCACCGGTGCCTGGTCGGGGCCCGCCTCATCGGCCAGGCGCTGGTAGAGGTCGGCGACGAACTGGTCGTCGGGTTTGGCATCTCCGGGACGGGCGGCCCGGAGGGTGATGGCCGCCCGCAGGATCTCGGCGTCCTCCTCATCGGCCCGGTAGCTCCCCGGCCGCCGCCCGGCCACCAGCGCATCGATAAAGGCGGACAGCCGTCGACCGGTCACTGTCCGAGCTCCAGGGTGACCTGGGCCGCCATCCGCAGGGCGCGGTGCTGGAGGACCTTGGCGTTGCTGACGCTGACGTCCATGGCGTGGGCGGCTTCCTTGATGGAGCACGCCTCCAGGAAGCGGAGCTCGAGGATGCGCCGGTAGCGATCCGGGAGGGCATCGAGGATCTTCCCGGCCCGTTGGGGGGCATCGCTGGGTTGATCCGACCCCGACGGCTCGGCCAGATAGGCGGCGTCCGCCTCCGGATCGATGGAGGTGACCGGGTGGCCCAGGGTGCGCCGCCAGTGGGAGGCCAGGACGGTGCGGGACGTGGTCAGCAGGTACGACCGGACTTCGCCCTTCGACGAGGCCATCCGGAGCGGTCCGAGGGCGGTCCGGAACACCTCGGAGGTGAGGTCCTCGGCGTCCGGGCGGTTTCCCACCCGCGCGTACATCAACCGGTAGAGGCGGTCGACGTTGTCGCGGTAGACCGACTCCCAGTCGGCGTAGGCGTCAGTATCTACCACTCGAAGATAGGGGACGTCGTGGTCGCCTGGGGAGGGATCGGGGCCGGCACGTACAGGGGAGGTCCGAGGAGCAGGAAACATCTCACTGTAGAATAGGAGCAGGGGTTACAGGGGCCGGGGCAGGGGTTTTGGCTTCCGGGGCCGGGGACAGGCCGGTGCCGGCGGGAGCCGGTCCGGGGCCCTTCGGCAGGCTCTCGCCCGGGAAACCGGCAGTTGGCGGGCTACGCTCACCCGAAGCCCAATCGGGCACCAAGGGAGTGAAATCACATGATTCGGCCGCGGACGCTGATGGGAATTGCCGTTCTGGCGTCGGGTCTCGGCCTCGCCGCCTGCAGTTCGGGGACCAATTCGGCGTCGACCACCACCACCAAGGCGTCGTCGGGATCGACCACCACCACCGTCGGCACCACCGGCGGGGCCGATCCGGGCAGCGCCTTCTGCAAGGACGTGCTCGCCGCCAGCGCCTCCGGCTCGACCGAGTCCAAACTCTCCAACAACCTGAGCACCGCCATGAACTCCAATGACCTGGCCAAGGTCAAGACGGCGTTCGGGCCGTTCATCACCGAAAGTCAGGCGGAGCTCCAGAAGGCCGCCGCTGCCGCCCCCAACGCCCCGGCGGCGGTGAAGACCGCCTTCAAAACGGTCACCGACTTCTATACGCAGGTGAAGGGCAAGGTGTCCAGCGCCACCAAGCTGGCCACCCTGCAGACGGACATCACCACCCTGTCGAACTCCAAGCCGATCGTCGACGCCGGCAACACCATCTCCGGCTACGTCGCCGCCCAGTGCGGGACCGCCTCCACCACCCCGTCGACCTGACCCCGGCCGGCCTGGCCTACCCGATCTTCACCAGATCGATGATGAAGATGAGGGTGTCGTTGACCCCGATGTTCGACCCCTGGGGCGGGTTGGCCCCGTAGGCCAGGTTGGGCGGGATGACCAGCTCGCGGCGTCCGCCCACCTTCATGCCCACCATGCCCTGGGTCCATCCCGGGATCACCCCGCTGAGCGGGAAGGACACCGGTTGGCCGGAGCCGTCGTTCCAGGAGGCGTCGAATTGCTTCCCGGTGGACCAGGCCACCCCCACGTACTGGACCGTCACCGTGTTGCTGGCCGCGACCGGGGTCCCGGTGCCGGTGATGAGGTCGGTGCTCTCCAGTTGGGTCGGAGGCGTGCCGGAGGGGGCGGTGATCACCGGTTTGGTTCCGAAGGTGCCTACCGGTGAGGGATTCTGCACCGGGGCGATCTGCCCGGGCGCCGTCGTTCCGGACGGGGCAGCGGTGGTGGCGGGGGCGGCGGTGGTGGAGGTGGAGCCGAAGGCGCCCGTAGTGGTGGTGGACGACGATGACGCCGACGGCGAGCTGCTGCAGGCGGCCAGCCCGAGGGCGCCGACCGCCAGGGCGGCGAGGGTGGCGGTACGCAGGGACAGGCGAGGCATGGACAGGGTCCTTTCGGGAGGCGGTGGGTTGGGGTCCGGGCTCGGGAGGAGTCGGGGACCGAATCAGTTCGCAGAACGGTAGCCGCCCCCGGGGCACCCCGGTAGGCAGGGTCCGGAACCACGCCCAACCCGTAGTGTGAACGGCATGCGTTTCGTGATCATCGGCGGCGGGCCGGCCGGCAACCAGGCCGCCACCCACGCCGCCCGGCTCGGGGTCGAGGTCACCCTCATCGAACGGGACGTGGTGGGCGGGGCGGCCAATCTCTGGGACTGCATCCCCTCCAAGGCGATGATCGCCACCGGCGGGGCACTGTCCTATCTCCACCGCATCGCCGGCATGGGGGTGGAGCGGGCCGGCGGCATCCTCGACCTGGAGCTGCTGCGCAAGCGGATCACCGCCATCACCGACAACCTCGAGCAGAGCAACACCAAGATCCTCACCAGCCAGCAGGTAGACCTGGTCCCGGGCACCGCCACCGTCACCGGGCCCCACACCGTGGTGGCCGACACCGCCGACGGCCCCGGGACCTTCGAGGCCGACGCCCTGATGGTCAGCACCGGGAGCCGCCCCCGGGTCCCCGACTGGTTCAACCACGACGCCGACCGCCTGCTCACCACCCGGGAGGCCTACCCGCCCAACGTGCTGCCCGAGCACCTGGTGGTCATCGGCTCCGGGGTGACCGGCGTGGAGTTCGTCCATATGTTCGCTTCGCTCGGCTGCGAAGTGACGCTCATCGTCAGCCGGCAGCAGGTGTTACCCCAGAAGGACCCCGAGGTGGCGGCCGTCCTCGAGGCCGATTTCACCCGCCGGGGGGTGCGGCTGCTGAAGGGGGCCAGGGCCATCGCGGTGGACCGGACCGAGGCAGGAGTGGTGGTGCGCTGCGACGACGGCCGGATCGCCGCCGGCTCCCATGCGCTGCTGGCCATCGGCTCGGTCCCCAACTCCGAGGGGCTGGGCCTGGAGGCGGCGGGGGTGGAGGTGGATGCCGGCGGCTACGTCCCGATCAACCAGCACTGCCAGACCAACGTGCCCCACATCTATGCCGCCGGCGATCTGTCCGGCAAGCTGCCGCTGTCCTCGGTCGCCTCCATGCAGGGGCGCAAGATCGCCGAGCACGTGGTGGGCGGGCACACGGTGGCCCACCGCCACCTCAACTACGACCACGCCCCGTCGGCCATCTTCACCGAGCCGGAGATTGCCGACGTCGGGCTGGCCGAGGCCGACGCCTTCGCCGAGGGCCGGAAGATCCGGGTGACCAAGGTCCCCTTCGCGGCCAGCTCCCGGGCCCTGATCGACAACGACCCCCGCGGCTTCGTCAAGATCATCTCCGACCCGGCCACCGGGGTGGTGCTGGGCGGTTCCATCGTGGGGCAGAACGCCTCGGAGCTGATCTCGGTGCTGGCGGTGGCGGCGACGGCGGGCCTCCGGGTGGCCGACATCGTCGAATCCATGCTGGTCCACCCGACCCTGTCCGAGGCATTGTCGGAGGCGGCCGAGTAGTCACACCCGCCTGCCAGCATCTGGGTATGAACCTCACTCTGTTGGAACGGGTGGCCGACCAGCTGCGGACCGGGCTGGCCGACTTCGAGCCCGAGCGGATGACCGGAGCCGACGCCGCCCGGATGCTGGCCGGCTTCGCCGAGATCGAGAAACTGGCCGCCGGGGGCAAGCTCCTTTCCGCCCGGCGGGTGGAGTCGTCCAACGTCTGGCGCCGCCAGGGCCACCGCTCGGCCGCCGCCCACGTGGCCGAGGCGACCGGCTCCGGCTTGGGCCCGGCCATCAACGCCCTGAAGGCGGCCCGGTGTCTGGGATCGCTCCCGGCCACCGACGACGCCATGCGCAACGGGCGGCTGTCGGAGACCCAGGTCAAGGAGATCGCCGGGGCGGCCATCGTCCAGCCCGACGCCGAACAGGAGCTGGTGGACGCGGCCGGCAAGCAGCCGCTGAACGTCCTCAAGCTGCGGTGCCGCCGGGTGAAGGCGGCCGGCATCGATCAAAGCCAGGCCTACGAGAAGATCCGCCGGGGCCGCTACCTCCACCACTGGACCGACGATGAGGGTGCCGTCCGGTTCGACGCCAAGCTGACCCCCGACGAGGGCGCCCGCCTGGCCGCGGCGGTGAAGGCCGAAGCCCGTCGCCTGGCCGCCGATGCCCGGCGGGCCGGGTGCGAAGAGCCGGCCAAGGCACTGGCCGCCGACGCCCTGGTCGGGCTGGCATGTCGTCAGGACACCCAGGACACCGCGGATGGGCCCGGTGGCTCAGGCGGACCGTCGTCGGGACCCGCCACCATGGTGCACGTCCGGGTCGACCACCAGGCATTGCTCCGCGGGCATCTCGAACCGGGGGAGATCTGTGAGATTCCCGGTATCGGGCCCATCCCCGTCGACGTCGCCCGTCGGCTGGCCGCCGACTCGATCCTCAGCGTGCTCCTCACCGACGGGGTCGACGTGACCTCGGTGGCCCACGCCGGTCGCACCATTCCGGCCGCCCTCCGCACCGCGCTGATCGAACGGGACCCGATGTGCGTGGTCCCCGGTTGCGGCATCCGCGAGGCGCTGGAGATCGACCACGTGTTGCCGTTCGGCCACGACGGACCTACCTCCCTGGCCAATCTGGCCCGGCTGTGCCACTGGCACCACTACCTCAAGACCCACCAGCGGTACCGCCTTGCCCGGGTGGGCGACGAGTGGGAGTGGCAGCCACCCCCAGTCGCTGACCACGAGTTGGTGGCGACCGGCCCCTCGGGCTGACCCGGCCGAATCCCCGGGGCGCCGCAGGTCCCTTGGCTCAGTTCGCATCCGTTTCGTGTTGCTGGCGCCAGGCCGTCTCGGCCCGGAACGCCACTTCCCGCAGCGTCTGGCCGATGCGCCGCGCCGCCCGGGCGACGTCGTCGTGCTCAGCCTTGACTCTCCCCGGGCTGACTTTCATCCGGATCAGGTTTCCCTCCACCTCGACGGTGTCGAAGGTGCGGGCCGCCGGCCACCGCTGGCCGATCGAGGCGCGGACACCCAAGGTGCCGGTCTCGGCCCGGAGCACCGCCCGGATCCGGGGGGCGGCCGACGGGTCGCACAAGACGTGGACCACCGAGCCGGGCCTTCCCTTCTTCATGACCACCGGCGACAGCCAGGCATCGTGGGCACCCGCCTCGAGCAGCTCGGCCACCGCGTGGGCCAACTGCTCGCCGGTGGCGTCGTCGACATTGGCCTCGAGGTGGAGCACCGGCTGGCCGGCGTCGGCCTCCGGGTGACCGCTCCCTCCCGAGCCACCGTGGCTCTCGGCTCCCCCGGCCGCCCCGTCCCCGTTCGGGGGGTCCGCTCCGGTGGCCTGATCGATGCGGGTGCCGATCACCACCTGGGTCAGGTTGGGCAGCTCGTCGAGCTCCCGGGTGCCGGCCCCGAAGCCGCTGGTGACCAGACGCATCGGAGGTACCGGTCCGAATCCGGTGGCCAATGCCGCCAGCAGGGCCGCCCCGGTGGGGGTGGTCAGCTCCACCGGGATGTCCCGTCCCCAGGTGGGCATCCCCTCGAGCAGCGCCACCACCGCCGGCGCCGGATTCGGGAGCATGCCGTGGGCGGTGCGGACCATGCCCATCCCGGTGGCCACCGGGCTCGACTCGATCTCGTCCACCCCGAGCACCTCGAGGGCGGCTACCGTCCCGACCACATCCACGATGGTGTCGTGACCACCGACCTCGTGGAAATGCACCTGGTCGATCGGCCGACGGTGCAAACGCGCCTCGACTTCGGCCAACGCTGCGAAGGTGGCCAGCGCCCGCCGGGCGACCCGCTCGGGGAGGCGGGCCTCCTCGACCAGTCCGACGATGTGGGGGTAGGTCCGGACCACCACCGAGTCGTTCACCGTCACCACCGCCCGGGTGGCGGCGATCCCACCCCGGAGCACCGACTCGCGCTCGAGGCCCCACCCCCCGAACGGAAGCCGTTCGAGGAGGGCCAGCACCTGGTCGAAGTCCGCCCCGGCGTCGAGCAAGCTGCCCAGTGCCATATCCCCGGCGATACCGGCGAAGCAGTGGAACCAGGCCACCGTGCGGGGGCCGTTGGCGACGCTCACGGCAGGGTGCGGGCCACGGCGCACGCCGCCCCGAACCCGTTGTCGATGCCGACCACGGTGATCCCGGCCGCGCACGAAGCGTGCATGGCCAACAGGGCGGTCACCCCCTCGAGGGCGGCGCCGTAGCCGGTGCTGGTCGGTACCGCGATGACCGGGGCGGGGGTGATGCCGCCGACCAGGCTGGCCAGGGCGCCTTCCATCCCCGCCACCACCACCACGGCATCGGTTTCGGCCAACTCGTCGGCCGAAGCCAGCAGCCGGTGGACCCCGGCCACCCCGCAGTCGACCAGAAGGGTCGGGCGCAGTCCCAGAGCCACCAAGGTGGCCTCGCACTCGCGGGCCACCGGCAGGTCTGAAGTCCCGGCGGTGATGATGAGGGTTCGGGCCGACCTCGCCGGCGCGGGTCGCCACACCACGGTGGCGAGCTCGCCTCGGATCTGGTCGGCGCCGGTGGCGAGACCGGTCACGGTGCGGTTGCCACCCGGATGGTCGGCCATCACCCGTTCGACCTGGGTGCGGTCCGCCCGGGTCAGGATCACCGGGCTGGCGTCGGATTCGGCCATGCCATCCAGCAGCTCGCCGACGATCGCCGAGCACTGCTCGGGGGTCTTGCCCTGGCCGTAGACGGCCTCGGGGAAGCCCTGGCGGAGGGAGCGGTGGTGATCGACCTTGGCGAATCCGAGCTCGGCAAACGGCAGCCGTCGCAGTCGGAAGACGGCGTCGTCCGGGGTGCAGGCTCCGGAGCGCACGTCGTCGAGCAGGCGTTGGAGAGCGAGTTCGTCCATTTCGTTCACTATCCTGCCTGGGTATGGCCCCGGACGCACCTCAGGACTCAGAGCCGGGCGGTCGGCTGCGGATCGGCTTCCTCGGCCCGCAAGGTACCTTCACCGAGGAGGCCCTCTTCACCCAGCCCGACTATGCGAAAGCGGAGCTGCTGACCCTCAATTCCCTAGCCGAGGTACTCGAATCGGTGCAGGAGGGCCAGGTCGACCTGGGCTTCGTCCCCATCGAGAACGCCATCGAGGGCACCGTCCGGGACACCCTCGACAGCCTGGTCTTCGACAATGACCTCTTAATCCAGCGGGAGGTGGTCCTCGACATCCACCTCCATCTGATGGCCCCGGCCGGGGTGAAGTTGAGCGACGTCCAGCGGGTGGCCTCGATTCCGGTGGCGACGGCCCAGTGCCGGAAATTCCTGGTGGGGAAGCTCCCTTCCGCGGAAACGATGGCCACCAACTCGACTGCCGATGCGGCCCGATTGCTCGGGGAAGGTGATCCGCTGCTCACCGGGATACCCACCGCGGCCATCGCCCCCCGGCTGGCGGCGTCTCTCTACGGATTGGAAATCCTGGTCGAGGATGTCGAGGATCATCCGGAGAACCAGACCCGGTTCGTGTCGGTGGCCCGCGAGGGGATCCCGGCCGCCACTGGACACGATCGGACCAGCATCGCCTGCTTCCAGAGTGCCGACCACCCGGGAAGTCTGTACGGCATCCTCGGCCAGTTCGCCGCCCGCAACATCAACCTGACCAAGCTGGAGTCACGCCCGACCAAGAAGGCGCTGGGGGAGTACTGCTTCATTGTCGACCTCGAAGGGCACATCGCCGACGAGGTGATCGCCGATTGCCTGCGCGACCTGCACGCCGAACTGGCTGACGTGAAATACCTCGGGTCGTATCCGGCAGCCGGTGCAGCCGGACCGGCGATTCGTCGGGAAGTTGACGCCGCCTGGCGTCAAGCCGACGCCTGGATCGACGGGTTGCGAGCGCAGGTGAAGCCTTCCGACACTCCTCGGGGGTGACGCCACCTCCGCTGCTGGCGGAGACCGCGGCTACCCTGACGGGCGTTCGGAGGGATGGCAGAGTGGACGAATGCGCGGCTCTTGAAAAGCCGTGAGACGCAAGTTTCCGTGGGTTCGAATCCCACTCCCTCCGCCAGCAGCGGTTTGCCCCATTGGATGGACCGCTCGCGTCTCGGACTGGAGTAGTTGGTGGTTAGGCCGCGATGTCCAGACTTGCGGCCCGAACGTTCGAAGCATGCACGACCTTGTCCGCTACTGACGGGGCAATGTGCAAGATCGTCCGGAATTCGGCCGCCGAGCTGACCAGGACGGCAAGATCCGTCGTGGCGGTCACGGTGGCCGTCCTACCCGTGCCGGCCAGGAGTCCCAATTCGCCTAAGAAGTCACCGCTTCCGACTTCCGCCACCGTGACAACCCCTCGGTTTGTCTGTCGCGATACCTGGGCGGTTCCACTGCCGATGACGACGAACTCGTTGGCTCTGCCGCCTTCCCGCATAAGGACTTGGTCCCTCGGGACCTGAAGGTACGTCATAAGGGAACTGATCTGACGCAACTCCGACTTGGTGCAGTCAGCAAACAACTCGAGGTCGGCAATACGCACTACGGGTGGGGTAGCCATCCCTAAATCCTAGTTCCAATATCTGGAAAACACATCACTAGGTACTAAGCAATCTGTTATCCAGATACGGCAAATCGCAAAACCTGAAGAGAAAAGGCCCCCGAAACACGGCACACACCCGCCGCGGCGCACTCAACTTGCGGTCGCCACCGCCCGGAAGGTGATCGGCAGGTGCTTCGGCCCGGAGATGAAGTTCGACGGGAGCCACTCGGTCGGGCCGGTGGGGCGCAGGTCGACGAGCCGGGTCAACAGCTCGTGCAGCAAGGCGTGGATCTCCACCCGGGCGATGTGCGCCCCCAGGCAGAAGTGTGGTCCCCCGCCTCCGAAGGCGATGTGGTTGTTGGGCTTGCGGGACAGGTCCAGCTCGCCCGCGGTCGGCCCAAAGGCGTCGGGGTCGCGATTGGCGGAGCCGAAGTACATGACGACCTTCTGCCCGGCGGCGATGGGCACTCCGGCGAGCTCGGTATCGCACTGCGCCGTCCGGCGCATGTAGATGACCGGGCTGACCCAGCGCAGGAGCTCCTCGATAGCCGGTGCGAGCCGGGAATCCAGATCCGCCATGAGCCATTCCAGCTGGGCCGGATGGGCGAAGAGTGCATCGAGTCCGCCGGCCACCAGGTTGCGGGTGGTGTCACCTCCTGCATCGATCAGGAGCATGAAGAACACGTTGAAATCGATGACGTCGAGTTGATTGCCGTCGACGGATGCCTGGGCGATAAGAGTCGCAAGGTCGTCTGCAGGTTCTGACCGCCGGGCCTCCCACACACCGTTCGCGTAGTTGAACATCTTGAGGATCGCCGCCAACCCGGATCCCACCTCCTGGCTCTCGGGTGCGGCGTGAATGGCCTCGGTCAGGGCATAGAGCGCGACGCCGTCCTCGTGGGGGATGCCGAACATGTCGGCGATCACGTACGACGGCATCAACCCGGCTATGTCGGTCACCAGGTCACAGGCCCCGACGTCGACCACCCCGTCGATGATCCGGGTGGCCAGCTCCTCGATGCGGGGACGCATGGCCTTGGCCGCCTTGGGAATGAACTCCGAGGCGACGATCTTGCGGAGTGCCGTATGGCGTGGCGGGTCGGACATGATCATCATTTGGTGATCCGCAAGGTTGAACCCACCCGCTTCATCAGCGATCATGATGGTCGGGGTCGACGAGAACGTAACTGGATCTCGCTCCACCGCCCTCACGTCGTCGAGGCGGGTGACCGCCCAGAATCCGTCGCCGCCGGGCTCGGGGTGCCAGTGCACCGGATCGTTGGCCCGGAGCCAGGCGAACTGGTCGTGGGGCTGCCCGTGCGCGAAGGATGCCGGCGACAACAGGTCGATATCAGTCACGCCATGGAGCCTCTCAGAAGTCGACGTGGCAATGCAGCCGTGGACGACCGCAGGACTAGTCGCTGCAGACCGTCCCCACCGCCGGGAGGGTCCCCGAGATCAGGTAGGCCTGGTCGATGTTCCTCACACAGTTGCTGTAGTAGTACGAGACGTGGTCCTCGCCCTGCCAGGTCAGCAGGAAGCCGTGCTGGAGTTCGTGGGCCAGGTTGACCGCCCATTGGTAGGGAGTGACGGGGTCCTTGGTGGCGCCGGTCACCAGAATCGAAGCTGAACCCGACGCAATGGCGGGTGCGGGGGTGCGCGTCGGGGGTGCGGGCCACACCGCGCAACCGAGGACCCCCCAGGCGAGCAAGGGTCCGAACACCGGCGCTGACGAGCCGGCCAGAGCCGCGAACCCGGGATAACTCGAGGTGTCACGCGAGACCGGGTGATCGAGGCAGAAGATCGCCTCGGCCGCATCGCTGCCATTGGTCGAACCGTTCTGGCGGTAGCCGTCGGACATCGAGAGGACGGCGCTCGAGTTGCCGGCCGCCGCCTCTCCCAGGGCGCTGGCCAGACCCGGCCACGAGCTCTGGGAGTAGAGGCCGCTGAGTAGGGCATCGTAGATCTCGCCGGGTCCGGCGCTTCGCCCTCCGTCACCGGGGATCGGTTGCAGTCGGCTCTGAGCGAGAAGGGCGAGCAACGCTGCCGTCGGATCTCCGGTGAAACGCCACCCGCAGGACGAGGAGCCCTGACAGGCGGCCAGGAAGTCGTCGAGCACCGCCTCCAGGCTCTTGGCCTGGTCGAGGGTGTACTGGAACGTGCTCATCGCCGGGTCGATGGCCGCATCGAGGACCATCGCCCGAACGTGGGTCGGGAACATCTGGGCATAGGTGGCGCCGAGAAGGGTGCCATAGGAGTGGCCGATGAAGGTGAGCTGGGAGTCTCCCAGCGCGGCCCGGATCCGGTCGAGGTCTCGGGCGGTGTCCACCGTCCCGACGTAGGGAAGGGTGGTGCCGCTGTCCTGATCGCACTGCGAGGCATAGTCCTCGGCATTCGCCAACAGCGCCTGCTGGGCGTCGGCGGTGGCCGGGGCCGGGTCGGGAAGCTGGCTGGTGGTGTCGGCGGGTGCGCCGTTGCTGCCGCAGGCAACGGGGTCGCTTCGCTGGACCCCTCGAGGATCGAAGGAGACGATGTCGAAGTCGTCGAGAAGGCCGGAAGTGAGGACGCCCAGTTCGTTGGGCAGGTCATTGATCCCCGATCCGCCGGGTCCACCGGGGTTGATCACCAGTGATCCGATCCTCTGCGACGGCACCTCCGCCGGATGACGCTCGACGGCGATCTGGATGGTGGTG
>DASZIT010000091.1:0-2264 GCA_035948855.1 Acidimicrobiales bacterium | reverse complement strand
GTCGAGCCGCCGACCCGGTTCCCGGTGCGCTTCTACCTGATCGCAATGATCTTCATCATCTTCGACATCGAGATCGTGTTCTTGTATCCATGGGCGGTGATCTTCCGCCAGCTCCGCTCCTTCGGCCTGGTGGAGGTGCTGGTCTTCGCCGTGGTGGTCTTCATCTCGTTCCTCTTCCTGATCAGCAACGGCGCGCTCAGCTGGGGCCCGGCCAAACGGCTGGTGGGCGCCATGCCCTCGCGCACCTCCGAGTCGACCATCGCCCGCATCACCGCCGGACCGGGGGGTCCCGGCCGATCGACGCGTCACACGGGCACCTCGTCGCCCACCGATCCCGCTGCGCCCGTCATCACCGATCCCGACGCCCCGACGACCGGAGAGCCGGCCCCGGCGCCGACCGGACCCGGCCGAGCTGCTTAGAACGGAAGGCGGCCGACCATGGGTCTGGAGGATCTTCAGCACAATTTCCTCACCGGACGGCTGGAGGATCTGGTCAAGTGGGCGCGGACCTACTCGATGTGGCCGGCCACCTTCGGGTTGGCGTGCTGCGCCATCGAGATGATGTCGGTGGGCGCCGCCGACTTCGACCTGGCCCGCTTCGGGATGGAGGTCTTCCGCGCCTCGCCGAGGCAGGCCGACCTCATGATCGTCGCCGGTCGGGTGTCGCAGAAGATGGCGCCGGTGCTCCGCCAGGTCTACGACCAGATGATGGAGCCCAAGTGGGTGCTGTCGATGGGCGTCTGCGCCAGTACCGGCGGCATGTTCAACAACTACGCCATCGTCCAGGGCGTGGACCAGATCGTGCCGGTCGATGTCTATGCCCCCGGGTGCCCCCCGACCCCCGAGACCCTCATCCACGCCATCCTGACCCTCCACGAGAAGGTGCGGACCAACGACATCACCCACCGTGAGCCGGCACTGGGACCGGGCGCCGTCAGCCTGGCCGACGATCAGGGCGGCGACACCGACGACGGCCGGACCCGGGGTGACGAGACGACGTCGGGGTGGACCCCGGACCGACCCGATGCCGTCCACCTGGGCACCCCCAAGCGCAACCCGGTGATCGCCCGCAGCGTGGGTGAGCCGCTGTGACCGTGGCCGGCGGGGCCGAGGTGGCCGACGGGCCCCGGGACGTGAGCGAGGCGGGCGGAGGCTCCTCGCGGGTACCCGGCCGACCCCCCCAAGAGGTCGTCTTCCCCACCCGCGAGCAGTACGTGGCGGTCGTGAGGGAGTACCGCCAGAGCGGGTTCGAGATGTGCGCCGACCTGTGTGCCGTCGACTATCTGGCCCATCCGGGCCGCCGGCTCCCCGAGGGGGTCGATCCCGAGCGGTTCGAAGTGGTGGTGAACCTCCTGTCGCTCAGTCAGGCCCGTCGGGTGCGGATACGGGTACAGGTCCCCGAGGACGATTGTGTGGCCCCGTCGCTCTTCGACGAGTATCCGGGTGTCGAGGCCATGGAGCGGGAGGCCTACGACCTGTTCGGCGTGGTCTTCGAGGGCCACCCGGACATGACCCGGATCCTCATGCCCGAGGACTGGGAAGGCCATCCGCTCCGCAAGGACTACGGGGTTGGTCGCGTGCCGGTCCAGTTCAAGGAAGCACCCGGGCCCCGATGAGCGATGTGACGGCTACTCCCCGGGCCGACGGTGCCGCGGCGCCGGAGCCCCATCCCGACACCGTGCTGGATCCGCCCGTCTCGGGCGACGAGTTCCTGAGCCGCGGCCCCGGGGGCGAGGCCAAGGGACTGAGGGCGGAGACCTCGGAGGGCGTCCAGGAGCTGTCGGGTCGCTCGGACACCGATCCGGGGGAACTGCGCCGCGAGGTCGGCGCCGTCCTCCGGCTCCCCGAGGGTGTGGCCGTCGACCCGTCGAACATCGACATCGAGCGGTCCGACGACGAGACCATGATCATCAACATGGGGCCTCAGCACCCCTCCACCCACGGCGTGCTCCGCCTGATGCTCGAGCTCGACGGTGAGACGGTGCTCAGGACCAAGCCGGTCATCGGCTACTTGCACACCGGCATGGAGAAGACGGCGGAGGAGCTCACCTACGTCCAGGGATCGACCAACGTCACGCGCATGGACTACCTGGCCCCGCTCCACAATGAGTTGGTGCTGTCGTTGGCGGTCGAAGCGCTCCTGGGGGTGGAGATGCCTCCGCGCTCGGACTGGATCCGCATGCTGCTGGTCGAACTGAACCGGGTGTCCTCCCATCTCATGTGGATGGCCACCAACGGGATGGACCTCGGATCGACGTCCATGA
>DASZIT010000090.1:0-11161 GCA_035948855.1 Acidimicrobiales bacterium | reverse complement strand
CTCCAGAACATCTACCGGAAGCTCGGGGTCACCAATCGCACGGCGGCAGTGGCCACTGCCTCCGACGCCCTGTTCAGCTTCCGATAGGGACGCCGGTCGCCGAGGTGGCGAGCGCGCCGCTTGTCGACGCGACCAGCGTTCCATCCGGATCAGAGCGGAAATAGACGACTCCGGCGACTAGAAGCGTCCAAACTCCGATGGCCGGTAGCGCGAAGAAATCGCCGACGGGGAGCACGCCAAGGATCCCGAGGATGAGGCTGACCCAGCCCAGCCATGTCGGCAGCCGAGCGCTCTTCAACATGGCGACACCCGCCGATATCGCCAACACGCCGAATGCCGCCGAAGCCAGGATCGCCGGCAGGTCGCTCTGGAGATAGTTGAGCGTCTGGGCGCTCGAGAGGGTCAAATGGTCAGGGGAATCGCCCAGGGCGGCGAGAACGCCACCGGCGACGCCGCCAGTCGCCGCGAACAGAATGCCTCCGGCAAGGCTGATGGTGCCCCACCGATGGTCAACGTCGCGGCGTTGGAGCCAGGTGCGGAGGTAGCTGAACCAGATGAGGCCGAACACGACAGCCGGGGCGATCAGGACCGCCGAAATGCTGGTTTGATTTTTGTGCGTCTGGTAGTAGTGGAGGATCGAGGTGGGCGAGGCATCGGAGTTCGGCGGGTTTGTGACGACGACACTGGCCACCACGAACGCCACGAATAGGACGGCGAACAGAGGTGCGATCTTCGACCAACGGCCGGGTGTCTGCGATGGACTATCCATAACTGCCGCCATTGGGGCTCCTTTGGATCTCGTCTGCCGATCAGGGCCGTCAGAACGACGCGCCTGGTGCACGCCGTCTGGGATAATGGTGGTCCAGTCCGGTGGGTATGGGAATACCGAATTTTAGGTATGCATTGCCCGTGGGCCAGGCGTGGCTACGCACGACTTGTTCAGGCCGGAGAGCCGAAGCCACTCATCAGGTGGGCGAGATGAACCCGGTCTCGTAGGCGATCACTACCAGTTGGGCCCGGTCACGGGCGTCCAGCTTCATCAGCACCCGGCTCACGTGAGTCTTGGCGGTGGCCGCGCTCATGTGCAGCTCGTCGGCCACCTCCTGGTTGGACATGCCCTTGGCCACTAAGCCGAACACCTCTCGCTCCCGATCGGTGAGCGAACCGAGGATGTCGGCCGATCCGGCCGGTTTGATCTCCCGGCTGGCGAAGTCGGCGATCAGCCGCCGGGTCACGCTGGGCGCCAGCAGGGCATCGCCACCGGCGATCACCCGGATGGCGGCCAACAGCTCCTCGGGCGGGGTGTCTTTCAACATGAAGCCACTGGCTCCGGCCCGCAAGGCGGCATAGACGTACTCGTCGAGGTCGAAGGTGGTCAGGATCAGGATCCGAGGGGCATCGCCGCGATGATCATTGAGGATCTGGCGGGTCGCCTCGATCCCATCCATCACCGGCATCCGTACATCCATGAGCACCACGTCAGGGCGAGTGGCTCGGACCAGTTCGACGGCTTCGGCTCCGTTGGACGCCTCGCCGAGCACCGCCAGGTCGGATGCCGAGTCGACCAGCACCCGAAATCCGCCCCGCACCAGCGCTTGATCGTCGACGACCACGACGCCGATGGTCACTGCGGCGCCGGATCGATAGGAAGCCGGGCCCGCACCTCGAAGCCACCCTCTCGGCGCGGCTCGGCGGTCAACGTCCCACCGAACATGGCCGTCCGTTCGCGCATGCCGATGATGCCGTGGTGGGCCCCGGCTTCGACTCCGGTGTCCGGCGGCAGCACCGCGCCGTTCCGGTGGAGGGCGCCTTCGTCGACCACGCTCACCACCACCTCGCCTTCCTCGTAGGTGATGTCCACGGTGGCCTGGGCGGTTCCCGCGTGCTTGGTGACGTTGGTGAGGGCCTCCTGCACGATCCGGTAGACCGACAGGTCCATGGAGGGTGATACCGGGGCGACCGAGCCGTGCACCCGGTAGGTGACCTCCAACCCGGCGGCCCGGCACTGATCGAGAAGGTGATCGAGGTCACCGATACCGGGAGCGGGAACGAAGCTGGGCCCGTCGGGGTCATCGCTCCGGAGCACCCCGAGGACCCGACGGAGCTCGTCGAGTGCCGATCGACTGGTGGTCTCCACCGCCGCCAATGCCTTCCGGGCCTCTTCGGGTTGCATGTCGAGCACGTGGCGTCCCACGCCTGATTGGATGGCGATGACGCTCAGGCTGTGGGCAACGATGTCGTGCAGCTCTCGGGCGATCCGGAGGCGCTCCTCACCGATGGATTGCTGCGCCCGCTCGATCTCCCGACGCTGACGCTGCTCGGCCTGCTCGGTCATCCCGGCAACGTAGGCACGCCGGGCTCGGACGCTGTCCCCCACGAACCAGGCGGCCGCCCCGGCCAGGACCGAGTTGAAGGCCAAGTCGGCATTGCCCCGCCGGACCAGATCGGCGATCAAGATCGATACCAGGATGACCACACAGGTGCCAATGAGGGCGATGACCGACTCTCGCCGTTCGTAGTGGGTCGCCACGCTGTAGAGGGGCAGGGCCACCAGGGGGGCGCCGGTGAGGTTGTGGCTGCCGATGGTGGCCAGGGACAGCGCGGCGGTGACCACGATGAGGACCGGGAGCGGGAATTTCCGGCGGAGGGCGATCGGGAAGGTGGCGAACCCGAGGAGGACGACCAGGAGGGCCCGGGGAAACGGCTGTCCGTTCTGCTGGTTCGTCCAGAGGACGGAGCCCAGTTCAGCCAAGAAGAGCAACCCGGCCAGCGCGATATCGAGAGACAGCCACGCCTGGGGGGTGACCCGCTGCAAGAAAGGAGGTCGGGGAGCCGGGCTCCCGGTGGATAAGGCCATGTCACGACGCTACTGAGCCAATCGTGGCTGCGCATCACCCTCCAGGCGCTCGCTGTGTACATCTCGAGATGTACGGCCCCAGCGCAAATGGGCCGAATGCCTACCTCGCGAGTACCCAACAGATGTACCCGCGGGGGTGACGATTGTCCGAGCCCTCATCGTCAGGATGGTCTGTGAGGTCCGAACGACCCTGCCATCAAGCAACCGGCACCAACCACATCACTGAGGAGCGGTACATGATCGAAGTCACCGGCATTACCAAGCGCTACGGCGAGACCGTGGCGGTGGACGATTTGTCCTTCGACGTCAAGCCCGGTCAGATCACCGGATTCCTGGGACCCAACGGGGCCGGAAAGTCGACCACCATGCGCATGATCATGGGGCTCGATATGCCCGACGCCGGCGAGGCCAAGGTCAACGGCGTTCCCTACCGGGGACTCGCCTGGCCGCTTCGAGAGGTCGGCGCCCTCCTCGAGGCCAACGCCATCCATCCGGGCCGGAGTGCACGGAACCATCTGTTGCAGCTCGCCCAGACTAACGACATCCCGCCGTCCAGGGTCGACGAAGTGCTCGACGTAGTAGGGCTCGCCAGCGTGGCCACCAAGCGGGCCGGGACCTTCTCGCTCGGCATGGGCCAGCGGCTGGGCATCGCCGCCGCTCTCCTCGGGGATCCGAGTGTGCTGCTGTTCGACGAACCCATCAACGGTCTCGACCCCGAAGGGATCCGCTGGGTCCGCAACCTGCTGAAGGGACTGGGCCGAGAGGGGCGGACGGTCTTCGTCTCCAGCCACCTCATGAGTGAAATGGCCCTGACCGCCGACCATCTGGTCGTCATCGGCCGAGGGCGTCTCATTGCCGAGATGCCGGTGGCCGAGTTCATCGCCCAGAGCAGCCAGCAGTTCGTGCGGGTCCGCACCCCGCAGGCCAACCTGTTCAAGGAGGCCATGAGCTCGAGCGGAGCCACCGTCGTCCAAGAAGAGGACGGCGCGTTGTCGGTGGCCGGCGTCAGCGCCGAACTCATCGGCGACATCGCCTTCGAGCAGCGGCTGACGCTTCACGAGCTCTCGCCGCAGATGGCCTCCCTCGAAGAGGCATTCATGGAACTGACCCAGGACAGCGTCGACTACCGAGGAGAGGGTGGCTTCTCCGCCGACCCGCATCTCACCCACAACAACGACCCGGCGGATGCCGGCACGAAAGTGAGCACCCGATGACCCTCATCACCACCACCATCCCCGCCCCTGAGGCGCCGCACTACCACCCGACCGGGGTGATGAAGTCGGAGTGGACCAAGATCCGCAGTGTCCGGTCGACCACCTGGACGATCCTCGTCACCATCGTCCTCACCATCGGCATCGGCATCATCGCCACCGCCACCGAGGCAAGCCGGTGGGCCCACGCCTCTCCGGGCGACAAGCTGAGCTTCGATCCGACCAACGTGAGCCTCACCGGCTTGCTGTTGGGTCAGCTGGCCATCGGCATCCTCGGGGTGTTGGCCATCAGCGCTGAATACGGAACCGGAACCATACGGTCGAGCCTGGCCGCGGTCCCGAACCGAAAGATGTTCCTGGCCGCCAAAGCCGGTGTCTTCGCCGCCGTCGCCCTGGTGGTCGGCGAGATCGCCTCGTTCGGCGCCTTCTTCATCGGTCAGATGCTGATCGGTGGCGGGGCTCCCCACGCCACGCTGGCCCAGGGTGGCGTGTTGCGAGCGGTCGCCGGCGGGGGCCTGTACCTGGCGGTGCTCGGTCTCCTGGCCCTCGGCCTCGGCACCATCATCCGTCACACCGCGGGGGCCATCGCCGCCTTCGTCGGGGTGCTGCTCATCCTGCCTTTGCTGACCCCGGCCCTGCCCCTGTCCTTCCAGAACGCCATCAGCAAGTTCGAACCGGTCAACATCGGGGGTGCCATGACCGCGGTCAAGCCCAGTGCCATCCATGGATCGGTCATGCCGTTCAGCCCATGGGTCGGGATGGCCATCCTGGCCGGCTATGCGGCGATCGCCCTCGCCGTCGGCGGCTACCGCATGGTGCGGCGTGACGCCTAGGTAGCGTTTCGACACCCGGCGGACCCTTCTTCACCCCCCCACCCGGCCCGGTCTTCCCGAATCACGGGGAGGCCGGGCCGGTCCCCTTTATTGTCGCCGACCAATCACAGGGCCAGTCCGGGGATGGTCGGGTCAAGGACCTTGGCCGCGGCGTCCCGGCCGGCGACCGGAAGGCCGGAGGGGTCGAGCAGGCCCAGCTGGACGAGCACCGTCGCCTGGTCCCAATAGATGTGCTCGTAGGCAATCTTTCCGTCCTCCACCCCGACGATCACCACAAAGGCGACCGAGACCGATCGCCCGGTCGGAGCCACGCCGGGGATCATCCACTCGATCTCCTGGGTGTGGGTGAAGGAGATGATCAGCTCATCAACCAGCCGCTCGGTGCCGACGGTCCTGGACACGGTGGTGAACTCGACGTCGGGTGGGAAGAACTTTCCGATCAACCGATCAGCGTAGAAGGCCCGAACCCCTTCGGAGCCGGCACCCCCGACCATGGAAGGCACGTTGACCAGGTGGGGGTCGGAGGTCATGGTCGCCAGAGTTGTCTCCAGGTCCCCGGCGAGCTCGGCATCCATATGCCGATCGAACAACTCCACCATCGCCGCTCGTTGATCCCGTTCGCTTGGCATTGGCTTACCTGACCTTCCAATCGGACCTCAGCCTCGCACTCCCGCCATGCTGCCGCCTCGCCACCCCGGTCCTCCGGCTCATCTGGACCGGAGCCCCCCACCGCCGCCGGGATCGGAGGCCGTGCTCAGCCGGCGGAGGTGGTAGCCGGGAATCCCTGGCCGGCCAGATCGGCCCCGATGACCACCACCACGTCGACTCCCGCGGCGTTGGCCACCGGGACGGTTGCGGTCAGCGGTTGCGCCGCCGCCGCCGGCGCCCCGATCTCAGAGGCGATGAGCGCCGCAGCTTGCTGTTTGGACGGGGTGTAGTAGACGGTCGTCGTCGACGCCGACGACGTGCTGTTCGTCGGAGTTCCGACGTTCCATCCCTGTTGTTGGAGGAGCTGGGTGAAGTGGCCAGCGGTGTTGGCCTGCTGGGTGCCGTTGGCGACCAGAACCTTCACGCTGGCATGGGCGATCGTCGACGTGGTGGTGGTGGGCGGCAGAACAGCAGTCGTTGTCGTACTGGAGCTCGAGCCGGATTTGAAGTGAGGACCGACCACCGATCCGATGTATCCCGCCAGCACCAGGGCAACGATGGCCGCGACGATGATGCCGATGCGTCTGCCGGAAGGTTCCCGCGGATAGGAGTGGAGAGGACCCACAACGAGAGCTTAGGCCTCGCCGGCTGGAATTCCCTTGTCAAAGCGTGTCCCGCATCACTTCCTTGGCGGCGCGGCGACCTCTAGTGTGAGGCGATGGGTCTCCTCGAGCTCGAAGGCCTGACCCGCCGCTTCGGGACCCTCACCGCCCTCGACGATCTCTCCTTCTCGGTGCCGGCCGGGGAGGTGGTGGGCTTCCTGGGCCCCAACGGGGCGGGGAAGACGACCACCATGCGGGCCGTCTTCGGGCTCACCCGACTCGATGCCGGAGTAGTCAGGTGGGATGGTCACCCGGTCGGCCCGGTAGATCGGCGCCGATTCGGATACATGCCGGAGGAGCGTGGGCTGTATCCGGCCATGTTGGTCGGCGAGCAGCTCGAGTACCTCGGGAGATTGCACGGGATGAGCGCGTCCGCCGCCGAGGCCGCCACCAAGAATTGGCTGGATCGGCTCGGAGTCCTCGACCGGGTAGAGAGCAAGGTGGATGCCCTCTCCCACGGGAACCAGCAGCGGGTCCAGCTGGCCGCCGCGCTGGTCCACGGTCCCGAACTGCTGGTCCTGGACGAACCCCTGGCCGGATTGGACCCGTCGGGCATCGACGCCATCGGAGGGGTGCTGGTCGAACAGGCCCGGGCCGGGTGCTGTGTGCTGTTCTCCAGCCATCAACTCGACCAGGTCGAGGATCTCTGCGAGTCGGTGACCATCATCGACCACGGCCGGCTGGTGGTGACCGGGAAAGTTGACGACCTGGCCACCAGCGGTTCCCCCCGCCTGGTGGTGCGGGTGGAGGGGGACCGGGAGGGTTCCTGGGCGCAAGGCCTCGACGGTGTCACCATCTCCGAAGTCGACGGCGGCGCGGCGCGACTGGTGCTCGACCCGACGGTGGACAGCCAGACCGTGCTCGAGGCGGCGATGGCCAAGGGGCGGGTCACCGAGTTCGTCTTCGAGCGGCGCCGGCTCTCCGAAGTCTTCCGGGAGGCAGTGAAGTGAGCGTCAAGGACATCCGGTTCTTCATTCCCGTCGTGGTGGTCCTGGCCGCGGTGGTGAGGATCTGGCTCCGGCGCCGCCGGCGGTCAGCCGGCGAGCCGGGGGCCTCCGGTTCTGACCGCCCACCCCGCCCGCCCCGCCAGCCCCGGCCTCGGAGACTCCCCGGATACGGGCCGTTCAGCAGTGATGTGGGCCTGGTGGCGGCCCGGGAGATACGCGAGCGGTTGCGGGGCCGGATCTTTCGCATCGGGACGGTGGTCATCCTGGCGGTGGTGGCGGGGGCCATCATCATCCCCACCCTCACCAAGTCGACCCCGCAACCCCAGCGAGTCGGGGTGGTCGGGTCGCTGTCGGCACCCCTCCATGCCGTGGTGGTGGCGTCGGCCAAGACCAACGGCACCGCCGTCCGGTTCGTGCCCGAGCCCGACCAGAAAGCCGCGAGCGACGCCATCCGCGCCGGGACCATCGACCTCGCCATCGTCGACGGCCAGAAGATCGTGGTGGACCAGCCGGTCGACGCCAATGACAGTTCGGGCACCGCCCAGTTGGCCACGAACCTCGGGGTAGCCGCCGCCGTCCAGGCGGCCCATCTCACCCCCGCCCAGTCCGCCGCCCTCAACAATGCCAAGCCGCTTCCGGTGAGCAGCCTCCAACCCGGCGCGGCCAAGAAGAAGACGCACCCCACCTCGGTCATCGGGGTCATCCTCATCTTCGTAATGCTCACCCAGTACAACACCTGGACCCTGATCGGGGTCATGGAGGAGAAGGCCAGCCGGGTCATCGAGGTCCTGCTGGCCGCGGTCCGCCCGATCCAGCTGCTCACCGGCAAGGTGCTCGGCATCGGTCTGGTCGCCTTCGCCCAGGCCGCCCTCATCGTGGGGGTCGCCCTCGGCCTGTCGGCGGCGGTCGGATCCACGCTGCTGCATGGAACCGGTCCCCTGGTGGTGGTGAGCACCCTGGTCTGGCTGCTGCTCGGCTACAGCTTCTACTGCTGGGTCTACGCCGCCGCCGGTTCCCTGGCCCAGCGCCAGGACCAGGTACAGAGCCTGGCCTTCCCGCTGACCCTCCCGATCATCTTCGGCTACATCATCTCGCTCACCGCCGCCGCCTCCGGCAGCCCGTCGGAGTTGGTCAAGGTCCTGGCCTATCTCCCCCCGACCGCGCCGTTCGCCATGCCGGTGCTGGTCGGCTTCGGGGCGGTCAACTTGTGGGAGTTCCTCGCCTCGGTGGCGATCACCATCGTGGGCATCTTCGGCGTGGCCCGGCTGGCCACCGCCATCTACACCCGGGCCATCCTCCGAACGGGCAAGCGGGTCCGGATCAGTGAGGTTCTCGCCCGCAACGCCGGCTAACAGGCGTCCGCGACCGGACCAGAGGCTCCGCGGAATGTCGCGGGCGGCGATGAGTCCGGCGGCGTCGGGCAGTCGTACTGTCGTAGCCGTTAACGAGGAGGACTTCTCATGCGCAGCGTGACCTATTCGATGGGCGTCTCCCTTGACGGCTACATCGTCGGGCCGGACGGCGAATTCGGCTGGACGGAGCCCGGCGATGAGGTCTTTGGTTTCGTCACCGACCAGATACGAGAGGTCGGCGTCCACTTGTTGGGACGACGGCTGTACGAGACGATGCTGTACTGGGAGACCGCCGACCAGGATCGAACACTCGACGACTCGGAGCTCGAGTGGGCTGCGGTCTGGAATCCGCTCCCCAAGGTGGTGTTCTCGACCACGCTGTCGGCGGTGGAGGGTAGTGCCCGCTTGGCCTCCGGCGGCCTGGCCGAGGAGATCGAGCGGTTGCGAGCCGAGCCGGGGGAGGGCGACATCGCCATCGGCGGCGCGACGCTCGCCGCCGAGGCGGCCGCGTTGGGTCTGATCGACGAGTACCGGCCCCGGGTCAGCCCGGTGCTGGTGGGCGGGGGCATTCCCTTTTTTCCCCAGCGCGAGCGCCGAGTGGATCTCGAACTCGTCGAGTCCCGCACCTTCAGCTCGAACGTCGTCTACCTCCGCTACCGCGTGGCGCGCTAGCCGGCTCCCCCGCCGAGCCGGCTCAGGCCCGCTGGACTAGCTACCCAGGATCTTCGCTTTCTGGGCGTCGAACTCGGCGTCGGTCAGCACCCCGCTGGCGTGCAGCTCGCCGAGCTTCTGCAGCCGGGCCAGCTGATCATCAGGCCCCGAGCCAGGTGACGGCGCCGATGCCGGCGCGCCGCGAATGGATGCCGCCAATGCCTCGGCTTGCGAGTCGCTGGCCTGCCTCGCGGTGGTCATCTCTGCCCAGTGCACCACCCAGTTGCTCGGCTCCGCCCGGTCCAGGGTGATCGGCAGCACCACGTTGGGATACGGCCAGCGGTTGGTCGGCGAGGTCAGGGCGCGCTCGTGGGCCGTCTGGGCGCTTACGCCGTCCGCCTGGAGCACGCAGGTCAACGTGCACCCGTT
This sequence comes from Acidimicrobiales bacterium, assembly GCA_035948855.1. Classification (GTDB taxonomy): domain Bacteria; phylum Actinomycetota; class Acidimicrobiia; order Acidimicrobiales; family RAAP-2; genus DASZIT01. The sequence goes on along the minus strand of DASZIT010000090.1, from coordinate 1,571 downwards.
CCAGGCGGCAACCCCCTCCCCGACGCTGTCGGTCGGGCTGCTGCTGGACACCACGGTGGCGGTCCCGCGCACCGGGTCGTGCATCCGCTCGATCCTGGCCTGGCCCTTCTTGGCCAGCCGGCGCTCGAAGCGCTGTCCGTCACCCAGTGGCATCGCCCGACCCCCCAACCTCTCCGGCGAGCCTACCCACGCCGTCCGGTCGGCTACGGCGCCGGCGGGATGTTCTGGTTGAGATGGAAGACGTTGTCGGGGTCGAGGGAGGCCTTGATCTGCTGGAGCCGGGCGTATTTGGCACCGTAGGCGCTGCGGACCCGATCTTCGTCGTACTCGGTCATGAAATTCACGTAGCTCCCGACCCCAGCGGCGTGCTCGACCAGCGCCGACCAGTAGTCGCGGGACCACGCCCGCTCGGCTTCGTAGTCATCCGGGGACATGGCGGTGGCGGAGACGTTGACCACGAACCGGTAGTCGCGGCTCCCGCCGAAGGCGGTGGCGTCGTCGTCGGCACTTCGGTAGGCGCCGCCCAACGGGAAGATGGGCACGAACGACAGCGGCGACATCTTCTTGGCCTGGTGCTCGATGATGGCGTCGATGGCGCCGTCGGAGAACTCGGTGAGGTACACGGCCTTCTCGTAGTTGTGCATCCCCCAGGGGGCCGAGGCGTCGAACATCTGCTGGAGGCCGACGTAGGGGATGGGCGTGATGAGCTCCACGATCGGGGAGAGCGCCTGCTGGATCGGCTCGATGAGCCGGGCGTGCTCGGCCTCGTCACCGAACCCGACCACCACCAGGCCGAAGACCGGAGAAAAGTGCAGATCTTCGGGCACGAACGGCTCCGGAGGCGCACTCAATCCGGCCATGAACACCCCACAGGCATCGGGCAGGGTCTCCACGAAGTCTCGGGCGAACTGGAACATCTCCTTGCCCTGGTCGGGGCTGAACAGGAACAGTCCCAGCTGGAGGATGGGCCCGACCGGGTGGAGCTGGAATTCGAATTCGGTCACCACCCCGAAGTTGCCGCCCCCGCCCCGGATGGCCCAGAGGAGATCCGGGTTGTCCGTCGCCGAGGCGTGCAGCACCGATCCGTCGGCGGTGACCACCTCGGCCCCGACCAGATTGTCGGCCGACAGCCCGGCGAGTCTCGACAGCCAGCCGAACCCGCCTCCGAGGGTGAGACCGGCGACCCCGGTCCGGCTGATGAAGCCGCCGGGCACGGCCAGACCGTGCGCCTGGGTGGCGGCGTCGAACTCGCCCCAGGTCGTCCCGCCGCCGGCCTTGCCCCGGCGGGCGTCCGGGTCGACGCTGACCGTCTTCATCGGCGTCAAGTCGATCATCAGGCCGTCTTCACACAGGGAGAAGCCGGCGTAGTTGTGACCGCCGCCGCGCACCGACACCTCGAGCCCCTGGGCTCGGGCGAAGGCCAGGGCGGCGGCGACGTCAGCACTGGTGGTGCAGCTGGCTACTACCGCCGGCTTGCGGGTGATGGCGGCGTTCCAGATGTTGACCGCCTCGTCATACCCGGACTCACCGGGCTGGGAAACGATGCCGCCCAGACCCGCCTGTAGCTCATC
>DASZIT010000089.1:0-9736 GCA_035948855.1 Acidimicrobiales bacterium | reverse complement strand
TTCCGGCGTTCGCTTCTCCATGAATGCCGAAATTCCCTCCGATGCCTCCGCCGTCTGACTGGTGATCGTCAGCATGGCGTGCAGGTGAGCCAACGCCTCGGAGGCGGCCGAATCCCACACAGCGTAGAACGATTCGCGCCCGAGCCTCATCACCCCAGGGGGTTTCGACGCCAAGGTCGCCGCCAGCTCGGCGACCGCCTCGTCGAGCTGGTCGTGAGGGACCACCCGGGTGACGAACCCGATCCGATCGGCCTCGGCCGCCCCCACCACCCGGCTGGTCAGCATCAGCTCCAGGGCCTTTTTCGGGGGCATCGAGCGCACCATCGGCACGGTGATCATGAACGGCCACAGGCCCACGTTCAGTTCCGGAGCGCCAAACCGGGCAGCTTCGGACGCCACCACCAGGTCACAGGCCAACGCCAACCCGAACCCGCCGGCCAGGGCCCAACCCTGGACCCGGGCGATGATCGGCTTTCCCAGCTGCCACATCTCCTCGAACAGGTCGACCAGCCAGCCCCGGGCGGCATGCTGGTCGAAGAAGGCGTCGGTGCCGCCTCCGGCGTCGGCCGGGGCCATGCCCGACAGGTCGGCACCCGCGCAGAACGCCTGGTCGCCGGCTCCGGCCAGCACCACCACCCGGACGCTGGGGTCGCCTTTGGCCTCGGCCAAACGGTGGCGCAGGTCGCGGATGATCTCCCAGGTCATGGAGTTCCGGCGCTCCGGGCGGTTGATGGTGAGGGTGAGCACCGGGCCCACTTGAGTGGACACCAGCTCATCGGTCTCGGGCACGGCGCGACGGTAGCCGCTCCCCGGTCGGATGTCCCATTGCTACCGTGGCGCATTCCGACCGCCGCGCTTGTTTCGTTCCGCCTCGGGGGATCCGACGGGGTTGCCGTCGAAGCCGCCAAGTGGGAGGGCGCGCTACGGGCCCTGGGGTTCTCAATTGTGACGGTGGCCGGCGACGGGCCGGTGGACCACTGCCTCCCCGGGTTGGCCATCGGGGTGGAGGATCCTCCGACCGCCGAGGAGGTCGACTCCGCCCTCGCCGGGGCCGACGTGGTGGTGGTGGAGAACCTGTGCTCCCTGCCCCTCAATCCGGCGGCGGCCGACGTGGTGGCCCGGGTGCTGGCCAACCGGCCGGCGCTGCTGCACCATCACGACCTCCCCTGGCAACGGCCACAGTTCGCCGGCCACGGTCCGCCTCCCGACGACCGGCGGTGGACCCACGTGACCATCAACCAGTTGAGCCGCCGCCAGCTGGCCGAGTACGGCATCGAGGCGACCACCATCTACAACTCGTTCGCCCCCGCCAGCCTCGACCCCGACCAGGACGACGCCCAACGCCGCCAGGTACGCGACGCCCTCGGCCTCGACGAGGGCCGACGGCTGGTGCTCCAGCCGACCCGCGCCCTGCCGAGGAAGAACGTCGGCGGCGGGATCGAGGTGGCCGAGGCGCTGGGTGCGCTCTACTGGTTGCTCGGGCCGCCCGAAGACGGCTACGGGCCCGAGCTCGATCGACTGGTGGCGGGTGCCTCGTGCCCGGTGATCCTCGAGTGGCCCAGGACCGTCCCTCCCGCCGGGGTCGTCGCCGCCTACTCCGCCTGTGATGTGGTCGCTCTCCCGTCCACCTGGGAGGGATTCGGGAACCCGTCGGTGGAGTCGGCCATCCACCGGCGACCTTTGGCCATCGGTCCCTATCCGGTGGCCACCGAGCTGGCCACCTTCGGATTCCGGTGGTTCGCCCTCGACGAGATGGCCGGTCTCGGTACTTGGCTCGACGCCCCTGACGACGCACTGCTCGACCACAACCAGGAGGTGGCCACCACCCATTTCTCCCTCGGCGACCTGCCCGATCACATCAGCAACGCCCTCCCCGATCTCTGACCGACTCGGCTCCGGACCGCCGGCATTTGGGGGTGCGGTGAAGCCCGTCCCGGCAGCCAGGCACTAATTCCGACCCGACTACCATGGCCGGGATGAGCGGGACGACGACGACCGACCGGGAGGATCCCGGAAGCGGGCAGACGACGAGCCGGAGGCTCACGGCCGAGGAACGCAGGAGCCAGCTGTTCGACGAGGCCCTCTCCCTGTTCGCCGAACGCGGCTATGCCGCTACCACCATGGACGACATCGCCGAGGCCGCCGGCGTCACCAAGCCCCTCGTCTATCAGCACTTCGACTCCAAGCGGGCGCTGTATCTGGAGCTGCTGGACGTGTTCTCCCACGCCTTGATCGAGCGCATCACCGGCGCGGTGGCCGACGCCGAGGGACCCCGCCAGCAGGTGGAGGTGGGCATGGCCGCTTACTTCGAGATGATGGTGGACAACGAACACGCCTTCCGGCTCATCTACGGGCGGGACGCTCCCGACGACCCGGAGCTGGGCGAGGCGCTCCGTCGGGTCGAGGACACTCTCGCCCAAGCCATCGACCCCCTGATCGACGCTGGGCTCGAGCCCGAGCATCGGCTGCTGCTGGCCTACTCGGTGGTGGGAATGGTCGAGGGCGCCAGCCGCCTGTGGCTCGGCCGCGACGTTCCCCCGATCACCAGCCTCGAGGACGGTGGCGAGATCAGCGGAATCTCCTCGGAGGCCTCGGTGCTGGCCACCCGGGTGGCCGACCTCGCCTGGGCCGGGCTCCGCCAGGTCCACCGCGACTAAGCCCGGACACTCGGCCGGCCCGACAGCCGCAAAAGGTCAGGCTTGCTTGACGGCGGCCTCCACCACCGGCAGGTGGGTTGTCTGGACCACCCCCCCACCGCGTTCCGCGGTGATGGCGTAGGCCTGGACCTTGGTCCCGGTGTCATAGGTAAAGGCGCGGACACCCGGATCGGGTCCGAGGACACCAAGCGAGACCAACTGACCGTTGATGGCCCCCCAGAGCTGATAGGTCTGGCTCGACGGGAGGGGCGAGAGGTTGGACGCGAACACGTAGCCGGTGCCCGTCTGGCCGACCACCAGGGTGACCGAGGTCCCCTTCGGTCCGGGCGATGTCGCCGGCGGGGTCAGCTGTATGCGTTGCGTCGTCGGGTTTTCGAGGGCGGCCTGGGCCGCGGCGCTCACCGATTGCCGGGTCGAACTCAGCGCATTCACCTGATGGTTGAGGTGGTTCACCTGGACGCCGAGCACCACGGCCAGGACGGCCGCGGCGGCGGCCACCAGGCTGGCGGTACGGACCATCCATCGGTGTCGCCGTCGAGTTTGGTCCAGCTCGATGACCTCGGCGGACGGCACTTCGAGCGGCGGGACGGCTTGGGGTGCACCAGCCGGGTCGAGGCGGGCAGCCAGACGGTCCCACGAGGGAACGTCCGACGGCGCGTCGAGGCGTTGGGCGATCTTGTGCCACAGCTCGGCAGAGGCGTCGCCACCGGAGTTGGCCAGCAGACCGGTGACCTCGTGATGCTGGCCGACCTCGATGACACACCGGATGCACTCGCGGAGGTGCCGTTCGACCTGGGCGGTCTCCTCGGGTTCGAGGGCATCGAGCGCGTAGGCACCCAGGAGTTCCTCAATTTCGTCGTGGGTTGGCTCGGGCATGGTTCCGCTCATCGTTCGGCTCCGGCCGGTTCGACGCCCCGAGCGGCAAGGTTCACCCGTAGCCGACCGAGACCGACCCGGATCCGACTCTTCACGGTGCCTTCCGGCGCTCCCAGCATCTTGGCTACCTCCTGGTAGGTGTGGCCGCCGAAATACGCCAGCAGAATCGGCTGACGCAATTCGTCGGGAAGCGCGGTGAGGGCCTCCTTCACCTGCTCGGCCACCGCCAGATCCCAGACCTGATGTTCGACGTCGTACCCGGCGGTAGCCGTCTCCCGAGTGGTGCGGTCTTCCCGGCGGCGGCGGGCCGTCTCTGAGCGGATGAAGTCAATCGACTTCCCATGGGTACGCGCCAACAGGAACGAGCGCAGGGTCCCGCGTTGAGCGTCGAACTTCTCCGGGCTCTGCCACAGATCGAGGAAAACCTCCTGGGTGATCTCCTCGGCCGGAGGGTCACTGCGAAGGATCCGTCGGGACAGGGCGTGGACGGCTCCGCCGTGACGCCGATAGGCCTCGGCCAGAGCGGGCTGATGACTGCGGGCGACGGCCACCACCAGATTGGCATCGCTGGCCAGCTCCAGATCGATCATCTCGACCACCTGTTCGTCACCAGTCCCCCTTCTGGATGACTGCAGTTGCAAATTTTACCCAGGTTGACCCCTTCGGACCTCAACCGCGGGACCGGAGCCGCCAATCTCAATTCGCCATACATCCGAAGTGGGCGCGGCTCCGAACCGACAGCATGCCCCACATTCCCGCTCTCTTCGATCGTCCAACCCCGCGTCACATGACGACCCCGTCCTTCCGATCCGTTCGTCGAGGGGCGATCGTGAGTGTGTTCGCCGCGGCCATCGCGCTGGCGGCGTGCTCGTCCAGCGGCAGCACAACCTCGAGTTCCACCCACCCGGGATCGGGGTCACCGGGCGGCGCCGGCCAAGCCATCACCATCAAGAACTTCGCCTTTTCACCGAGCAGCCTGACCGTCGCCCCCGGGGCGTCGGTGACCGTCACCAACGACGACAGCGTTGCCCACACCCTGACGAGTAAATCCGGCGGCTTCGATACCGGAGACATCCAAGCCGGTCAATCCAAGACGTTCACGGCTCCGAACAGAGCGGGAAGTTACCCCTACATCTGCACAATCCATCAGTACATGACCGGAACCCTCACCGTCTCGTAACCGACCAAGTGGGAACGATCTGCTTGCCGCCTCACCGAAGCAACACCGAAAACCAAAACCAAAACAGGAGGTAGATATGAGAGGACGGCTGAAGGAAGGCCGCATGGCGCAGGAGGAGGATGCTCCCGACGTCGACCCCGGCGCCATGGGTGCGTTGATCGAGGAGTCGCAAGACATCCACCGCGACGCCATGGTCGCCACCGCCACGTCACTGGATGAAATGGTCGAAACCGGCTTTGAAGCCCGGGCGCATGGCCAGGTCGATCTCGACGAGTCCCGATACGAGGCAGCTCGCCGCTCCCGTCTGTTCACCGGTGCGGCATTCGGCGGTGGCCTGTTGGCGGCGGCTGGCGTCGGCGCTGCCCTCCAGGGGGTGTTCGCCTCACCCGCTTTCGCGGCATCGGCCACTGACGTCCAGATCCTCCAGACGGCGGCTTCCATCGAGGCGTTGGCGGTGGCCACCTACCAAACCGCGCTGACGTTGCCCTTTATCGGCGGGGACTCGGCCAATCCGGTCGTCAAGGCGTTCTCCACCACCACCATGCAGCAGCATCAACAGCACCTGACCGCATTCAACGCCGCGGTGACCACCCTTGGCGGCAAGGCCCAGACCAATCCCGACCCGGCGCTACTGAACGTGGTCAATGCGGCCAAACCCGGTCTCACCGGCCCCGGCCCGGTGGTGGCCCTGGCTCTCGAGCTCGAGCAAGGGGCGGCGGAGACCTACGTGGCCGATGTGGCCGCGCTCTCCGATGCCAATGCCAAGAAGGTCACCGCGTCGATCATGGGCGTCGAGGCCCAGCACGCCGCCGTATTGCTGGCCGTCCAGGCGTTGCTGAACGCCAATGCACCCCAGCTCATCACCCTCGCCGCCGGGAACGTGGCCAACCTGCCGGCCGCCGCCGGTTCGGTCGGCTTCCCCCAAGCGTTCTACCCGACCGACCAGGCCCGTCCGGCCACCGAAGGAGCAATGTAATGAAGCACCGCAACCAGACTCCAGGGGTCATGGCCATCTCCGAGCACGAGCTCACTGTGATGACCAGCGACCTCGACCAGATCCACAACGACGTCAGCATGCCGGCCATCCGGGAGGCCCTCGGGGAATGGACCGACAAGATCCGCACCAGCCGCAGGGGGTTCCTCATCGGCGCCGGGGCGGTGGCCGGCGGCGCGGTGTTGGCCGCCTGCGGGTCTGGGTCGAGTTCATCGGGTTCGACCACTACCACCGGTGCGACCAAGACCGGCAAACTGACCGGTGACTTGGCCATCGCCGCACTGGCCGCCAGCCTTGAGAACCTCGCAGTTGCCGCCTACGGTGACGTACTCACCGCCGCGGGCCAGAACAAGCTCGGGACGGTTCCACCCGCGGTCGCCACCTTCGTCACCACCGCCAAGGGCCAGCACGCCCAGCACGCTTCGGCTTGGAACTCGGCCATCGTGGCGGCCGGCCACTCGGCGGTCACGGTGCCCGATCCGGCGTTGGTCCCAACGGTCAACGCGGCATTCGCCAAAGTGACCGATGTGGTCGGCGCCGCCCAGCTGGCGCTCATGTTGGAGGGCATCGCCGCCGCCACCTATCAGAACGGCATCTCAGTGGTGACGGCCGACTCGTCGGTGAAGGTGGCAGCCAGCATCCAACCGGTGGAGATGCAGCACATCGCCATTCTCAACTTCGCTCTGGGCCAGTACCCGGTTCCGGACGCATTCAGCCCATTGACCGGCGCCCGGGGTCCGGGCGACTACTCGGGCTGACGCTGGCACCGACCTCCACGAGGCGAAACCCCCGCATTCGTATCGTGGGCAATGGCAATGGCCGGCTCTCGGAGCCGGCCATTGCCGCGTCAGCCCATCTAAACTTCTCGCATGGGTGACATCGCCGCCCGTCGGCCGATTCGGCCTCCGGCGTTCCAGCTCAGCTGATTTTGGCCATCCGGGCGATCGCCCGGCGACGAATACCAGCCATGAGCTTCGATATCGACACCTACCGTGATATCTCCGGAAAACTCGAGGTCGCGGACATTGACTTCAGCGCCTTCAGAGACCAACCCCTGGACCCGGATGTCTTGCGCTGTCTCCGCTATATGCACGACATCGAGAACCACACCGTCTGCTATCTCAGAGACATCCTGGTCACCCGGGCCCATCGCGATCCCGACGTCACCTCATTTCTGACGTTTTGGAACTATGAGGAGTACTGGCACGGCGAGGCCATCGCCAACGTGTTGGCCGCCCACGGGGAACAAGCCGGGAGCGGGCGGATTGCCGCCCTCCGTCATCGCCTTCCAAAGCGAGACGCCTGGCGACCACTTACCTTCCAATTGGCGTCGGCTCTCACCCCGCACCTCACCGCCGTCCACATGACTTGGGGAGCGGTCAACGAGTGGACCACCCAGGCGGGCTATGCCCGCCTGGCCAAGCTGGCCGAGCATCCCGTCCTCTCCGACCTCTTGCGCCGCATCATGAAACAGGAGGGACGCCACATCGACTTCTACGTCTCCCAGGCCAAGGACCGTTTATCAGACAGCCGGGCCGCCCAGCGCCTCACCCGATGGGCGCTGCGACGGTACTGGGCACCGGTCGGCAGCGGAGTCATGCCCGACGCGGAGGTCAAGTTCGTCAGCACCTATCTGTTCGGTGGCGGCGAGGGCCGGGTGATGGCGGAGCGGATCGACCGACGAGTCGACCGGCTCCCGGGTCTCGAAGGCCTCGACCTGATGCGGGGCGCGGTGTCCCTGGCTGCATGATCTGGCAGACCACTGCCGGCAGATGGTGTCGAATCGTCATCTGAGCCCACACTCGGCTCCGGATACCAGACATGCACCTGGGTCCACTCACTCGTAGCCGGGCAATCGATAGACGAACGGCGGGCGCCCGGGCGCGATTGTCCGGATTGATGACCACGCCGGGAACAGTCGTGAGTGCGCTGGCCTGGATTGGCGCTCTCCTCTTGGTCCTCTCGGCCATCATCCACCTACACCTGTGGTCCCAGGGCTACCAACACATCCCCACCATTGGCCCCCTCTTCTTGATCCAGGGGATCGTCGGGATCGTCCTGGCCATCACCGTTGCTGTCTCCCGTCACCTGGTGGTTCTCGTCGGTGGTGCTCTCTTTGCCATCGGCACCATTGGCGGCTTGCTGCTGTCGGTCAACGTCGGCCTGTTCGGCTTCCGGGACAGTCTGAGCGCTCCCTATGCCACCCTGTCCCTCATTTTCGAGGCGGGTGCCTTTGCCGTCCTGGTTGGTGCGGCCGTTCTCACGGTGGCCCGGCAGCGCAAATCCGCGCACCGCCGTCCCGCTTGGCCCGGAGTCGGCTGACGCTCCTCTGGCTGTCACCAACGAACGTCGAACCGTCCGGATTTGCGATGAACGGCAAGAGGATGATGAAAGACAACATTGCACGAGATGGACAGTGGGTGGAGCGTCGGCTGATCGGGCGGCGGGGGCTACAGATCGCGCTCGGAATCCTCTGGCTCGTCGACGCCGGACTTCAGGCTGAGGGCGAGAAGTTCACCCGCGACTATCCGTTGGGAACCCTGGCCCAATCGGTCATGGGGGCACCGCAATGGGTCAATCGGTCGATCTTTGCCGGCATCAATCCATTTGTCGCCCATTGGGCCTGGTGGAACTTGGCAAGCATCCTCATCCAGGCGGCCATCGGGGTCAGTCTGGTCAGCGGAAGATGCACCCGGACGGCGCTCGGTGTCTCGTTCGTATGGGCCGCAGTCATCTGGTGGTTGGGCGAGGGTTTCGGAGTATTGCCGACCGGATTCGCACTCATGGGCGCCGGGGCGCCGGGAGCCGCCGTTCTCTATGGGCTGATCGGCGGTCTGGCCTGGCCTCGACCGGATCGCCCCGATGTCGACCGCCGGGCATGGGGACTCACATGGATACTGCTCTGGGTGGGAGCGGCCTTCCTCCATATCCCGTTCGTCTATCCGGCTGGGCAAGTCCTGCGGGCCAACCTGTCGCAACTCGCCAGCCCTTCGCCGGGCTGGTTGGCCTATACCAATTCGTGGTTCTCCGGAGTCAGCGCCGATCACGCCCTGACCGTGACCTTCGTGCTGGCGGCCCTGGAGCTGGCCATCGGCGTGGGCTGGCTACTTGATCGCGTTCGTCAACGGGCGTGGCTCGGCCTTGGGATCGCGCTCTCGCTCTTCTACTGGGTTGTGTTTCAGCAGTTGGGCGGGATATTCACCACTGACGCCACCGATCTCAATCTCGGGCCGATGATGGTCCTCTTGGCGCTGGCGGCCTGGCCGAGCTCGCGACGCGAGACGTCCCTCCGGGTTCGGCCTGAGCCGCATCTTCGGTTTCGAACTATGACGTGAGCTACCTTCCTCGTACTCGTGTCCTTCATCCAAGTGTCCGTTGGCAACGAAGAGGCAGGGACCAGGACGAAACGGAGACACCACAGTGCACTTCAGCTCACCAGCAGAGATATTCGGCGTAGACGGGATCATTGTCCTCATCGTGGTGGTGTTGGTCTTGTTCGGATCCACGCAGATTCCCAAGTTGGCTCGCTCGCTGGGCTCGGCGCAGAAGGAATTCAAGAAGGGGGTGGACCACGGCGCCGCCGAAGATGGCCCAGGCGCCCAGGTAGCCGCGGCGTCCCCTTCTCCTTCTGCCGTTCACGCGCCGGCACAGACCGTGGTGGTGGTCGAGTCCATTGATCCAGCCTCGGTCCACAGTGCGTCCTAGGTCGTCATGGGAACGAGGCGACAGTGACATTCCTCAGTCCCGCCAAGATCCTGGTCATCCTGGTGGTCGCCCTGGTGGTCCTCGGGCCGGACAAGCTGCCCAAGGTGGCCAAGCAGATCGGGGGGCTGTGGGGGGACTTCCGCAAGTTCCGGCAACGGCTGGAGACCGACGTCCGGGGGTCGTTCCCCGACCTGCCGTCGACCGACAAGATCGCCCAGGCGGTGCGGTCGCCGCTGTCGTTCCTGGGGGACCTGGCCGACGCCCATGAATCGGAGAACGCCGCGTCGGTGCCGGCCGACGGCTCCGAATCGGTGACCGCCTTCG
>DASZIT010000088.1:0-4850 GCA_035948855.1 Acidimicrobiales bacterium | reverse complement strand
GCCACTCGGGGCGCGCGCCGCGGTGCCATCGCCGGCCATCGAGACCTCAGTCCTTCTTTCCGGGGAGGATACGGTAGGCGTCGTAGACGGCATCGAGGTGCCGGATGAGGTTGAGCACCGACTCCAGGTGGGCGGGATCGCCCAGTTCCACATCGAAGCGCATCCGGCTGATGCGGTCGGAGTCGGTCTGGGTATTCGCCCCGACGATGTTCAGGTGGTGCTCGGAGACCACGCTGGTCACGTCGCTGAGCAGGCTGGAACGGTCGATGGCCACCACCTCGATGGTGGCGACGAACACCCCGGAGGAGCGGTGGTCCCACTCGACCTCGATGAGCCGCTCGCGGGAGCGGGAGGCGAGCGAGGCGGCGTTGGCGCAGTCGGCCCGGTGCACCGACACCCCCCGGCCCCGGGTGACGAAGCCGATGATCTCATCCCCGGGCACCGGCGTGCAGCACCGGGACAGCCGGACCATCAGGTCGTCGAGACCCTCCACGTAGACCCCGACCGACGATCCCCGCCCGGGCCGGGGGGCCATCGGCTGGCGTCGGGCGGTGACCGGCAGCTGCTCCTCGTAGACCCCGCCCCGCAGGTCCCGGAGCAGGCGCTGGGCCACCGCCCGGGCCGACACCCGGTTGTCGCCGATGGCGGCGTGGAGGGCGTCGAGGTCGGCGTAGTTGAGGGTGGTGGCCAGATCGGACAGCGCGTTGTCGGAGACCAGCTTCTGGACCGGGAGCCCGTCCCGCCGGAGCTCCTTGATCAGCTCCTCGCGACCGACCTCCTTGGCGTCCTCCCGTCGCTCCCGGGAGAACCACTGCCGGATCTTCGAGCGGGCCCTGGACGAGGCGACGAAGTTCAGCCAGTCCCGGGACGGCCCGGCGGTGGGTGCCTTGGAGGTGAAGATCTCCACGGTGTCGGCCGAGGAGAGCCGGGTATCCAGCGGGACCAGTCGCCCGTTGACCTTGGCCCCGATACATCGGTGCCCGACCTCGGTGTGGATGGAGTAGGCGAAGTCGACCGGGGTGGCGTTGGCGGTCAGGGCGATGACCTTGCCCTTGGGGGTGAAGATGTAGACCTCGTCCTCTTCGAGGTCGAGCTTCAGCGCCTCGAGGAACTCGATGGGGTCGGTGGTCTCGTTCTGGAAGTCGACGATGCGCTGCATCCACTCGACTTCCGAGGTGGTCGACGAGGTCTCCTTGGCCAGGGCCAACCGCTCGGCCCGCCGGTCCCGCTCGGCGATCTCCGACCGTTGGGCGTCGGTGATCCCGCCGGGCCGCGTCCCACTGCTGCCCTTGTTGCCCTTCGGGCTCCGGAACCCCAGTACCCGCCGGCCCTCCTCGGTGCTACGCCCGCGTCCGACTTTGTTGGGCTTGATGGTCTTGCTCGCCTTGCCCCCGGTGCGTTCGCCGGATCCCTCCCCCTGGGTGGCGCTCTCCTTGTAGCCCCAGTGGGCGGCGATGCCGTACTCGGCCCGCCGGTGCATCTCATGGGTTCGGACCTGCACCTCGATGGGCTTGCCGTCCAGCCCGATCACCGTGGTGTGGAGCGACTGGTAGAGGTTGAATTTCGGTGAGTTGATGTAGTCCTTGAAGCGCCCCTGGACCGGAGGCCAGATGGCATGGATCGAGCCCAGTGCCGCCCAGCAGTCCTTCTCGGCCTCGACGATGACCCGGATCCCGACCAGGTCGAGGAGATCGTCGAACTCCTTGCCCCGCACCACCATCTTCTCGTAGATGCTCCACAGGTGCTTCGGGCGTCCGGTCACCTCGGCGGTGACCCCGGAGGCGGCGATGCGCTCCCGGACGGCCACCAGCACCCGGGCCAGGTACTCGTTCCGCAACGGCGCCCGGCTGGCCACCATCTGCTCGATCTCGGCAAATCGTTTGGGGTGCAGGGTGGCGAAGGCCAGGTCCTCCAATTGCCACTTCATCTCCTGGATGCCGAGCCGGTGGGCCAGCGGGGCGTAGATGTCCATGGTCTCCTGGGCGGTCCGGCGCTGCTTCCATTCGGGCATCACCGACAAGGTGCGCATGTTGTGCAGCCGATCGGCCAGCTTGATGATCAACACCCGCCAATCGTTGGCCATGGCCACCAACATCTTGCGGACGGTGGCCGCCTGTTGGGCCTCCTTGGAGTCGAACTGCAGGCGGTCGAGTTTGGTGACACCGTCGACGATGCCGGCGACCGCGCTCCCGAAGTCTCGCTCGATGACCTCGGCGGTGACCCCGGTGTCCTCCACCGCGTCGTGGAGCAGGGCGGCGGCCACGGTTTGGGCATCGAGACCCAGCTCGGCAACGATCCCGGCGACGGCGATGGGGTGGGTGATGTAGGGCTCACCCGACTGCCGGAGTTGGCCGGCGTGGGCGGTGGTGGCCGTCTCCGCGGCCCGCACGATCATCGACGTCTCGGCTCCGGGATGACGTCGAAGGAAGGCTTCGACCACCGGAACCACCAGGATGGCCTCGGCTTCGGGCAGGGTCGATCCGGCCAGGAATTTTATTTCCTTGGTATCGATCCCTTCCCGGGGTACTGGTGAAGCCAATGCCATCACTACACGGTACCCGCCATAGGCACCGGATCAGGACGATATCAACGCCGTTTGCGCTTGCCGCCCTTGCCTTTGCCCTTGCGGGGACGGGGTGGGGGTCGATTGCCCCCCGGACGGGAGGAACCCGGACCCGAACGGGCCCCGCCGCCCGACGACGAGGCCTGGCCGGAGCCGGATCGGACTCCCCCGGCGCTGGCTGTCCCCCCCGCCTTGGTGCCGGCCCGGGGCGCGGCGCCGGTCGACCGGGACACCTTGGCCCCACCCCCCGGCCGGATGACGCCGGCGGTCTGCGGCCGGTTCCGGCTGGCGGCTCGGCCCCCGCCCGCCCCCGCGCCGGCCATGGCCGCGGCGGCGGCCGGGGTGAGGATGCCCACCCGATCGCCGCGGGTCTCCAGCCGTTGGCGGATCGTCCGGTAGCGGGGCTCGCGCTCCTTCATCAGGGCGAGCAGCGGGGAGGCGATGAAGATCGACGAGTACGCCCCACTGGTGAGGCCGATCACCAGGGCCAGCCCGAAGTCCTGCAGCGAGGTCGCCCCCAAGAAGATCGATCCGACCACCAGCACCGAGAGCACCGGAACGATGGCCACCGCCGAGGTGTTGATCGAACGGGCCAGCGTCTGGTTCATCGACAGGTTGACCATGTCCGAATAGGAGATGCGGCCGGACGCGCCCAGACCGGTGGCGTTGTCCCGTATCCGGTCGAACACCACCACCGTGTCGTAGAGGGAATACCCCAGGACGGTGAGTACGGCGATCACGGTGTCCGGAGTCACCTGAAACCCGAACAGCGAATAGACCCCGACCGTCACCAGGAGGTCGTGGATCACCGCGATGATCGCCGCCACCGCCATCTTGAACTCGAAGCGGATCGAGATGTAAATGGCCACCGCGATGAAGAAGATGATCAGGGCTTCGATCGCCTTGTCGGTGACCTGACCCCCCCAGGTCGGACCCACGTCGTTGATGGAGACAGCCGAGGTCGGCACATGGGCCGCCCGGGCCAGCGCCGTCTGGAGGTTGAACACGGTAGCCTGGTGCTTGGTCCCGCTGAGGTTGTTCAGGTCGGCCTGGACCTGGATCTGCTTCACGTGGGTGACCTGGTTGGTCAACGACACCACCACGGGCTGGGTGACGCCGGACGCCTTGGCCACGTCGGTGGCCTGGGCCACCGTCAAGGATTGGGAGGAGACGGTCCACGAGCTTCCGCCCTTGAAGTCGATCCCCTCGTTGAGACCCCGGGTGCCGAGGGAGACCAGCCCGGCCAGGATAATCAGCGCGGAGATGGCGAACCACCAACGGCGGTTGCCGATGAAATCGAACGAGGTGCCACCCCGGTAGAGCCGGACGAACGCGTTGGGGCCCTTGGGCTCGGAGTACTTGACTGCGGCGTGCTCGAGCTCCTCGTCGAAGGCTTCCTCGAGCTCTTCGGGGTCGACTTCTGTCCCGTCGTCGGCTTCTTCGATCTCGCCGACCGGGCCGTCGGCGTCCTCGAAGTCAGTGTCGTCCCCGAAGTCAGGGTCGTCCTCGGACACCGTCTCTTCGGTCCCGTTGTCGCGGCTCCGACGGCGGGCTGTCATATCCGGTCCTCGGCCACGACCCCGAGACCGGCGGCCACGCCCACCCCTCCGGCTTCGGTGGCGCCCCGGCTGCGTCCGAGCAGGATCACGAACGGCTTGGTGAAGAAGTAGGTCACGAAGATGTCGAGGATGGTCGACAGGCCGAGGAAGAGGGCGAACCCCTTGACGGTTCCGATCGACACGAAGTAGAGGATGGCCGCGCCCAGCAGCGATACCGCGTCAGCGGCCAACACGGTGCGGAACGCGCTCCGGAAGCCCTTGTCCACGCTGGTGCGTACGGTTCTCCCAGAGCGGGTCTCGTCCTTTAATCGCTCGAAGTAGACGATGTAGGAGTCGACGGTGATACCGACGGAGACGATGACCCCGATGATGCCGGCCAGGTCGATGGTGGTGCCCAACGTCTGCCCCATGAAGGCGATGATGGCCCAGAGCAGCCCGGCGGTGACCAGTAGCCCGGAGACCACCACCGCGCCGAGCAACCGGTAGTAGAAGATCATGTACAGCATCACCAGGGCCAGGCCGGCGAGACCGGAGATGAGCCCGGCCTGCAGCGACGCCTTGCCCAGGGTCGGTGACACCGTCTGGACGTTGATGCGGTCGAGCTTCACCGGCAGCGACCCGTAGTTCAACTCGGTGGCCAGGGTCTGGGCCTGGCTCTGGGTGAAGCTGCCGGAGATCTGCACCTGGCCGTTGAAGGAGGTGAAGGTGGCCTGGCTGGGCTGGGTGAT
>DASZIT010000087.1:0-14261 GCA_035948855.1 Acidimicrobiales bacterium | reverse complement strand
ACCACCGCCTGTTCGGGCGGGGTGGCCCACATCTACGCCAACCCGGTGATGCAGGCGGCCGGGATCGCCGACCCCCGCGACCAGGCGTTGGCCTACATGGCCCGGGTCAGCCACCCCGGCGCCTACGACCCGGACGCACCCGGCTACGGCCTGCTGCCCACCGACTTCGCCCTGCTGGAGACCTACTACGACCGGGGCGCCGAGGTGATGGCCCGGCTGGGGGATATCGACGCGGTGCACATGGATGCCCCGTGGATGTCCTGGGACGGCCAGATGTTCCCCGACTACTACGAGTTCCCCGAGAACCGGGCGGTGCGGGGGCGGGGCATCCAGACGGTGGCGCCCGACGGCGGGGCCGGCAACGGCGGCGAGTTGGTGCGCCAGTTGATGGCGTTCGCCGCGGCTCGGGGGACCGAGGTCCGACTCGGCCACCGGGTGGTGGACGTCCTTCTGGAGGACGGCGCGGTGACCGGGGTGGTGGTCGACGACGGGTCGGCCTGCCGGACGATTCGCGCCCATGGGGGAGTGGTGTTCGGCTCCGGCGGGTTCGCCCACAGCCCCGAGCTCCGGGAGCGGTTCCTGCGGGGGCCGATCGCCGGCGGCTCCGGGCTCCCGTCGAACACCGGCGACCTGGTCGGCATCGGGACCCGGGCCGGGGCGGTGTTCGGTGGCATGCACAACGGCTGGTGGAACCAACAGGTCCTCGAGGCGGTCGACGACTACGCCACCTCGGTGCTCGACGTGTGGTCGGTGCCGGGTGACGGGATGCTGATGGTCAACCGTCTCGGGCGGCGGGCCATCGGGGAGAAGCGCGAGTACGAGTCACGCGGGCGGGTGCACCACATCTTCGCCGGCGACGAGTACGTGAACCGGGTGATGTTCATGGTCTACGACCGGCGGACCGCCGAGCGCTACGGCGGCCGCTACCCGATCCCGCCGCCGGGCGCGGTGGCCGATCATGTGGTCACCGGCGACGGGGTGTTGGGGTTGTGCGAGGCCCTTGGCACCCGGCTGGCCCAACTGAAGTCGTCGATGCCGACCGGCATCGCCCCGGTCGGACTGGATATGAATTTTGCCGACACCCTGGCCGACACCATCGCCCGGTTCAACGACGCCGCCGAACGCGGGCAGGACGACGAGTTCGACCGCGGGACCAAGGCGGTGGAGTTCGCCTTCCACGGTCCCCGGGCCGCCGACAACTCGTTGCCCAACCCCCTGATGCACCCGTTGGACGCCGGCGGCCCGTTGCACGCCATCTGCTTGGTCGGGACCACCTTCGACACCAACAGCGGGCCCCGCACCGGCACCGAGGGGCAGATCCTGGGCACCGGCGGGCCCATCGGCGGTCTCTACGGGGCGGGCAACTGTGTCAACTCGGTCTTCGGGGAGGGCTATCCGGGCGGAGGCTCCACCATCGGGCCGGGGATGGTCTTCGGGTTCCTGGCCGGGGCCCATGCCGGTCGTCGGTCGCCACGGGTCGGGCGATGAAGCTCGCCTACCGGGACCTCCCGTCCACCTCGTCGGGGATCGCCGCGGTCGTCTTCCACCCCGAAGGCCCGCCGTCGATCGACCGGCCCGCCCGGATGGCCCAGTCGAGTGGGGCGGTGGGTCGGGTGGTCGCCCCCTTCGGTGACTACGCCTTCTATCCGAGCGGGATGGAGGTGGGCGGCACCTGCTGGTACCGGGCGGTGCCCGGCTCGACCGCCGCCGACCCGATCTCGCTGACCAAGGCGGTGGTCCAGGCCACCGACCTCCTCGACGACGTCGGCCTCGACCGGCCGGCGCTGATCGGCTGGGGCCAGGGCGGGGTGGTCGCCCTGGGGGCCGCGCTGTTGCGGCCCGGCCACGTCGGGTCGGTGGTGTGTGTGGATGCCGCCGCCGCCCACCTCGAGCTCCTCCCGCCCGCCGCGCTGGCCACCGACCGCCCGCCACCGATATTGCTGGCCGCCACCGACCCGGCCGGCGAGCGAACCGTCTCCGACCAGCAGGAGCTCCTCGGCGGCCACGGCATCGTCACCTCCACCTGGCATTGGACGGGAGACGACGGCGAGGAAGCCCGGGACAAGGCGGTGGCGGAACGGATCGGCCAGTGGCTCACCGATGTCTAGGGTCGAGAAGGAGGTGGCGATGTCCACCGCGCCGGTGGTAGATCTCGATCGGCAGCTCGAGGTTCCCGACCGGTGGCGGCTGGGCACCGCCTTCGTGCCCAAGGGCCGCTACCTCGACCGCGACTTCCTCGATCTCGAGCTCGAGCGGCTGTTCCCGGCGACCTGGCTCAACGCCTGCCGCCACGACGAGGTGCAGCACCCCGGACAGTTCGTCAACTTCGAGATCGGCGACCAGTCGGTGGTGGTCATCCATACCGACACCGGGTTGAAGGCGTACTTCAACTCCTGCCGGCACCGGGGCACCCGGCTGGTCACCGGTCAGGGCCGGCTCGGCGAGTTCCGCTGTCCGTTCCACGCCTGGCGCTGGAACCTCGACGGGTCGCTCAAGTATCAGGCCGACGCCGACAACTTCGAGCCCCGGCCGGCCGACGAGCTCTGCCTGGCCGAGTGCCGGGTGGGGACCTGGGGCGGCTGGGTCTTCGTCAACCTCGACGGGAACGCCGAGCCGCTGGAGGACTTCCTCCATCCGATCCCCGAGCGGCTGGACGGCTTCAAGCTCGAGGACATGCGGATCGCCTGGTACAAGACGGTCATCCTCCCGGCCAACTGGAAGACGTCCCTCGACGCCTTCATCGAGAGCTGGCACGTGCCCGGCACCCATCCGCAGCTGCTCCGGCCCGACAAGCGCTCGACGCCGCCCACCATCGCCGAGAGCCAGGCGTACGGGAAGACCTTCAACGAGCTCTTCCGGCTCCACTCCCGGCATGCCGACCTCTTCCGCTACGGGCCCGACGGCGACTCGACCAAGCTCCGGCCGTCCTACTCGGTGAATCCGGAGGCGGTCTACCGGAACGTCGAGTACTCCCTCCGCGAGCTCGGCGCCCTCTACCTGAAGTCGGACCTGTCGGCGGCGGCCGAGCTGATCGAGACCGAGGGGGCCGACGGTCCCGAGGGCAATGCCATCTACCAACAGCTCCGCAAACAGCACGCCCGGGCGGCCGGCATCGACTACCCCGATCTCACCGGCGCGCAGTTGAAGGCGGCCATGTACGACTGGCACCTGTTCCCGAACACGGTGTTCCTCATCGACATGGGTTGCGCCCTCACCTACCGGGCCCGACCCAACGGGTCGGATCCCGACAGCTGCATCTTCGACGTCCAGGGTCTCGAGTTGCCGCCGACCGGGGGACTGCCGACCGCCGAGCCCCAGTGGTTCGAAGATTGGCACACCGGGAACATGGGGGAGATCCTCAGCCAGGATTTCTCCAACATGTCGGAGGTGACGGCCGGGATCCACTCCCGGGGCTTCGACGGGCACCACCTGAACACCGCCCAGGAGATGACCATCTGGAACTATCACCGGGCCATGGACGGCTACCTGTTCGCCTAGTTGCCCACCCCCAGGTCAGGCGGTTTCTCGGGCCGGGACCCGCAAGTTTTGCCCCTTGAAAGTGTTACTTTCAGCAGGCCTACGGCTTGGTGCTAGGCACTTGCGGGTAATTGGTACGTGGCCATGGGGGAGGATCCGTGCGCAGGCAAAGTCGCAATGAGGGGCGGAGGCGTCGCACCGGTGTATTGCTGGTGTTGGTGGTCGCCCTGATCGCCACCGCCTGCGGGGCCCGGGTGGCCCCGTTCCTCGGGACCAACTCGGTGGCCCAGGGTGGTACCTCGAACCAGGGGGGCACCCCTTCCGGCGGCGCCACCACCACCACGGCGGCGGGCGGCCTCGTCGGCGGCACCCCCGGCGGGACGTCGGGGGGATCCACCGGGAACGGCGGATCCGGTGGCGGTTCGACCGGGGGCAGTACCTCGCCCGCCGTACCGCCGGCGCCGACCTCGTCCGGGTTCAACTTCTCCGCCCCGGCCGAAGCCGGGGCGTGTCAGGGCTCGGCGGGCAACGGCTCGTCGGACGTCGGGGTCAGCCCGACCCAGCTGACGTTCGGCAACGTGAGCGGATTGACCGGGCCGCTCACCGGCAGCTTCAGCCAGGGGACCGAAGGGGTCGAGGCGCTGTTCTCGGCGGTCAACGCCGCCGGCGGGATCTGTGGCCGGAAGCTGTCCCTCACCGCCGAGGACGATACCCAGAATGCCGCCACCAACGCCTCGGACGTGGCCGACCTGATTCCCAAGGTGCTGGCCTTCGTGGGCTCGACCTCGGATGGCGACAACGGCGGGGTGCCGGCCATGACCCAGGCCAATGTGCCGGATGTCGGGTTCGCCATCAACTGCAACCGGAGCGAGTCACCCACCTACTGGTCGCCGGTCGCCGGGAGCTGCAATCAGCCCAACGGACCCGGGGGTCCCTACTTCATCTCCAATTCCGTCTTCAACCTGGCCAAGCAAAACGGGTACTTCCCGACCAAACTGGCGTTCCTCGCCTACTCCATCGCCATCAGCGCCCAGGCGGCCCAGCAGTTCGAATATGTCTACAAGGCGATGGGCGGGACCGTGTGTTACACCGACTTCGCGGTGTCCCCGGCCTCGGCGTCGCTGGAGAGCGACGTAGCCGCCATGCAGCAGGCCGGCTGCAACGGCTCCATCGACACCATGGACGTGACCGGCAACGCCAAGCTGCTCCAGGCCATGCAGCAGCAGTCATACCATCCGCCCTACGTGGCGGCCACCTTCGACGCCTACACCCCGGTGATGATCTCCCAGGCCGGCCAGAGCGCAGCCCAGGGCCTCATCGTCGGGCTCCCGTTCGTCCCCCTGGCCGAGGGCCAACCGATGGTCCAGCTCTACCAGCAGCAGCTCGCCACCTACGAACCCGGCAAGCAACCCAGCGGGTTCGGCTTCCTGGCCTGGCAGGCGGCCCAGATGCTGATCTACGCCCTGCTCCAGAGCGGGCGCTCTCCGACCCGGGCCTCCATCGTCAAGGTCTTCAACTCCCTGCAGAACTGGACCGGCGGTGGCGCGCTCGGCGGATACACCCCCAGTAGCCACGGTGTCTACAACTGCGACGTGGACGTGAGCATCCAGGGATCGTCGTTCGTGCGCAAGGCGCCGAGCTCGGGTCTCTTCTGTGGCGGCCAGGCGGTGCAGGCCTCCTCGTGAGCCAATATTGGCCGTTCATCGTCATCGGTCTGTTCACCGGGAGCATCTATGGGCTGGCCGCCATGGGTGTGGTCCTGACCTACAAGACGGTCGGGGTCTTCAACTTCGCCTACGGCGCCATCGCCATGTTCTGCGCCTTCACCTATTGGCAGCTGCACGACTTCTGGGGCCTCACCGCCTGGGTGGCGATGCCCATCCTCTTCCTGGTGGTGGCTCCCGTGCTCGGCATCCTCCTCGAGGCCCTCTACCGCCCGCTGGCCGGGCTGTCGGCCGAGGTCCTGATCGTGGTGAGCGTCGGGGTGCTGGCCGCGCTCAGCGCGGTGGTGCCCATCATCTACGGGGACAACCGCACCCTCCAGCCCATCTTCCCGACCCGGACGTTCGCGCTGGGGGCCCATTTCCACGTGGGCTACGACCAACTCGGCACCTTGCTGGTTTCCCTGGCGGTGGCCGCTCTGCTCTGGGCGTTGTTGCGCCATACCCGGTTCGGCACCTCGACCCGGGCGGCGGTGGACAATCCGGATCTGGCCGACATGGTCGGGGTCCACGGCGACAACGTCCGCCGCGCCGCCTGGATCCTGTCGACGATGTTCGCCGCCCTGGTCGGCATCCTCATCAGCCCGACCCAGGGCCTCGACGTCAACCAACTGGTGCTGGTGGTGATCTACGCCTTCGCCCCCGCCGTCTTCGGGCGGTTGGTCAGCCTGCCGATGGCCTACATCGGCGCCCTGGTACTGGGGGTGGTGGTCAGCCTGCTGTCCAAGTGGGCCAACTCGGGCACGGTGGCCAACCTCGAAGCCGCCCTGCCCTACCTGGCCCTGTTCGCCCTGTTGATCATCATGGGTGGCCGACTCAAGGAGGCGGGTGCCGCGTCACGGCGGTTGTCGGTGGCGACCCAGGGGTCGGCGGGGATGAGCGGCCGGGCCCAGACCCGGCACTGGATCGTCCGGGTGCTGGGTTGGCGGCTGCGGCTGGAGCGCAAGCTGACCGTCGGACTGGTGGGGTTCGCCCTGGCCCTGTTCATTCCGCTGGCGGTCCCCGGTCCCCGGCTCATCGACATCACCTACGCGGTGGTCTACGCCCTGATCGCCCTGACCCTGGTGGTGCTCACCGGGTGGGCCGGGCAGATCTCCCTGGCCCAGTTCGCCTTCGTCGGGGTCGGGGCGTTCACCGCCGGCCACCTCTCCGGGTCTCACGGTCAGCACTTCCTGGTGGCGGCGTTGGTGGCCATGGCCATCGCCGCCCCCCTCGGGATCCTGGTCGGGCTGCCGTCCTTGCGGCTCTCCGGCCTGTACC
Organism: Acidimicrobiales bacterium; assembly: GCA_035948855.1. Classification (GTDB taxonomy): domain Bacteria; phylum Actinomycetota; class Acidimicrobiia; order Acidimicrobiales; family RAAP-2; genus DASZIT01. The sequence goes on along the minus strand of DASZIT010000087.1, from coordinate 7,803 downwards.
TGGCGCTGGCCACCCTGGCCTTCGCCCTCATCATGGACAACGTGGTGTTCAACCGGAGCGACGTGAGCGGGGGACTGACCGGTATCACCGTGCCGCGACCCCATTTCTTCGGGCTGTCGTTCAGCGGCCGGGCCGGCTTCTACGAGCTGGCGTTGGTGGTGTTCGGAGTGGTGGCGGTCGCCGCCTACGCCATTCGGCTGGGTCCCGTCGGTCGCCGGCTCCAGATCCTGCGCGACTCGCCGCTGGCCGCCTCCACCCTCGGGGTCAACCTGACCGCGACCAAGCTGGTGGTCTTTGCCGTCTGCGGGATGGTGGCCGCGCTGGGCGGCGCCTTCTACGGTGCCCTCCAGCAGTCGATCACCCCCCTCGACTTCCTGTGGTCGACCTCCTTGACCCTGCTCCTGCTGGTGGTGCTCGGCGGTCGGTCGGTGATCAGCGGGGCGGTGATCGCCGGGGCGGTGTTCGGGGTGGAGAAGATGATCCACAACCCCCAGGTCAACCAGTACCTGCCGCTGGCCATCGCCCTCGGGGTGATCGGCCTGGCCCAGGAGCCGGAGGGCACGGTGGCCCTGGCCCGCCGGGAGACGCTCCGGGTCCTCTCGGTCCTCCGCCCGCTGCCCCGACGGAGCTCGGATCGCCGGGGAGGGGTCCCGGCCGTCACCGGTCCGGACGTGGCGGTGGCCGCCGGCGGACCGGTGGGGAGCAGTCGTGGCCTTTGAGCTCGGTGAATTCGCAGCCGGTCAGACGGTGCTCGAGGCCGGGAACATCAGTGTGCACTTTGGCGGTCTGGTTGCGCTGGAGGACGTCTCCATCCAGGTGGCCAGCGGGAGCATCGCCGGCCTCATCGGACCCAACGGGGCGGGGAAGACGACCATGTTCAACGTGCTCACCGGATTGCAGGATCCGACCCAGGGGGCGGTCGACTTCCTCGGCCACGACATCTCCCGGTGGGCGCCCCACCGCCGGGGGCGGGCGGGGATCGCCCGGACCTTCCAACGGCTGGCCCTGTTCGGCCGGCTCACCGTCCACGACAACCTGGTGGCCAGTTGGGAGTCGTCCCACGGCGGTGGGGTGCTGGGCCGGGGCCGGGCCGAACGGGTCGCCCGGGTGGCGGAGGTGATGGAGCTGCTGGACCTCTGGCCGGTGGCCGACCGGTTGGCCGGCGAGCTCTCGACCGGAAAGGGCCGGATGGTCGAACTCGGCCGCGCCCTGTGCACCGATCCCCGGGTCCTGCTGCTGGACGAGCCCGGCTCCGGACTCGACGCCCACGAGACGGCCGTCTTCTCCGCGGTGCTCCGGACCATCGTGTCGGGCGGGAGTGACCCCCGCCACCAAGCCCCGCCACCGGCCATCCTGTTGGTCGAGCACGACATGGCCCTGGTGATGGACGTGTGCTCGTCGATGACGGTGCTCGACTTCGGCAAGGTCATCGCCCGGGGCACCCCGAGCCAGGTCCGCGCCGACCCGATCGTGCGGGCCGCCTACCTCGGAGACGCCGGTGGCTTCTGAGCCCGCCCTCGAACTGCGCGGGGTCTCGGTCTCCTACGGGGGGCTGCAGGCGCTGCGCGACGTGTCGATGGTGGTTCCCGTCGGTGCCGCCGTCGCCCTCCTCGGCGCCAACGGAGCCGGCAAGAGCACCGCCCTCCGGGCCATCTCCGGGGTGATCCGGGCCGAGCGGGGCCGGATCCTGGCCGGTGGTCAGCGCATCGAGCGCCGGCCCGCCTACCGGATCGCCCGGATGGGGGTGGTGCACGTCCCCGAGGGCCGGGGCATCTTCCCGAGCCTCACCGTCCGGGAGAACCTGCTGATGGCCAGTTCCGCCCTGGGCGGCGCCATCGACCCGGTGGAGGAGGGCACCGCGCTGTTCCCGGTCCTGGGCAACCGGCTCAGCCAGGTGTCGGGGAGCCTGTCCGGAGGCGAGCAGCAGATGCTGGCGCTGGCCCGGGCGCTGATGGCCCGGCCCAAGCTGCTGATGGTCGACGAGATCAGCATGGGGCTGGCCCCGCTCATCGTCGGGCAGCTGTTCGACACCTTGCGGGAGCGGGTGGCCGCCGGGACCAGCCTGCTGATCGTCGAGCAGTACGTGGAGGCGGCGTTGGGGATGGCCGACTACGGCTATGTGATGGATAAAGGTGTGATCGTGGACGTGGGTGAGCCCGCCGACCTTCGGAGGCGGGGATTGATCAGTGCCTACCTGGGGGGCGCGGCGTGAGGTCTTCCCGCCGACGGAAGCTGGCGGCCCGGTTGGGGGTGGCCGCCGGGCTCGGGGTGGCGATGATCGCGGGTCCGGCGACGGTGGCGGCGGCCGGGCCGGCGGACACGCTGGTCGGGTACTCGGCCACCACCCAGGCGGTGGGGGCCCAGTTCGCCTTCAACGTGCCCGGGGTGGTGCCGCTCCCCAATCAGAATCTCATCGAAGAGGATGTCCCCTTCTCCCGGGTGACGGTGGCCGGCGGACCGGTGGTCGACTCCTTGAGCGCCCCGTACTATCCCGGGGACATTGCCGCCAACCTCGGGAGCCTGCTGGCCACCTTCGGGTTTCCCGGGGTCCTGCCCAACGATCCCTTCCTGGCCCAGGCCAAGTTCCCGACCTCGCCCGGCTTCCCGGCCAAATCCAGCTTCGGGGGCACCCCGTCGCCCGGATCGCCGTTGGCGGTGAGCATCTTCAGCGCGATCGCCGATGCCACCGTCGGCGGGGGTGACGCCACCTCGGCCATCAGCGACCTCTCCCTCGACTCGTTGGGGAGCAAGCTGTCGCTCCCGATCATCGGGGGCATCATCGCCAACGCCTCCAGCCTGCTCGACGTGGGCAACATCAGCACCTCCGACGCGGTGAGCGTGGACTCCTCCCAGGTCAAGGCCAGCTCCAGCAGCGTCTTGAAGGCCCTGGACATTGCCGGCCTGGTCGACATCAGTGGGTTGACCAGCAACGCCGGCTGCGCCTCCGACGGGACCACCGCCACCCCCACCGCCAGCCTGACCCTGGGCCAGGTGACCGTCGAGGGGGCGAAGGCGTTCATCGACAGCAAGGGCGTCCACATCGCCGGACTCAGCACCGGGGCAGTGGGGGTGACCCCGGCCACCTTGCAGAAGAGCCTCGACGCCACCCTGGCTGCCGATGGGATCTCCATCCGGGTGCTCGATCCGGTGCTGACGACCAACGGTGCGGCCGGGACGGCCAACGCCGGGGGCCTGGTGGTCGCACTTTCCCACCAGTTCGACGTGCCCTTCATCCCCGGGGAGCCCACCATCCCGGTGCCGGAACTCGGAAACGTCGGACTCCCGGCCGGGCTGTACACCATGACCACGTCGATCACCTTCGGGATGGCCCAGGTGGATGTGAGCGCCACCGGCATCGCCGCCACCGGAACCGGCCCGACCACCTCGGGTGCAATCGCCCCCACCGGGGGTCTTTCCACCGCGCCCTTCGACAATGGAACGGGACTCACCACTTTCGGGGGCACACCCGGGACCGTCGAGAGCGTCGCCAGCACCGGGCCGGGAAGTGCCTCCGGCAATCGCTCGACCCCGACCCCGACTTCGGCCACCGCCTTCCCGATCCGGGGCATCCCCGCCCCGCTGGGTTGGCTCATCACCGCGCTGTTGGCCTGCGTGCTGCTCGCCTACCCGCTGCTGTTGCTGGCGAGGTGGCAGTTCCTGGCTGGAAGGAGACGATAATGCTCGAGATGGAACGTCCGGTGAGGGACAGTGTCGGTTTGGCGCCCGATCAAGATGTCTCGGTGCCCGCAACCGGCAACGGCCAGTTGCCGGCTCCGAGCCGCGGCGATCGATTCCGGCGCCTGCTGCCCCGGGGCCTGGGCGGGGGTGGGGGAGCCAAGCCGGTTCGGGCCGACGGTGAGGAGAGCGGTAGCTACGACCTGCGCAACGCCTGGCAGGTGGTGGCCGGATCGATCCTGATCCCGCTGGGCGTCGTCTTCATCCTGTTGGGCTGGTACGGCTCGGCCCATGCCCGGGTGGTGCAGCAACAAATCCCCTACATGGTGAGCGGCGCCTTCATCGGCCTCGGCTGCATGATCGTCGGCGGGCTCCTCTATTGGGGCCACTGGCTCTACCGCCTGTATGACCAGAAGGAATTGCACCACGAGGAAGAGCTCAAGGTGCTCCACGATCTGGTGAACACGCTGACCTCGCAAGGGGTCGGGAGCGGTGCCCATTCGGCCATGCCATCGGCTTCGCCCGTCGATGGACCGGCCGGCAGTTTCCTGGCCACCGCCACCGGAACCGTGTACCACCGGGCCGGCTGTGCCGTCATCGCCCATCACCCCGAGGACGTGCGGGTGGTCGGGTCGGCGCAGCTGGGCAGCCTGCAGCCGTGCCAGATCTGTCTGCCGGGGTCGTAGCTTTGGCGGTCATCGCCGACCGGATTGTCTGGCCTCCCGCCCGCTGACCGCCCCCCTCATCGCCTACCCATCCCCGACAGCGACGTCGCGGCGTGCGCTCTGAACTCCGGAGCCGCGAGGCGATGGGAAAGTCGTTAGGGGTTTCCCGACGCCGGCCAGGGTGGCGGCGGGGGAGGGAGAGGGGCGGGCGCCACCGCCGGTGCCCAGTAGCCCGGAGCGGGAACCCCGTAGGGGGACGGTTGCGCGAAGGGTGAGGTCGGCGACGACGCCCACCAGGGGTCGATTACCTCGGGATGGCGGTCGACCCGGCCGCCGGATCGCCGCCGGAAGAGCAGGAGTCCGAGGACAACGATCCCGATGGACACCACCAGGATCGGGAAGGCGGCGAGGGCTCGATTGTCCGCCGAGGTTTGGCACTGATCGACGAACGCCCTCCACTGGGCTCGGGCGGCGGCGTTGGTGGTCGGCGGCTCCGGGCCGGCCCCGATGGTGACCGGGTCGAAAAACGCGATGATGGCGGCTTCGGATCCTTGCCCGGGGCCACAGGTGCCACCGGCCGCCGGGGGCGGGAGGGCGATGAGCAGGCCGGTGATGGCGAAGGCGGCGCCGAGGAGGCCCAAGAACACCAGCACCAGGCTGGCGCCGGTGCGGGCCCGGGAACGGTTCACCGGTGATCACTCTCCATGCGAGGCGATCGTAGACGGACGACTCCGTCAAAGGTATGCGCCCCCGGCTGCGGCGATGGCTAGCGGGACCGGATCCTCTCGGCCAGGGCGCCGATGATCGGACTCATCTTCTGCACACCGAGGGCCCCGACCCCGATGCCGAAGGTGACGGCGGCGAGCCCAACAACGTCGACGCTGGGCACAAAGAACTTGTGTCCGTTCCTGGCCGTAAACGCGCCGAGGGGCAGGGTCACCTCCAGGAAATGTCCCATGCGAAGGGTGAGGAGGGCCGGAACCAGCTCGCCCTCGGCCACCTGGACGTTGGAGCCGAGCGAGACCAGTTCCGGGCGTCGCCCGGATGCCTGGCTCGATACCGGATCACTTACTGGTGCGGTCATCGGTCCTCCTTGCATACGGCGACGGACTCGGACACCCGGACCCCAGTCTGTCACCGAGCCGTGTGTTCTTCCCGGTGTCCCCGCTCGCAGTGGGGTTGAAAATCCAATTGTCGTAGTATTGGCGCATGCCCGGATCCAAGCCGACGGCCTCGGGCTTCGATCCTGAGGCTGTCCACGCCAAGTACCTGGCCGAGCGCGACAAGCGGCTGGTCCCTCACCGCGCCGATATCCGGGATCTGCGGGCCGACGAGCACTTCGCCCGCTACCGTGACGACCCGTTTACGCCGTTCATCCAACGCGACCCGGTCGCCGACGAGGTCGATGTGGTGATCGTGGGCGGGGGGATCGCCGGGGTCCTCGCCGGCGCCCGCCTCCGCCAGGCCGGTGTCGAGCGGATTCGCGTCATCGACCAGGCCGGCGGCATCGGGGGCACCTGGTACTGGAACCGCTACCCCGGCGTGATGTGCGACGTCGAGTCCTACATGTACCTCCCGATGCTCGAGGAGCTCGACTACATCCCGACCCGGCGCTACGCGTTCGGCGAGGAGATCCGAGGCCACCTCGATGCGATCGCCGATCGGTTCGACCTGGTGGACGACGCCCTGTTCCACACCGGGGTGACCCGGGCCGAATGGCAGGAGGATGCCGCCGGTTGGTTGATTCGCACCGACCGCGGTGATGAGGTCAGCTGCCGCTGGTACGTGTTGGCCGTCGGGATTCTCAACCTGATGAAACTGCCCACCATCCCGGGCATGGAGGACTTCGCCGGGCACTCGTTCCATACCGCCCGGTGGGACTACGACTACACCGGGGGCAGCGCCGACGAGCCGCTCACCGGCCTGGCCGACAAGGTCGTCGGCCTCATCGGCACCGGGGCGAGCGGCATCCAGTGCGTGCCGCCGCTGGTCGAATCGGCCAAGCATCTCTACGTGTTCCAGCGCACCCCGTCGGCCGTCGGCGAGCGGGGCAACCGGCCCACCGATCCCGGGTTCGCCCACGGGTTCGAGCCGGGTTGGCAGCGGGCCCGCATGGACAACTTCCAGGGGATCATGCTGGGCCGACCCGCCGAGGTCGACCAGGTAGACGACGGCTGGACCCATCACTATGCCGCCGTCCACCACCCCCCGCGAACCGAGGGCATGACCTTGGCCGACTATCTCCGAGGTGGCGAGGAGCTCGACTACCAGATCATGGAAGCCCACCGGCACCGGGTCGAGGAGCTGGTGTCCGACCCGGCCACCGCCGAGGTCCTGAAGCCGTACTACCGGTACCTGTGCAAGCGCCCGTGTTTCCACGACGAGTATCTCCCCGCCTTCAACAATCCCAATGTCACCCTGATCGACTGCCCGGCGGGGTTCGATCGGATCACCGAGCAGGGTCCGGTCGTCGACGGGAAGCAGTACGAGGTCGACTGCATCATCTACGGCACCGGTTTCGAGGCCGAGCTCACCCCGCTCTTCCGCCGGGCCGGCCACGAGATCGTCGGTCGCGGGGGCGTCACCCTGGCCGAGAAGTGGACTGACGGTGCCGCCAGCCTGTTCGGGATGATGAGCCGTGGGTTCCCGAACCTGTTCGTGATGCCGGCGCCAGGCCAGCAAGCGGTGGTGACCGTCAACTACACGCAGGTGGCCGTGCTCGGGGCCGAGTTCATCGGCCGGGCGGTGGAACTGCTCGAGCAACGGGGTGTCGAAGTGTTCGACGTAAGTGCCCAGGCCGAGGAGGCGTGGACAGAGAAAATCGTGAGCTCTTTCGTCGACGGCAGCGCGGTCATGTCCGCCTGCACGCCGTCCCGCATCAACAACGAGGGCCACCCGGAGGCGCTGAACCCCCGTAACGGCAACTACGGCCGCGGGTTCGGCGACTGGTTCGGCTACCGCGAGCGGCTGGAGCAGTGGCTCCAGGCTGGCAACTTCGAGGGCCTGGAGCTCAAGGTCCGGTCGACGACATCGTGACCGGGCGGCAACGGGTCGCGGTGGTGACCGGCGGCGGGGGCGGGATCGGAGCCGGTATCGCGGAGGAACTCGGTCGTGGCGGCTGGTTCGTCGTCACCGTCGACCCTCTGGTGACCCTCGACGGCACGGAACAGCTTCCGGATCCCGAGGAGACCACCGCCGGTCGCATCGTGGCCGCGGGGGGTTCGGCTCGGGCCTCGTCGGTGTCGGTGACCGACGGCAAGGCGGTCCGCGACCTGTTCCAAGAGCTGGTCGACGAGCACGGTGGGCTCGACGCCGTCGTCAATGTCGCGGGTATCACCCGGCAGTCGTATTTCGGTCGAGGGACCGAGGAGGACTGGCTGGCGTTGCTGGACGTGCACCTCCAGGGCTACCTCAACCTGCTCGACGCGGCGTTGCCGCACATGGCCGACGCCGGGTACGGCCG
>DASZIT010000086.1:0-9481 GCA_035948855.1 Acidimicrobiales bacterium | reverse complement strand
AGGCACCGGCCGTCCTCGGTGGCATCGGTCACCAACCCCGGGTCGGCCGACCAGGCCACGCATCCCACCGCCTCGCCGGTAGCCAGGCGATCCGACCACCCGTCGTCTTCGGCGGCGTCGGCCAACGCGCCCAGGGCCACGATGGTCCCGATGAAGGGGGCCGGGGCCACCCGCCGTCCGAGCTCCTCGCACAACACCGCCACCTCGACCATGCCGAGGCCCAGCCCTCCGTCCTCCTCGGGCCGCTCGATGGCCAGCCATCCCTGCTCGGCCATGGCCGCCCACAGGGTGGTGTCGAAGCCGCCGGGGCCGACCGGGTCCAGACCCGAACCCACGAATTCGCGGACCCGCTCCGGTGACGCGTAGCCATCGAGCAAATTGGCGGCGGCGTCGCGCAGGTCCGTCTGCTCCGCCGACAAGTCGAAGTCCACGGCTCGGGAGTCTACGGCTGGCGTCCCTCGGCGGGTGAACGACACACACCGGTTGGCGCCGGATGGGCCCGGGACCAATGTGCCAAGCTGGCCCGAATGGACCTGCGGATCACGCCCGAACAGCAAGAGTTGCGAGCCGAGCTCCACCGATGGCTGGTCGAGAATCTCCCGTGGGAGTACGGCGTCGGCTTGCCGCCGCGCAACCCCGACCTCGACGAGAGTGTCGCCTTCGGGCGATCCTGGCAGGCCCGTCTGGCCGCCGGCCGGTGGGTGGGGATCACCTGGCCGGTGGAGATGGGCGGGCGCGGCCTCGGACCGGCCGAGCACTTTGTGGTCACCGAGGAACTCGCCCGGGCCCGGGCACCCGAGTTGGTGGGCCGGATCGGCATCAACCTGGTCGCCCCCACCTTGTTGGCCCACGGTACGGCCGACCAGCAACAGCAGTGGCTCCCGCCGATCCTCGGCGCCGAGGAGTTGTGGTGCCAGTTGTTCTCCGAGCCCGACGCCGGCAGCGACCTCACGTCACTCTCCACCAAGGCCGAACGAGTGGAAGGCGGATACCGCTTGTCCGGTCGAAAGGTCTGGACCTCCTACGCGCAGTTCGCCGACTGGGGCCTCTGCCTCGCCCGCAGCGAGCCGGATGCCCCCAAGCGCCAACAGGGAATCTCCTGCCTGGTGGTGGACATGCACGCCGACGGGGTCGAGGTCCGACCCCTGGTGCAGATCACCGGCGAAGCGGAGTTCAACGAGGTCCTGCTGGACGGCGTCTTCGTCCCCGACGCCCACCTGGTCGGCCGGCCCGGGGAGGGGTGGACGGTCGCCAACGCCACCCTCACCCATGAGCGGGGGGTCAACCCCCGTCAGCTCGGCATCCACTGCCAGCTGCTGTTGGAGCTGCTGGAGCTGGCCCGCACCCGCGAGCGCGGATTCGACGATTGGGGCATCCGCCAGCGGGTGGCCGAGGCCTACATCGAGGTCAAGACCTTCCAGCTGCACAACTGGCGGACCCTCACCCGCCTGGAGCGTGGCGAGGCACCCGGACCGGAGGGAAGTGCCCTCAAGCTGTACTGGAGCGAAATGTCCCAGCGACTCCACGAGACGGTCATGGCCGTGCTCGGGCCGGCCGCCTCCCTCTGGCAGGGGGCCAGCGACAACCCGGGGGACGGTACCTGGCAGAGGTCCTGGCTCTACTATCAGGCCTCGTCGATCTTCGCCGGCACCAATGAGATCCAGAGGACACTGGTCGGAGAGCGCGTGTTGGGCCTGCCCCGAGGATGAGTGCGCCGGGTTGGGATCGGGCAGGCCGGAAGGAGAGACGTCGTGGGCTATGAGGTGATCCGATACGAGGTGGACGGCGCGGTCGCCACCCTCACCATGAACCGACCGGAAGTGGCCAATGCCCAGGACACCCAGCTCCTCGATGAGTTGGATGCCGCCTTCGACGAGGCCGACGCCGACGACGCCGTCCGGGTGGTGATCCTGGCCGGGGCGGGCAAGCACTTCTCGTCGGGGCACGACCTCAAGGCCATCGTCGGTGACACCGAGCCGGACAAGTGGCGGCTGATGCGGGAGACACCGGAGGGGAAGATGCATCACGAAAAGGTGATGTATTTCGATCGCTGCAAGAAGATCCACGACTTCCGCAAACCCACCATCGCCTCGGTGCAGGGGAGCTGCATCGCCGCCGGGCTGATGCTGGCCTGCATGTGCGACCTGATCGTGGCGGCCGACGATGCCCGGTTCTCCAATCCGGTGCTGCGGATGACCGGCGCCGGGGTCGAACTGCTGGTCGAACCCTGGGAGCTCGGCATCCGGAAGGCCAAGGAGTTCCTGTGGACCGGGGATATCATCGACGCCCAGGAGGCCTGGCGGCTCGGACTGGTCAACCAGGTCGTCCCCGCCGCGGAACTGGCTGAGCGGTCGCACCAACTGGCGGAGCGGATCGCCCTGGTGCCGCCGGCCACCGCCCAGGTGGTCAAGGACACCATCAACCAGACCGCCGACCTCATGGGCCAGTCCGCCTCCTGGAAGTACCACTTCATGGCTCACCACTGGATGCACAACACCGCCACTGCCCTCACGGCTCTCGAGGAACGCAAGTCGCGCACTTCCATGAAGGAGGTGTTCGCCGACCGCGACCGGGGAGACGGACCCCCCGGTGAGCACTGAGCCATCCGGGGGCACCGGCGACGATTCGACCGCGGGCCGACCCCTCTCCGGCATCCGGGTCCTCGACGTCGGCACCCGGATCTCGGCGCCATTCTGTGCCGGACTGCTCGGCGAGCTCGGGGCCGACGTCATCAAGGTGGAATTGCCGGGCGGGGGCGACTTCATGCGGACCATCGGGCCCTTCGTGGACTCCGACGAAACCGAGGCCGGCTACTCCCTGTTCTGGGCAGTGGAAGGCCGGGGCCGGAAGAGCGTGACCTGCGATCTGCGGACGCCGGAAGGCCAGACGCTCTTCCGCCGGTTGGCCGCTCACGCCGACGTCGTCTGTGAGAACTTCCGGCCCGGCACCATGGAGGAATGGGGCCTGGGTCCCGATGCCCTCGATCCCCGTCTGGTCTTCGTGCGGATCAGCGTGTTCGGACAGGACGGCCCGAACTCGCGCCGCCCCGGGCTCGATCGCCTGGGCATCGCCTACGGCGGACTCCTCCATCTGACCGGCGAACGCGATCGACCCCCCGTCCGTCCGGGGGTCACCATCTCCGACTACCTGACCGGGGTATTCGCGGCCGTGGCCGCGGTCGCCGGCCTCTACCAACGGGACGCGGGGTCCTCGGCCACCGGCACCGGGGCGGTCATCGACGCCCCACTGTACGGAGCGGTGCTCCGGGTGTTGGAGTGGACGCTGGCCGGCTACGACCAGCTCGGCGTGGTCCGCTCCCGGGAGGGGAACCGACTCCCCAACTCGGCTCCCCTGGACAACTACCTGGCCGCCGACGGTGCCTACGTCTGCATCGTGGCCGGATCGGACGCCAACTTCCGCCGACTCTGTCAGGCCATGGACCGGCCCGACCTGATCACCGACGATCGGTTCTCGACCCTGGCCAAACGGGCGGCCCGGGGCGACGAGATCAACGGGATCGTCCAGGCATGGACCTCCGGGTTGAACGCTTCCGAGGTGGAAGCGACCTGCATCGCCCACGACGTCCCCGTCGGCATCGCCTACAGCGCCGCCGACATCTTCTCCGATCCGCACATGAGGGCCCGGAAGGATCTCGTCGACGTCGAGGATCCGGTAGTCGGCACCATCCGCCAGCAGGCCCCGTTCCCCCGATTCATCGGGCGGCCGACGCCGACTCCCAGCGGGGCCCCGCGGCTCGGCGCCGACAACGACGCGGTGTGGACCGGCCTGGTCGGGTTGACCACCGAGGAGCTCGACCATCTGCGCGACACCGGGGTGGTGTAGCGGGTCAAGCGGCTGTCGGGGTCGCCGATCGGGTCACTCATCCACCTCTCGGGGAGCGGGGCGGTTCAGGTTCCAGTGCCGATTTGACCGGCAGAACCACCCCTCGCGGTCGTCGGGAAGCACGGTGAAACGGCTGATATTGCGCTGACGCCCCTGTTGGTCGCCATAGAGCACGTCGATGGTGAACGGCCGGCGCTCGGCGAGGGCGGTCAGCAAGCCCGCCCGCATCGGGTCGTCGGGTTCACGGACGGCAGCTTCGAAGTACCCGGGTCCCCCGGCTTGGATATACATGTCCGCGCTCAGGCGGCGGAACTCTTCGGGGTCGGCGTGGGGAAAAACCACCATGGCGCGATCGGGGATCGGGTACCACCCGTGGAGCAGGGCGATCCCGGCGCCGGCGTTGCGTACCCCGAGGGCCAGATAGATGACGTCGTTCTCGAACTCGAAGATTGCCCGGCCGCCGCCGAGCTGCGCATGGTGAAGATCACTCCACAGCAGCTTCTGTTCAGGGTCGCTGGCCAGCGAGGGCAGGAGCAGCGGCCGCAGGCTGGTCAGCAGCCCCTCCTCGGCGATGCGGGCCGAACGGCTCGACGATCGAACCGCCGAGAAGGTGGCCACCGCCAGCACCAGCGTGCCTCCGGCGGTGGCGTACGAAGCGATGATCGCCGAGTCGGGCATAGCACCGCACTGTACCGAGCCGCTGTCGTCGACCGCTCGCCGCGCCTTCCGGCCAACGACCGGCCGTCACCCGCCCGGTTCGGGGTCCCGGGGTAGACCGAGGATCCGCTCGGCGATGACGTTGCGCTGGATCTCGCTGGTCCCGCCGGCGATGGTCAGACAGCGGGTGACCAGGAACCCGTGTGCCCACCGCTGCGCGCGGCCCTCCATGGTCGCACCCTCGGGTCCGAGCATCGAGAGCCCGAGCTCCTGCACCCGCTGCTCGTGCTCGGCTCCCAGCAGCTTGCGGACACTGGTCCCCGCCCCGGGATCCGTCCCGGATATCGATTGGAGGGTGGAGCGATGGGCCAGCAGCCCGATGGATTGCGCCTCGGCGAGCAGCGCCCCCAGCCGGATGCTGGTCCCCGGCGCGAGCTCCCCATCTTGCCGATCGGCCAGATGGAGGAGGGCCTCGACCCCGACCCCGAAGGCCGAGCCCGACGACATCGACACCCGCTCATTGGCCAGGGTCAGCCGGGCCAGCTTCCATCCTTGGCCCAACTCGCCGATCACGCAGTCGTCGGGGACGAAGACGCCGTCGAGGAACACCTCGTTGAACATCGCGTCACCGGTGAGCTCCCGCAACGGCCGGATGTCGATCCCGACCGAGGCCATGTCGACGATGAAATAGGTGATGCCCTCGTGTTTGGGCACGGAAGGGTCGGTCCGGGCCAGGCAGATGCCCCACTGCGCCTCGCGGGCCAACGACGTCCACACCTTCTGGCCGGTGAGGCTCCACCCGCCGTCCACCCGCTCGGCCCGGGTGCTCAGGCCGGCGAGGTCGGAGCCGGCCCCCGGTTCCGAGAACAGCTGGCACCATTTCAGCTCACCCAGCAGGGTCGGGAGCACCCATCGCTGGCTCTGTTCCTGGGTCCCATGGGCGATGATCGGCGGCAGCGCCCAGGCTCCGATGCCGATGTGGGGCCGGACGATGCCGGCGGCGGCGAATTCCTCTTCGATCACCAGCTGCTCGATGGCGCCGGCGTCGCGTCCCCACGGGCTCGGCCAGTGGGGGGAGACGAACCCGGCACCCACCAACTTCCGGTGCCGATTCCCACCTTCCAGCGCCTGCAACTCGGCGATGATCGGGGCCAACTCCTCGCGCACCTGTTCGGCCTCGTCGGGCAGGTCGGTGACCAGCCCCCTCCGGGTTCCTTGGCGGGCCAGGGCCACCAGCTCAGTCTGGTAGGCGTCGGATTCCCCGAACAGCTGGCGGTTGGCCACCGATCGCCGCAGATGGAGATGGGCGTCGTGCTCCCAGGTGAACCCGATCCCCCCCATCAACTGCACGCAGTCCTTGGCGCGGTCGGCGTAGCCGTCGAAGACGATGGCGCCGGCGGTGGCCGCCGCCAGCGCCGCCTCGTCCGGTTGGCCGGCACCGACGGCCACCGCCGCGTCCCACGCCACCGCGGTGATCTGCTCCCCCTGCACCAGCATGTTGGCCAGCTTGTGCTTGACCGCCTGGAACTGCCCGATCGGACGGCCGAACTGCACCCGTTGCTTGGCATACTCCGATGCCGTCTCGAGACACCAGCGGGCACCGCCGGCGTGCTCGGCGGCGGCCATGGCCACCGCCACCTGGCGGACCCGGGCCAGGGTGAGCGAAGGAAACTGCCGGCCGGGTTCGACCCTGGCCCCTCCCGCCTCCACCCGACCGACCCTTCGGGTCGGATCGACGCTGGCCAGCGGTTGCACCTGCACGCCGGTATCCGCATGGCCGACGTCAACCAGGCACCAGATGTCCGAGCCGTCGCCACCCCGGGCCGGGACCAGCACCATCGACGCGGTGCCGGCACCCAGCACCGGGCGGAGCTCGCCGGTGAGCTCGATGGTCCCGTCGTCGTCCCTCCGGGTGCTGTCGAACCCGGACGGGCCGAGGTGGACCGCGGCGGTCACGCTTCCGTCGACCAGGCCCGGCAACAGGGCGGCGGCCTGCTCCGGCGTGGCGGCCTCCGCGACCAGGGCTGATGCCAGCGCGGTGGGGAGGAAGGGTCCGGGGAGCAGTGACCTGCCGGTCTCCTCGAGGATCACCGCCAACTCGAGCAGGCCGTAGCCCTGGCCACCCCATCGCTCGGGGATGTGGATCCCGAGCCAGCCCTGGGCGGCAAACTCCTTCCACACCGGCTGCAACTCCTCCTCGTCGGCGTCGAGCAGCACCCGGGGAACCGCCGGAGGGCAGTGGCTGTCGAGCCATCGGCGGACGGTGCGGCCGAGCGTCTGGTGTTCCTCGGAAATGGCTATCGGCACGGGCGGACCTTTCGAAGTCGTCGATCAGGGACTGACACCATCACCGGGGCCACCGGATCATTCCCGTTCTGCCTCGACGCCGTCCCGCCGGAGGGAGATGGCCTGGGTCGGACATCCCTCCCGGGCCAGGAACAGCTGGCGCTCGTCGGCTTCATCAGGATCCAGGAAGACGGAGACGCCGTCGTCGTCCAGGTCGAAGGCCCCCGGGGCCCAGAACAGGCAGTTGCCGGAGCCCATGCACTTGTCGCGGTCGATGACAATCTGGAGCTTCAAGGCGGCAATCCTCTCATTTGACGGCCGTTGCTGCCCAGCCAAGGATCGCCGAATGGCAGGTTGGCGCGGTGATCAGTTCGACCGGGGGGGCGCCTACCGCCGGGCGCTCAACGCGGTGAAAAGGTGACCGGCAACGAGGTCGGGGACCGGAAGGCCATGCCGTGGATATGTGGATCGTCATCGGTGCCGGCATCGAACCGGATGTCGTCGAACCGGTCGAGGAGGGCGTTCACCGCCACCCGGGACTCCATCCGGGCCAGATGCATACCCAGACACATGTGGACGCCGAATCCGAACCCGACATGCTGTTGCGCCTCGCGGAACATGTTGAAGGTGCCGGGGTCGTCATAGCGCCGAGGGTCACGGTTGGCCGCCCCCAGGAACAACCCGACATCGGTGCCCTCGGGGATGGCCACCCCGCCGAGCTCGGCGTCCTTCAGGGTGCGTCGGAGGATCATCGTCACCGGCGGCTCCCAACGGAGTGACTCCTCGAACGCCTGGGAAAACAGGGACCGATCGGCCCGGAGCGCGTCCAACTGCTCGGGTTGTTGCAGCAAACCGAAGAGCACATTGCCGGTGGCCCGGTAGGTGGTCTCCACCCCGGCGGGGAGCAATAACCGGAGGAACGAAAGGATCTCCTCGTCGGTCAGCCGTTCGCCGTCGACCTCGGCCACCACCAGGTCGCTGATGAGGTCGTCGGCCGGTTCGGCCCGGCGCGCATTGAGGACGTCGGTGAGGTACTCACCGAGTTGGGCGGAGGCGGCGATGGCCCGATCCCAGTTGGCGGCCACACTGATCAACTCAACGGTCCAGCGCTGGAACTGCGGGTAGTCGGTCGTCGGCAGGCCGAGAATGCGGGAGATGACCTGCACGGGGAACCCGAAATTCAGCTCGCGTACCAAATCGGCATGGCCCCGTCCGGCGAATTTGTCGATGAGGTCGTCGACCACCGAGCGGACCAGCTCTGTCTCCCAACGCTCCAATACCCTCGAGCGGAAGGCAGGCGACACCAGCGCCCGCTGGATCTTGTGATTCGGGGCATCCATCTGGAGGATGGTCTTGCCCATCACCATTCCCATGATCCCCTCGTAGACGGTGGAGGAATAGGTCCGGTCATCCCGGAGCACGGTGACGATCTCGTCGTGGCCGAAGACCGACACCGGCAACGGTCGATTGGCGATCATCGGCGAAAGGACCGGATCGGCACCGGTGAAGTTGATCTCCCCCACGTGGACCACCGCCTGTCGGCGCAGCTCGTCCATCTGCGGATACGGGTCCCGGATGTTCCCGGTGACGGTGTCCTGCAATTCGAAGGGGTCGAAGGCCACCGGGGTGCCTACCGTCTCGTCCAGCGACACGCTCATGCCGACCTCCTGTGGGTCTCCGTTCCAGGCGGTCCACTCCCCCTGGCGGATCGCAACATACTAACCGTATGTAACCCGTTCTACCAGTATGGGTCGGTGGGCCTCGGGTATGAGCCGACCCGAGGGCCACGTCGCCGGCAGGCGGGCGCTGAAAGGACGCTCAGTCGCGGGGCTGATGGGCTTGGCGGAGGAGCCGCTTCAGCACTTTCCCGTTCTGGTCCCGGGGCAGCTCGTCGATGGTCTCCCACACATGGGGGACCTTGTAGCTGGCCAGCCGGTCCCGGACGAACTGGGCCAACTCCTCGGTCTCCACCGGGTTTCGCAGCTGCACCATCGCTTTCAGCCGCTCACCGTCCCGCTCGTCGGGGATGCCGAAGACGGCACAATCGACCACCGCCGGGTGCTGGTAGAGCACTTCTTCGATCTCCCGGGGAGCGATGTTCACCCCACCCCACAACACCATGTCGGAGACCCGGTCGGTGATGGTGAGGTACCCGTCACCGTCGAGAAACCCGATATCCCCGACGGTGAAGGCATCGTCTCGCCAGGCCTGGGAGGTCGCCTGGTCGTCGTTGCGATAGGTGAAGCGGACGCCTCCGGGGGGACGGATGTAGACCAGGCCGGGCTCCCCGGTAACCACCGGCTTGCCGTCCTCGTCGAGGATACGGATCTCCACCCCGGGCCACGGGAGGCCCACGCTGCCGGGACGATCCCGCCATTCCTGCGGCGAGATCCGGGTGGCGCCCCCCTCGCTGGCTCCGTACAGCTCGTGGATCTCGGTGTGGGGGAACGCCTCCATCATCCGGGTCTTGACCACGATCGGACACGGGGCGGCAGCATGGACGATGAGCGACAGGCTGGAGAGATCGAGGGCGGCACGGTCGTCTTCGGGGATCTCGAGGATGCGGATGAAATGAGCCGGCACCATGAACGATCGTGTCCCCCGCCACCGGCTGATCTCGTCGAGGAACGACCGGGCCTCGAATCGCTCGGTGATGACGGTGGTGGCTCCGATATAGAGCGCGGTCAGCGCCCAG
>DASZIT010000085.1:0-8428 GCA_035948855.1 Acidimicrobiales bacterium | reverse complement strand
CGTTGCTCGGCAATGAACCGACCTTCGACGACCGCATCGGCAATGACCCGACAGAGGAGGGCGCCGGACCGGATGGCATCGTCATTGCCTGGAATCACGTACGAGATGACGTCAGGATCACAGTTGGTGTCGACCACGGCCACGATGGGCAGGCCCAACTTGTTGGCCTCGGTGACCGCGATGTGCTCCTTGTTGGTGTCGATGACGAAGATGGCGTCGGGAAGCTTGGTCAGTCCCCGGATGCCCCCCAGGTTGCGCTGCAGTTTCTCCAGCTCCCGGGTGTGGCGCAGGGCCTCCTTCTTGGGCATGGCCTCGAAGTCACCGGCCTTCTCCATGGCTTCGAATTCCTTCATGCGCTTCACCCGTGTCGACACCGTCTGGAAGTTGGTCAACATGCCACCCAACCAGCGCTCGTTCACGTAGGGCATGCCGCAGGCATCGGCGTAGGCGGCGATCGGACCCTGGGTCTGCTTCTTGGTGCCCACGAAGAGGATGCTTCCGCCCCCGGCGACCAGGTCCCGGGTGTAGGAGTAGGCCTCTTCGATCCCCTTCATCGTCTGCTGGAGATCAACCAGGTAGATACCGTTGCGCTCGCCAAGGATGAACCTGCGCATCTTGGGGTTCCAACGGCGGGTCTGGTGGCCGAAATGGACACCCGCGCTCAACAGTTGCTTCATTGTTACGACAGCCACGATATTGCTCCTCTGACGGTTGGTCTCCCCCGACGACAACACCCCAAAAGAAGGGCGACCGTAGACGCGGCCGGGTGCGTGATGGTTTCTCGCGAATGCCTACCGAACGGTTAGGCAGAGGTAATTATAGTGGGCAAATGGGAAGTTCCTCCACTCGAGGCCCCATTTGAGGCAGATCTGATCGATCCAGCCGGGCTCGGCGGTTCTCCCTCGAGCCTCACCGGTCCGGTCCCCGCCGGCGGCCTCAGCTTGCCGCCACTGCCGGTGACGGCGGTGCCGATCGACCGCCCTTCCCGGCGCCACCCTTCTGGGTCCCACCCCGGTTGGGACCGTCCCCGTCGGGCCGGTCGGCCAATTTGGCCCGGAGTTGGAGCACGGACTTGGTATGGATCTGACTGACCCGGCTCTCGGTGACGCCGAGGATCTCGCCGATCTCGGCCAGCGTCAAGCCCTCGTAGTAATAGAGCGTGATGACCATCTTCTCCCGGTCGCCCATCTCGTTGATGGCGTGGATCAGCCCTTCCTTGGTCTCCTGGACCTCGAACATCGCCATCGGCCCGAGGCTGCTGTCGGGGAGCGACTCGCCCAAGGTGGGCCGGTCCGAGCGATCGCCGTCCCGGAACACCTGGTCGAGGGCCGCCACCCCGGTGACCGAGACCTGCCGCATCACCTTTTGGAACTGGCCGGGGGTCATCTCCATGTCAGCGGCGACCTCGTCGTCGGTGGGGGTCCGGTGGAGGGTGGCCTGCAGAGTGGCGTACGACTGTTCGACCGCCCGGGCCTTGGTCCGCACCGACCGGGGTACCCAATCGATCGATCGGAGCTCATCGATGATGGCTCCTCGGATGCGGGGAATCGCGTACGTCTCGAATTTGACGCTGAGGCCCGGGTCGAACCGCTCGATGGCATCGATCAGTCCGATGATGCCGTAGCTGGCCAGATCGGCCTCGTCGACGTGGCGGGGCAGCCCGGCGGATATCCGTCCGGCGACGAATTTCACCAGTGGCGCGTAGTGCACGATCAGCTGATCGCGGAGCTGGCGGGTCCCTGACTTCTTGTAGACGGCCCATTGGCTCGCGACGCCATGGCCAGGTCCGCCCTTATCAGTCGTCTCTGTGAGCGAGGCCAAAGCTCCCCCTAAGCCCGCGGATGCGTTCCTCCGTAGACAGCAAGTAAACGCTCCTTGCTGACATGAGTGTAGACCTGCGTCGTCTGGAGATTGGCATGGCCCAACAGTTCTTGGACAACCCGAAGGTCCGCCCCTCCGTCCAGCAGATGGGTGGCGAAGGTGTGGCGGAGGGCGTGAGGGTGGGTGGGAACCGGAGATCGGCGGTCGAGCAACCGCCGGACATCGCGGGGGCCGAGCCGGTTACCCCGGGTATTGAAGAAGAGGGCGGCCTCCGGGCTGGTCGCCCTGATCATCGTCGACCGGGCCTCCTTGACCCACGAGGCCAGCGCCGACGTACACAGCTCATGCATCAGGACCTGGCGCTGTTTCGAGCCCTTCCCGATCACGGTGATCTTCCGCCCCCGGAGATCGACATCGTCGAGGTCGAGACCGCAGAGCTCGGCCACTCGGAGTCCGCTCCCGTAGAGCAACTCGAGCACCGCATCGTCACGCCGGTTGATCTCGGGCCGTCTCGACCGGGTGGGATCGGGGCTGGGGCCATCGGCAGCCCCGTCGACGGCGCCGCCATGACCGAGCAGCTGGGCGATCTCGGCATCGCCCAGGATCCGGGGCAACCGGGAATTGGGGGACGGCGACGAGAGCCGGGCGGAAGGATCGGAGATGATCAATCCCCGCCGGAGGCACCACTGGAAATAGGCGCGGAGCGAGGCCGCCTTCCGGGCGATGGACGCCTTGGCGTAACGGCGGGTGGCCAGATAGGCCAGATACCGGCGGAGGAGCATCCGGTTCACCTCGCCCGGGTCGTCGGTGCCGCCCCGCGCCGCCCACTCCACGAAACCATCCAGGTCGTTCCGGTAGGCCTTGACGGTGGCGGGTGACATCCCTTCGAGCGAACGTCGGAAGTCATCCAGGTCCCACGGCATGGGGTCAACAGTACCTGCACAACCTGGTCAAACTCCGATCATCGCGGATCCCGGATATGCCGTACCCGGAGGTGATAGGACGTGTATCGTCACAACGTCGTCACATTGTCGTCATACCGTCGTCACCACGATCTCTAGGGGGGAACATGGCTGAGCGAATCGACCGACGTTCGTTTTTGGCTCGAGGAGCCGTCACCGGAGCCGGGATCGTCGCCATCGGCGCCTCCGGCGGGATACTCGACGCCTGCAGCTCCGGCTCCAGTTCACCCAGCTCCACCGGCACCGGATCCCAGCCCAACGGTGTGTCCAGCGCCGCCCCCAAGACCGGCGGGAAGCTCATCTTCGGGGTGGAAGCCGAAGAGAAGGGGTTCGATCCCACCACCGGTACCTTCGACACCACCGGCATCCTCTACGCCCGCACCGTCTTCGACCCGCTGGCCATCATCGGCGCCGACGGGACCGTGCAGCCCTACCTGGCCCAGTCGATCACCCCGAACCCCGACTACACGGTGTGGACGGTGGTCATGCGGCCGGGCATCGTCTTCCACGACGGCACCGCCTGCGACGCCAACGCGGTGGCCTACAACTTCAACGCCCACAAGGCGTCGGTGCTGACCGGTCCGGCGGTGACCAATATCGCCAGCATCGCGGTGACCGATCCGTTGACCGTCAAGGTGACCATGCACACCCCGTGGGTACCGTTCAACTACTACCTGGCCGGCGGGATCGGCGGGCAGATCGCCTTCATCGCCGCGCCATCCATGTTGAAGGACACCGCCAACGGCACCATGAACCCGGTCGGCACCGGACCGTTCGTCAACGGCGGCTGGGTGCCCAACGACCACTTCACCGCCAACAAGAACCCCCACTACTGGCGCTCGGGCTATCCGTACCTCGACACCATCCAGTTCCGGCCCATCCCCGACAGCGACCAGCTGCTCAACAGCCTGAACTCCAACAGTGTCGACATCATCCACTCGTCGGCCTCGGTGGTGACCAAGGGCCTCCGCGCCAATTCGTCACTGGGGTACATCGACGACACCACCCACGTGGCCGGTGAGCCCGACGTGAACTGCCTGCTGCTCAATCTGTCCAAGCCGCCCTTCAACAACGCCATGCTGCGCCAGGCGGCGGCCATGGCCGTCAGCTCGGCCCAGTACGCCCAGGTGATCGACTCGGGCATCAATCCGACGGCCAACGGCCCCTTCGTCTCCGGCTCGCCGTTCTTCGCGGCAGACGGCTACCCGACCTACAACCCGACCAAGGCCAAGCAGCTGGTCCAACAGGTGCAGGCCTCCGGTGCGCCGGTGGCCCTGACCCTCAATCACGTCCCCGACCCGTTCACCACCAAGATCGCCCAGTACCTGCAGCAGCAGTTGCAAACGGTGGGGATGACCGTCACCCTCAGTCCGGTCCAGCAGGCGCAGATCATCAACGTGGCGCTGCTGGGGTCGTTCGAGGCTCAGGTCTGGCGCCAGTTCGGGGCCGTCGACCCCGATCTCAACTACATCTTCTGGAGCCCGACCCAGATCAACCCGACCTTCTCCATCGACATGACCCGGAACACCGACTCGGCCATGGAGACGGCCCTCCAGAAGGGGCGCCAGACCGCCGATCCCACCGCTCGGGCGGCGGCGTACCAGCAGGTGGCCTCGCTGATGGGCAAGGACGTCCCCTACATCTGGACCGATCGCACCGTCTGGTCGATCGGTGCCCAGCCCAAGGTGCAGAACTTCAACAACCCGACCACGCCGGCCGGTGGCAAGGCCTTCGGGATGATCACCGGGGCGATCTGGCCGACCCAGATCTGGCTCAACAGCTGACCAGGGACGCCCGGCCCGGCCCACCCGACCAGGCCGGTCGTGCCATGATCGTCCAATGAGCCGCATCCTGGTCGTCGAGGACGACGAACGGATCCGCCTGTCCATGCGCCTCGCCCTCGAAGACGAGGGCTATACCGTCGATGACGTGGCCAGCGGCGAGGAGGCCGTCGCCCACTTTGCCGACGAATCCCCGGAGCTGGTCCTCATCGACCTGATGCTGCCGGGTATGGACGGGTTCGAGACCTGCCGGGCGCTTCGCAAACAGAGCACGGTGCCGGTGATCATGGTCACCGCCCGCTCCGATACCCACGACGTGGTGGCCGGTCTCGAGGCCGGAGCCGACGACTATGTCACCAAGCCGTTCGTGGCCAAGGAGCTGGCGGCCCGCATCCGGGCCCTGCTCCGTCGCAGCCGACCCACCGAGACGGATACGTCGGTGCTCACCTTCGGAGACGTCGAGCTGGAGCCGGACGCCGGGGTGGTCAGGCGGGGTGGTGAGGAGGTCCACTGCACTCGCACCGAGTTCCGGCTGCTCTGCGAGCTCGCCTTCAACGCCGGGAAGGTGCTCAGCCGCGAGCAGCTCCTCGAGCGGGTCTGGGGCTACGACTACTTCGGCGACGGGCGGTTGGTCGACGTCCACGTCCGGCGCCTGCGTATCAAGGTGGAACCCGATCCCGGGAATCCCCAGTTCATCCTCACGGTCCGAGGCATGGGCTACAAACTGGCGGTCTGACGGTTGGGGGCCCCGAGCCGTACCCGCCTCTTGAGCCGCCTCGGGTTGCGGGCCCGGGTCACCGCCGCCTTCGCCGTCGGCGCCTTTGCCCTGTCCGCGGTGCTGGCCGGGATCACCTACTTCACCGCCCGGCAGAGCTTCCTCAACGAGCGGCAGACGGCCATCCAACGACAAGCCTTCGTGAACGCGCTGCTGGTCCGGAACTCGCTGCAGGCCTCCG
The DNA here is from genome assembly GCA_035948855.1 of Acidimicrobiales bacterium. Taxonomy (GTDB): domain Bacteria; phylum Actinomycetota; class Acidimicrobiia; order Acidimicrobiales; family RAAP-2; genus DASZIT01. Next base: position 2,908 of record DASZIT010000085.1, on the reverse strand, counting down.
GGACCCAGGTGAACCAGCTGGTCAATCTCATCGACACCCTCCCGGGCTCGGTGGTGAACTGGAAGGGCCAGTGGTACGCCACCTCCATCTCGGTTGGCCAGAGCGCCATTCCCGCCCAGGAACAGGCGCTGGTCCTGGCGGGCACCCCCGCCACCCAGCGGTTCTCGCTCGACGGTTCCGTCCAGGTGGTGGTCGGGGTGCCCCTCCCGGCCGTCCACTCCGCCTATTTCGATGTGGTCTCCCTGTCGGAGCTGGCCGGGACCCTGCGGGCGTTGGCCTTCGCCCTGGGAGCCGCGGCCCTGGTCACCACGGTGGCCGGCGCCGCCGTCGGCCGGTGGGCCAGTGGGCGGGCCTTGCGCCCGCTGGTCGGCATCACCGATGCCGCCGTCGCCATCGCCGGGGGCCAACTCGACACCCGGGTCGAGGCCGGCGAGGACGCCGACCTCCAGAAGCTGGCGTCGGCGTTCAACCGGATGGCCGGCAACCTCCAGTCCCGGATCGAGCGCGAGGCCCGTTTCACCTCCGACGTCAGCCATGAGCTTCGCTCCCCCCTCACCACCCTGTCGGCGTCGATCGGCGTCCTCGAGGGCCACCGGGACGAGCTCGATCCCCGGGCCCAGCGGGCGCTCTCACTGCTGGACGGGGATCTCCAACGCTTCAAACGGATGGTCGACGATCTCCTGGAGATATCCCGGTTCGACGCCGGCTCGGCCGAGCTCTCCCTCGATGAAGTCGACCCCGGCGAATTGGTGCGTCAGGCGGTCAATGCCACCTCGCCGATCGGGGAGGACGGGAACCGCATCGAACCGGTGTTTCCGGTGGAGGTGGCGCTCGGGGTGGAGGGCCTGCGGCTGCGGGTGGACAAGCGTCGCTTCGAGCGGGTCATGGCCAATTTGGTCGACAACGCCACCGACTATGCCGGCGGCGTGACCCGGGTGGTGGTGGATCGGGAGCCGCCGGGCGCGGGTCCGGATGCCCGAAGCATCCGGGTGATCGTCGAGGATCACGGTCCGGGGGTGCAACCCGCCGACCGGGCCCATCTGTTCGAACGCTTCTACCGTGGCACCCGCTCGGGGCAACGGGCGTCGGGCGAAGGAACCGGGTTGGGCCTCTCCCTGGTGACCGAGCACGTGCGTCTGCATGGAGGATCGGTCCGTATCGAGGATGCCGACGGGGGCGGGGCCCGCTTCATCGTCGAGCTGCCCCTCACCCAGCCCGAAACCGACGGCGCTGAGGTGCAGTTGTGACTCACCGGCGGACTCATCGGCGGAGTGAGGGGCGGAGCGATGGGCGGGACCGCTTCCGACCCCGACTCGTGGCCGTGGCGCTGATCTTCTTGCTGGCTCTCGTCGCCGTTTCGTGTGGCATCCCCACCCAGGACGCTCCCTCGACCATTTCGAAGGATGCAATCCCCTTCAACCTGCTCAGCCCCAGTTCCCCGACCACGACCACCGCGACCGTCCCCCCGGTGGCATCGGTTTCCGAACCGATCTACCTGGTGGCTCCCACTGAGCACCTGTCTCCGGTGTTTCGCAATGTCGCCCCTCCGGCCAACCTCACCCAGGTCATCGGGGCCCTGCTCGAGGGCCCGACCTCGGCGGAGTCATCCATCGGTCTCCAGAGCTTTCTGACCGGCAAGTCGAGCGACGTGGTCGCCACCGTTCTCAACGGGATCGCCACCGTTAACTTCACCACCAACCCGGTGCAGGTCGTGGGCCCCAACCAGATCCTGGCCATCTCCCAGGTGGTCTTCACCGCCATGGCTCAGCCGGGCATCACCGGCGTTTTGTTCGAGATTTCCGGAACCGCGGTGGAAGTGCCGACGGCTGGGGGTGCCCAAGTGCCGGGTCCGGTCACCGACATCACCTACGCACCCCAGGCGCCTCTCGTCCCGGGGACGACTCCGACCACCGTCAAATAAGTGCTGACTCAGGCTCGGGCGTTGCCTCGAAGTGACCGCTGAATGTCCCATTGATGGTGGAAGGCGTCGTGAGCGTTGGACCGGACAACGTCCAGCAGGCTCTGCTCGCCCCGGTCCGGATGGACGAGGACAACTCCGGCCGCGGTGGCTTCGTCGACCGCCGATTGCCAGTCCTCCGCCGCCCGTTCGAGGGACCAGATCGCCCCCGCGAGTGCGACCCCGTTATAAACCCGGGCCTCCCCCAGCAGGGCCTCGTCATACGGTGCGACCGCCGGAGCTGCGCCCCGACTGATGCCTACCAAACGTTCCGCCCAGATCCGGAGGTTGTCGCCCACATGGCAGACATAGGCCCGGGCCGACCACTGCAGTTCCGGATCCCGCTCTGATCCGTCGGAACCCGCGGCGGCCAGGATCTGGGCGTACAGCTTGGGCATCGTCGCCACCAACCCGATCGCGGCTTCGCTGGAGATGTTCCAATCAAATCCGCACTCGTGGCAGGGATTTCCGTAGAGAACCGGGCCCCATTGCCTCATCGTCGATGGCCGGTCACTGATGGCCGAAGTATGGCATGCCAGTCTTTCCCGAAACTCGCCTGGAGGCCCGCGTCAATTCTCTCCTCCGCCTTTCAATTCGGAGGTGCAATCGGTTTTCCTGTCCATTTGTGCGGGCCTCCGGGAAGGGGCTGGATCAAAGCCCCAGATCCCCCCCCGATCGAGTGATGCACCCCCCTGTCATCCTGTGTTCATGGCGTTGGCCACCGAGCACTCCACCACCTCCTGCACCGAACTGAACCAGGCGTTGGCCGCCATCGCCTCGTTCGTGGAGTCCTTCGAGCCCGGCCGCTACTCCGGAGCCGACGCCTCCGAGCTGGTCGGGGTCTTCGCCAAGGGGGAGCGGCTGTGTACCGCCGGCAAGACCCTGGCCGCCCGGCGGGCCGCCGATGCCCACTGCCACCAGGGCGGCGGCCACCGGACCCCGGCCCACTGG
>DASZIT010000084.1:0-12457 GCA_035948855.1 Acidimicrobiales bacterium | reverse complement strand
CATGTCGCCGACCGGCTCTATGTAGACGTCCCGGCGGTTGCGGCGCTCCTCGGCGGATGCCTCGGTGCCGTCGGGGTCGGCCAGCTGTTCCCAGTAGCTGACCGCCTTGGCATAGTCCTCGGGGCACAGGGTCCGGGCGTGGTCGACCAGCATCTCCTCGTCGTGTTCGAGGCCGCATCGGGTCCGGGAATTACGGGCCTTCTCCAAGGTGTCGACATGGGCGGCACCGATGTCCCCCTCCTTCCAGGCCTTCGCCGCTTCCGGCAGGTGGTCGAGGGCCCGGCCCCGCCGGACCAGACGCCGGGCCACGACCCTCGGGAGGTTCCCCTTTTTGGCTATCCAGGCGGCCGCAGATCGGGCTCCGTCGAGGGCCCAGGCCCCCCACTTGTCGAACTCCCCCACCGAGACGGTGACATAGGCATCCAGACGGCTGGACTCGCGCAGCAGGGTCGCCATCGACTCGGCATCGGAGACCGGGCCCTGTTCGAACATCTGGTCGACAAACCCCTTCAGGTCATCGATATTCATAGGGCAATTCCAGCAGGGGGGTGTGACACTCAAGGGAGCATTTGCCCTGGTCACACGAAACCTTGCAACATTCCGCCAACGAAGAAGATATTTCGACAACAGACGAAGCGGACCTGTAATCCCGCTGAAGAACGTCACCGAGTTCACTGCCCCTACGCAAACCGCCGGCATGCAGATCGCCCTGCCACCGGAGTGGCAGGGCGATCTCAACAGCTTGATGGCAACCGGGTCTGGGCCCCGCCGGCTCCCGAAGTCAGTCGGCGGCGTCGGCTCCGGCACCCGCCAGCTCGACCGGCGGGGGTTCCACGCCCTCGGACTCCATGCTCTGCACGGCCCGGAACGTCAGTTGCTTCTCCCCAGCGACGATCGGGGTGGCGCCCTTCACGTCGAAGGCGTCCGCCTGCTCGGAGCTGATGGTCTCGACATCGACCACGATGGTCTCCCCGGCCCGGAACTCCTTCCACAGAATTCGCTCCGACAGCGGGTCCTCGATCATCTGCTGGATGGCTCGCCTCAGCGGCCGGGCCCCGAGCTGGGGGTCGTAGCCCTTGTCGGCCAACAGCTGCTTGGCCGGATCGGTGAGCACCAGGCTGAGTCCCTGCAGTTCCAGCTGGGTGGTCACCCGCTGGATCATCAGGTCGACGATCTCCACGACCTCCTGCTTCGACAACTCGTGGAAGACCACGACCTCGTCGATCCGGTTGAGGAACTCGGGCCGGAAGTGGGCCTTCAGCGCCTCGTTGACCTTGGCCTTCATCCGCTCGTAGGTGACGGCTTCGGAGGTCTTGGCGAACCCGACGGACGATTTGCGAAGGTCGGCGGTTCCGAGGTTGGAGGTCATGATCAGCACGGTGTTCTTGAAGTCCACCGAGCGCCCCTGGGCGTCGGTCAGCCGACCGTCCTCCAGGATCTGGAGCAGCGTGTTGAACACGTCGGTGTGCGCCTTCTCGACCTCGTCGAATAGCACCACCGAGAACGGCTTGCGCCGGACGGCCTCGGTCAGCTGGCCACCCTCTTCGTACCCGACGTAGCCGGGGGGCGAGCCCACCAGACGGCTGACGGTGTGCTTCTCCATGTACTCGGACATGTCGAGCTGGATCAGCGCGTCCTCATCGTCGAACAGGAACTCGGCCAGCGTCTTGGCCAACTCGGTCTTCCCGACACCCGTCGGGCCCAAGAAGATGAACGAACCACTCGGACGCTTCGGGTCCTTGAGCCCGGCCCGGGTGCGACGGATCGAACGGGCAAGGGCGGCGATAGCCGGCTCCTGTCCGATGACCCGCTTGTGCAGCTCGTCCTCCATCCGGAGCAACTTGGCCGTCTCTTCCTCGGTGAGGCGGTAGACGGGAATGCCGGTCCAGTTGGCCAGCACCTCGGCGATGACCTCTTCGTCGACCACGTCGAACAGGTCGGTGCCGTCGGCGCGCCACTCGGCCTCCATGGCTTCCTTCTTGTCGAGACGGTCCTTCTCCTGCTCGGCCAACTTCTTGGCCTGATCGAAGGCCTGCTTCTCGATGGCGGTTTCCTTGTCGGCCCGCAGACGGGTGATTTCCTCTTCCAGCTTCTTGTAAGCCGGAGGAGTGGTCATCCGACGGATGCGCAGCCGGCTGCCGGCTTCGTCGATCAGGTCGATCGCCTTGTCGGGCAGGTAGCGGTCGGCTAGGTACCGATCGGCCAGGTTGGCCGCGGCCACCAACGCCTGGTCGGTGATGGTCACCGCATGGTGCGACTCGTAGCGGTCGCGGAGGCCCTTGAGGATCTCGATGGTGAGGGCGACGTTGGGCTGCTCGACCTTGATCGGCTGGAAGCGTCGCTCGAGAGCGGCGTCCTTCTCGAGGTGCTTGCGGTACTCATCGATGGTGGTGGCGCCGATGGTCTGGAGCTCCCCCCGGGCCAGCATGGGCTTGAGGATGGAGGCGGCGTCGATGGCCCCTTCGGCGGCACCCGCGCCCACCAGGGTGTGGAGCTCATCGATGAACAGGACGATGTCGCCCCGGGTGCGGATCTCCTTCAACACCTTCTTCAGGCGCTCCTCGAAGTCGCCCCGGTAGCGGCTGCCGGCGACCAGCGCGCCCAGGTCGAGGGTGTAGAGCTGCTTGCCGGTGAGCGTCTCGGGGACGTCGTTGCCCACGATCTTCTGGGCCAGCCCTTCGACGATGGCGGTCTTGCCGACACCCGGCTCGCCGATGAGCACCGGGTTGTTCTTGGTCCGGCGGGACAGGACCTGCATGACCCGCTCGATTTCCTTCTCGCGGCCCACCACCGGGTCCAACTTGTGATCGCGGGCCAGGGCGGTGAGGTTGCGGCCGAACTGATCGAGGACCGGTGATCCGGTCGGTGACTCGGATTGTCCACCGGCCACGCCGGCGCCAACCGGCTCCTTGCCCTGGTAACCCGAGAGCAGTTGGATGACTTGCTGACGCACCCGGGGCAGATCGGCGCCCAGGCTCTGGAGCACCTGCGCGGCAACCCCTTCGCCCTCGCGCACCAGACCCAACAGCATGTGCTCGGTGCCGATGTAGCTGTGTCCGAGTTGCAGAGCCTCGCGGAGCGAGAGCTCGAGCACCTTCTTGGCCCGGGGAGTGAAGGGCGGCGAACCGGTCGGAGCCGAGCCCGCCAACCCGATGGTCTCCTCCACCTTTTCGCGCACAGCTTCGAGCGAGACACCCATGGATTCGAGCGCCTTGGCCGCGACACCTTCACCCTCGTGGATCAAACCCAGGAGGATGTGTTCTGTGCCTATGAAGCTGTGGTTCAGAAGCCGCGCTTCCTCTTGTGCGAGCACAAGCACCCTGCGGGCCCTGTCAGTAAATCTTTCGAACATCCACCGCCTCCATCCGCGGTCGGGAAACTATCCTCAGTCTACAGGCACGGGTACTACCCGCACCCTCACCCTCTGCTGCACCAACCGCCTCTCCGGTCGCCTATCGTCTGTCTAAAGTGAACCCCGTCGAGCTCCTGGGTCTTCCCGAACTGGCCAAACAGGTCCAACTCCTTGAGCCCCTGCTCACTGAGTCTGTCGTCACAGGCGACGGATTCCTTGATGATGTAACGACCCATCTCATCGCAGCTGGCGGAAAACGTCTCCGACCGGTCCTGACCCTGGCCGCGGCTACCGGGGGTTCTAGGCCGGCCACCAGGGAAGACCTGCTGGGTGCCGTATCGGTGGAATTGGTGCATCTGGCGTCGCTCTATCACGACGACGTTATGGACGAGGCGACCATCCGCCGCAACGTCGAGAGCGTGAATTCCCGTTTCGGGAACCTGGTGGCCATCGTGGCCGGGGATTTCCTGCTGGCTCGCTCGGCGGAGATCGCCGCCGGCCTCGGTACCGAGATCGCCGGACTCCTGGCCGCCACCCTCGGGCGACTCTGCCAGGGCCAGGTGGCCGAGGTCCGGGCCGCCTTCCAGGTCAGCCGCACCCGCAAGGACTACACCGAGGCCATCTCCGGGAAGACCGCCTCCCTCATGTCCACCTCCTGCCGGATTGGCGCCCTGACCGGAGGACTCCCGACCCAACAGGTCGACGCCCTCACCGACTTCGGCCGGTATTTCGGGATGATCTTCCAGGTGCGCGACGACATTCTCGATGTGATCGGGTCCGAAGCCGAGCTGGGCAAGCCGGCCGGCCAGGACCTGGCCGAGGGGATCTATACCCTGCCGGTGATCCTGGCCCTGGCTGACCCGGAGGTGGGCCCCGAGCTCAAGCCGATGCTGGGCCAGCCGCTCGACCAGGACGAGCGGAACCGGGCCCGGGCCATCGTGGCGTCCTCGGGGGGAATCGCCACCTCGGTGACGGTGGCCCGCCGATACGCCGAGGACGCCGCCGAGGCGGCGGCCACCTGCCCGTCAGCTCAACTGGCCGATGGGTTGGCGCGGTTGGCCCACTCGATGGTCGACGGCCTTCCGGCCCGCTGATCTGTCAGGCGGCCGGGCGATCAGGCAGCCGGGGCGGGCACGTTGCACTTGGCTTCGATCTTCTGCGAAACCTTGTCCAGCCGGGCCTTGAAGGTGGCGCTCTCCAACCGGGTGATCCGAGTCTGAATCCGGGTGGCCCGGGTGGTGTTGCCGTTGGCCTTGGCCTTTGCCTCGGCGGCCGTCAGCTTGGGCAGTCCGGCGGCGATCTGGGCCTCACCCTTCTGGATGCGGGTCAGCACCTTGGTGGCGTTGGCACAGTTGAAGCTTTTGCCGGTTTTGGGGACCGGGGACGCCGGCGTGGCGTTGGGCGCCGCCGGGGTGGAGGACGGCGCCGGGGAAGCTCCGGCCAAGCCGACGGCTCCGAAGCTCAGGGTCCCGGCGGCTACGGCCACCGCGGTGATGATCACAACCTTCTTCAACATCTGTCTGCTGCCTCCTGAATCGTCCAGGATGTCCCTGGTGTCTTCCGTCATTGTCACCGGAAGATGTGATCAATCGGCCAAGCGACGATAAGAGAACCGTAAGAAACGGCAATTTTCATCGAACCATCGCCCACCCGAGCAGGCCCCGGTCCGAAGACCGATGCGCCGCCGCCAACATCTGACGATGGCGGCTTAGAGGGACTCCCCGTGCAAGACCCGCTCCACCGCGTTCCGCTCCAACGCCGCGCGTCCCCAGCGGGTGGCGGAGTAGAAGGCAAGGCCTTGTTGGCTGCCGACGGTACCGTCAGGACGGAGAAGCGATGCGTGCTCCAGAACCTGGACACTGTCGGCGACAATGTCGTAGAGGCGGTCGTGGAGGGACGAGTCGCTACCGCCATCCGGCTCGAACATCTGGAGGAGCTTCCGGATCGAGGTGCCGCGCGCCAGCGGGGCAACGGTGTCGGCGGGGCCTCCGGGTCCAAATCCTCTGGTCATCACCTCGCTGGCCAATTGGATCGGCGACAGCGCCTCCAGGCGCTCGACCTCGGCGTAGGCGGCTTGACTCTTTTGCTGTTTCTCTTCTTTCGCGTCCTTGTCGCCGAACACCGGCAAAACGATATCCGACCGGCTTCCGGCCTTCTCGGCCGAGGGTCGCGCCCGAAGGCTCAGGCGTGCCGGGCCTGATTCCCGTTGGCATTGCGCTCGAAGATGATCCGCAGCCCGTGGAGGGTGAGCCAGGGTTCGAGGTATTCGATCTCCTCGGAGTAGGGGGCGATGAGCTCGGCCAGCCCCCCGGTCGCCACCACCGTGCACTCACCGAGCACCCCGGCGAACCGCCGGCAGAGCCCGTCCACCTGGGCGGCGAAGCCGAAGAGGGCGCCGGATTGGATCGACTCCACCGTCGACTTGCCGATCACGCTGCGGGGCTCCACCAGCTCGACCCGCCGGAGGGCGGCGGCATGGGCGAACAGGGCGTCGAGGCTGACCTGCACGCCGGGGGTGATGGCCCCGCCCAGGTACTCGCCGGCCGGGGAGATGGCGTCGAAGGTAGTGGCGGTACCCAGGTCGACGACCACGCAGGGCCCGCCGAACAGGTCGTAGGCCCCGACCCCGTTGGCGATCCGGTCGGCTCCGACTTCCTTCGGGTTGTCGTAGAGGATGGGCATCCCGCTCTTGACTCCCGGCTCGAGCACCACCGACGGGACGTCGAACCACCGCTGGACCATCTGCCGGAGGGCAGCGGTGACCAGCGGCACCGATGAGGTCACCGCGATGCCGGTGACCGCCTCCTCGATGTTGAGGCCGTCGAGGTTGAGGATCTGGGTGAGCAACAGCGCGTGTTCGTCGGCCGTCCGCTCGGCCACGGTGGAGAGACGCCAATGGTGGGCCAGCCCGGTCGGCTCATGGCCGTCGCGCAGGCCGGTCTCCTCCAGCGGCGCCCCGATGTCGTCGGCAAACAGCCCGACCACCGTCTCGGTGTTCCCCACGTCGATGGCCAGCAGCATGATCAGTCTCCCCCGCCGAGGTCCGGCATCAGATCGAGTCCCAGGTCGAGCACCCGGGCGGAATGGGTCAGCGCGCCCACCGAGATGAGGTCGGCGCCGGCGGCCGCGTACCCCGGGGCGGAGTCGAGATCGACCCCGCCCGACACCTCCACCAGGGTGGCCGTCCCGCTGTCCTGGACCAGGCCCACACAGGCTTTTACCTGGTCAGAAGTCATATTGTCGAGCATGACCACGGTGGCGCCGGCGGCCAGCGCCTCGACCACCTGTTCGTCCCGGTCGCATTCGACCTCCACCATCCGCCCCGGCCACAGCCGCTGGGCCTGACCCACCGCCTCGGTGATGGTCACCCCGCCCAGGTGGTTGTCCTTCACCAGGACGGCGTCCGACAGGCTGCCGCGATGGTTGGTCCCGCCCCCGGCCCGCACCGCCGCCTTCTCCAGCGAGCGGAGTCCCGGGGTGGTCTTGCGGGTGTCGAGCACCCGGGTGGTCGGATTGGCGGCCGCCACCACGTCGACGAAGGCGCGGGTCAGGGTGGCGACCCCCGAGAGGTGGCCCAGGAAGTTGAGCGCCGTCCGTTCGGCGGTGAGGATCGACCGCAGGGGACCGGTGAGGACGGCCACCACCGAGCCCGGGGTCACCGCCGATCCGTCGGCCAACCGCCAGACGACGTCCACCGACGGGTCGACCTGGGCCAGGGTCTCGACCGCGCACGCCCGGCCGGCCACCACGCCGGCGGCCCGGCTCACCACCGCCACCGACCGGATCACCGAAGCCGGCACCAACGCCGCGGTCAGGTCCCCCAACGGGAGCAGGTCCTCGGCCAACGCGATGCGCACCGCGTCGGCCACCGCGGCGTGCGGGGGATCGAAGAGGGATGCATCCATGGCGCCGGCTCCCGGGCCGTCCGCCGTCACGGTGACTCGACCGCCTGGCCGGAGACGATGACCTGGCCATCGGTGTGCAGGATCCGCCGGCGCCACCGGTCGGAAGCCTCGGGAAAGTCTGCTCGGGCGTGGGCGCCGCGCGACTCGGTCCGCACGGTGGCCGACTGGAGGAGCGCCTCGGCCGCGGTGACCAGGTTGGCCAACTCTCCGTGGGCGCGGTCGGACGGCGTCCTGGGGCCGACGGTGGCGGCCACCGACTCGATGACGTCGGCGGCCCGGTCGAGAGACTCGGCATCCCGGACCACGCCGGCGCCGTCGAACATGGCTCGCTGCAAGCGGTCGACCGTCTTCTCCACATCGATGTCGTCCACCGCCTCGCCGACATCGTCGGGCTGACCGGGACCGGCAGCACCGCTGGCATCCCCGGCGACCCGGCCGAGGCCGGCGGCTTCCTCGCCACCGCCGTGGAGCACCGCCCGCATGGCTCCGGTGGGCGACGGTCCGTCGGCACCGGCCTCAATGGCTTCGGCCAACCGGGCGCCGAACACCATGCCCTCGAGCAGCGAGTTGGAGGCCAGGCGGTTGGCTCCGTGCACCCCGGTGCACGCCACTTCCCCCGCCGCCCAGAGTCCGGGCAGCGCGGTCGCCCCCGACAGGTCGGTGACCACCCCACCGGAGAGGTGGTGGGCGGCCGGCGCGATCGGGAGCCAGTCGACGTGCGGGTCGAGGCCGATGGCCTCGAGGGAGGCGTTGATGGTCGGGAAGCGGAAGGCGAAGGAGTCGAGGCCGGTGGCGTCGAGCCAGAGGTGATCCACCCCCTGGGCACTGATCTTGGCCGCCATCGCCCGGCTCACCACGTCCCGGGGGGCGAGCTCGTCGACGAACCGGTCGCCGTGGGCGTCGCGGATTAGCGCTCCGTGGCCGCGAAGCGCCTCGGAGAGGAGCGGCCGGGGCATGGCCGGGTGATGGAGGGCGGTGGGATGGAACTGCATGAACTCGACGTCGGCGCACGGGACCCCGGCCCGGAGGGCCATGGCGAGTCCGTCGGCGGTGGCCTCGGCCGGATTGGTGGTCACCGAGAACAGCTGGCCGGCTCCCCCGGTGGCCAGCACCGTGTGCCGGGCCCGGACGTCGACCACCCTTCCCAAGGCGTCGAGGGCCCGGACCCCGCAGCATCGCCCGTCCTCCACCAGCAGGTCGAGGGCGAACCACTCCTCGAGGACGGCGGCCGCCGTCCGGCGGGTGGCATCGACCAGGGCCCGCTCCACCTCGGCGCCGGTGGCGGCCCCGCCGGCATGGACCACCCGGGCGGTGGAGTGGCCGCCTTCCCGGGCCAGCTCGAGCGCGCCGCCGGGCTGCCGGTCGAACTCCGCGCCCATGGCGATCAATTCGTGGACCCGGAACGGGCCCTCGTCGACCAGGACCCGGACCGCGTCGGCGTCGCACAGCCCGGCTCCGGCCGCCAGGGTGTCGGCCAGATGAAGGTCGGTGGAGTCCTCGTCGCCCCCCAGCACCGCGGCCACCCCGCCCTGGGCCCAACGGGTGGCCGATCGCCACAACTCGGCCTTGGTCAGCACCCCCACCCGCAGCCCACTGCCGGCCGAAGCCGGCGAGGCGGGGACCGAAGGAGACGAAGCCAGCCGGACGGCGGCGGACAGCCCGGCCACCCCACTGCCGAGAACCAGGACGTCGAGATCACCGGGAAGTCCCGGCCCGTCCGTCCGTTTCGGCGAGCCCGTCGGCATGGCGGGCGACCGGGTCACGCGTCGGTGAGATTCTCGAATTCGGCGTCGAGTCGGGCCGACACTTCGTCGATCACCCGATTGGCCCGGTCCACATGCACGATGGCGGGAGCGAAGTTCTCCAGCTCGTCGTTCTCGTAGTCGGCGTAGGTGATGACGATCACCTTGTCGCCCCGGTGGACGAGACGGGCGGCGGCGCCGTTGAGGCACACCTGGCCCGGGCCCCCGAGGATGGCGTAGGTCTCGAAGCGGGCTCCGTTGTCGATGTCGACCACGGTGACCTGCTCCCACTCGAGGATGTTGGCCAGTTGCATCAACTCGGGGTCGAGACTGATCGAACCCACATAGTTGAGATCGGCATCGGTCACCGTCGCCCGGTGGATCTTCGACTTCATCATCCGGCGGCGCATGTTCAGTGGTTTCCTTTCGGGTGAGACGCAGAGCTCATGAGTGAAAGTTCGCCGGCGTCATGGCCGGTGAAGGCGAACGGGTCGAGGTTGTCGATGAGGCGGACCCCGCCGACGGTGGCGGCCATGATGAGCCGGATGGACCCATCCGGCCGGATCGAGGTGGCCTGGCGCAGATCCTCGGCCCCCACCACCGCGGCGTAGTCGAGTTCGACGGTCGGCTCGGTGGCCACCGTCTCGGCCATGACCGCTTCGATCTCGGTGGCGTTGGCCACGCCCTCGGCTACCCGGGCCGCGCCGACCCGGAGGGCACGGGAGAGGGCGAGGGCCGCCCGGCGTTGATCGGGGGACAGCCGGACGTTCCGGCTGGACAGGGCCAGGCCGTCGTCGTCCCGCACCGTCGGGCACCCGACCACCTCGACCGGCAGGGACATGTCTCTGGCCATCCGGCGGACTACTGCCAATTGCTGGAAGTCCTTCTCGCCGAAGTAGGCCCGGCACCGGCCGGCCATGGCGAACAACTTGGCCACCACGGTGCTCACCCCGTCGAAGTGACCGGGGCGGGAGGCGCCCTCCCACTGGTCGCCGAGCCCGGCGACCGACACGGTGGTGGCGACCGGAACGGGGAACCCGGGATACATCTCTTTCACCGGCGGGGCGAAGACGATGTCGGCGCCGGCGATGCCGGCCAGCTCCACATCGGCGTCGAGGGTCCGCGGGTAGCGGGCGATGTCGTCGGGATCCCCGAACTGGAGCGGGTTCACGAAGACGGTGACCACCACCAGGTCGCACTCGGCGGCGGCCCGCTCGACTAGCGAGCGGTGCCCGGCATGCAGAGCGCCCATGGTCGGCACCAGGCCGACGCTGCGGCCGGCCGCCCGGGCGGTGTCGAGCGCGGTCGCACACTCGGCGATGGTCTCGATGATCCGCACGTCGACCAGAGACGGCGGGCGGTACCGGACGGTGTGCAGCGGGTTCATCAGATCGGGCATCAGGGTGGAGGTCATGCCACCTGCTCCGCCGCGGCCGGCGCGTCGGCCGGCGAGTCAGCCTCCGCCTCGAGGTTCGGCGTGTCCATCGACAGCCGGCGGGCCAGACCGACCATGGCGTCGTAGGCGGCCAGTTCGGTGCGGCCTCCGGGCATCGATCCGAGCACCGAGCGGTGGCGGTCCAGGGTGGCCCAGTCCCCCCGCATCGCCGGACCGGTGAGAGCCGGCCCCGGCCCGAGGGCCAGCCCGTCCTCGGCCGCCGCCCGGATGAGACCGGCAAAGGCACTGAGAGGGAGCCCGGCGGTGGCGGCGATCCGCTCCACCTGGCCGAGCAGGGCCACCAGGTGGTTGGCGGCCACGGTGGCGGCGGTGTGGTAGTTGGCCCGGAGCTCGTCGGCCACCTCGACGACCTGACCTCCGAGGGCCTCGGCCAGGGCCCGAGCAGCCCGGTCACCGGCCACCGCGAAGGTCACCCCCGACCGCAGGCGGGCGGCCCCGACCTCGGGGTTGGGCAGCGGCACCAGCGGATGGAGGGAGGCCCGGCGGGGATGGGGGGCCAGCCCGTCGAGGCCCAGCGACCCCGACAGGTGGATCACCACCGCATCCGGGTTGGGGGACACCTGGGCGGCGACCTCGGCCACCGCCGCGTCCGGGGTGGCGATCACCAGCACGTCGACACCGGTGGCGGCGTCGACCAACGAATCGCCGCGCCCGTAGGCATCGAGCACGGAGTAGCCCCCGGCGGCGCGGAGCGCCGCCATCAATGAACGTCCGGCCCTACCCGGGCCGATCACACGGATTCTGGTCACGAAACCCCTTTGCAACGTTCCGGCCCCAGTGGGTGCCGTTCGAGTCAGAGAATCAATGAGAAGACGGTCATAGTGTACCCACCTGGATGACCTCACCACCAGCCATTTCGATGGCCGCCTGATCGACCAGGTCAGGGGCCAGGTCGGCCAGCGGCACCAGCACGAACCTGCGCTCCCGCCAGCGGGGATGGGGAATGGTGAGCTCGGGGTCGGCGAGGGCGATGCCGTCGATCCAGATCACGTCGGCGTCCAGGGTGCGGGGTCCCCACCGAACCGTGCGCACCCGTCCGGCGGCCGCCTCCAGCCTCCGGCACTCCTCCAGGATCCGGTAGGGGTCGACGGTAGGCGCCACCGCCAGCTCCACCACCAGGTTGAGGTACGGGCCCTGCTCCTCAGGCCCCCCCATCGGCTCGGTCTCATAGACCGGGGACACCGCGGTGACCGGCACCGCGCTCCCGGCCCGCAGCTGGTCGACCGCCCGGCGGAGGTGGCCCCACCGGTCCCCGAGGTTGGAGCCGAGCCCGAGGAACGCCCGCACCGTCGGCGACTCGGATAGCGGCGAGGTCATCGGCCGCGGGTGATGCGAACCCCCACGGTGGCGATGGCGGCGGCCAGCGGCGGCTCGAGCTTGCGCAGCCCCACCGTCACCGACACCACCCGGTCATCCTCCATGGCGGTGGCGGCGATGGCCTCGGCCAGCGCCTCCAGCAACCGGAACTTGGCCGGGCCGGCGATCACCGCTCCCGCCCGGTCGACCACCCCGGCGTAGTCCACGGTGTCGGCGAGGGCATCGGACCGGCCGGCCGCGGCCAGGTCCACCTCCAGGTCGAGGTCGAGCTCGAACGGCTGGGCCTTCACCCGCTCCTCGGGAAGCACTCCGTGGACGCCGAGGACCCGGAGGCCCCGGAGCTCGATCCGGTCCGGGCGGTCCGGGCGGGTCACCGCTTCAGTCCTTGGTGGCGGTCTTCGACCCGGCGGCGGTCTTCGACCCGGCGGCGGTCTTCGACCCGGTGACGGTCTTGGCGCCGGCAGCCGTCTTCGACCCGGTGGCCGGGCTGGCCGGGCGCTTCCCCCGCACCGCCGACCGGACCGGCGGGAGTTGACCGGCGAAGGCCACCAGCTCCCGCCCGGGCGGGCCCATGGCGTGGCCGGTGATGTGCTCGAGCACGGTCACCGCCTGCGGCCCGCTGGGCAGCCGCCCCGACCACAGCAGGTACCCGGACACCACCCCGATGACCCGGTCCCCGAGCTCC
>DASZIT010000083.1:0-12500 GCA_035948855.1 Acidimicrobiales bacterium | reverse complement strand
CGAGCGGCCCGACATCCGCTTCGGGCGGGTGGTGGTGAGCTTCGCCCGGCGACAGGTCACCGTCGACGGGGTGCAGGTCCACCTCTCACGACGCGAGTACGACCTCCTGGCCGCGTTGCTGTCGCCACTCGGAACGGTGAGAACCCGGGACGAATTGATCGACCTACTGTGGCCGGACAGCGAGTTGACCGACAGCCGCACCCTCGACACCCACATCTATCGGCTTCGGTCCAAACTCGAAATCGATCCGTCCTCGCCTCGAATCATCATGACCGTACGGGGGGTGGGGTTCCGGATCGATGTCGACGAAGCCCCGTTGGCCTCGTCAGGTTCTGCCGCCAACGGCTCCCCGGTTACCGATGGTGGCAATGGCGGACCGGCTGACGTGCCGGAGGCCTGACCCACCAGGATCCGGTGGAGCCACTGGCGCTCGAGGTCAGCCGAACCGTCCATTGACGTAGTCCAGGGTCCGGGGGTCGTCCGGCTCGCTGAACAGCTTGGAGGTGGGGGCGTACTCGATGAGCTCGCCGCTCCGGTCCTCGGCCATCAGGAGAAAGGCGCACCGGTCTGACACCCGCATCGCCTGCTGCATGTTGTGGGTGACGATGATGATGGTGACCCGGTCCTTCAACTCACCGATCAACTCCTCGATGCGCTTGGTGGCGATCGGGTCCAGCGCGGAAGTGGGTTCGTCCATGAGCAGGACTTCGGGCTCGACGGCCAGGGCCCGGGCGATGCACAGACGCTGTTGCTCACCACCGGACAAAGTGCTGGCGCTCACCTTCAGTCGTTCGCGTACGCTGTCCCACAGCGCCGCGGCGACCAGGGCGGACTCGGCGGCTTCGTCGAGGAGCGACTTCTTCCGCACGCCGTTGAAGCGAAGGCCGGCCACCGCATTGTCGTAGATGGACATGGTCGGGAACGGGTTCGGGCGCTGAAAGACCATGCCGACCCGTGAACGCAACAGGGTCGGATCGGTGGACTTGTCGTTGACGTTGGTATCCCCGAGCATGATCCGGCCGGTCACCGCCGCGGTGCGCTCGGTGTCGTGCATCCGGTTGAGCGCCCGGAGCAGCGTGGTCTTCCCTGATCCCGACGGGCCGATGAGGGCGGTGACCTCCTTCTCGTAGGCGTCGAATGACACTCCTCGCACCGCGGGTCGACCGCGAAAGGTCACGGTCACGTCCTCGAGGCCCATGACTTTGGTCGTCCCCGGCTGCTGTGCCATGAATACCTCTTGGGTAGTTAGTCCGACCGTCTGGGTGGTGTCGCTTGGTGTGGTCATCTCGTCGCTCACCGTCGCTCTCTTCTAAGTCGGGCCGACACAAGCCGGGCCCCGATGTTCAAGACCAGGATCACCGCCATCAACAGCAGGGCGCCGCCCCAGGCGATCTGGATCAGATCGTTGTAGGGCTGGCTGCTGTAGGAGTAGATGGCGATGGGAAGCGCTTCCATTGGTTTGGAGGGATTCGTCTGCAGAAACTGGTTGCCGAAGATGGTGAAGATCAACGGCGCCGTCTCTCCCGCCCCACGGGCTACCGCCAGCAGGACCCCGGTGATGAGGCCGGGAAGCGCCACCGGCAGCGTAACCTTGCGGGCCACGGTTGCCTTCCGGGCACCGAGGGCCAGCCCGGCTTCGTAGAGGTTGACCGGGACCCCTCGCAGGGCGGTCTCCGCCGCCCGCATGATCACCGGCAACATGATGATGCCGATGGCCAAGGCCCCCGCATACCCGCTGTAGCCGAAGTTCTTGACCCAGATGATGTACCCGAAGATCCCGATGGTGATGGAGGGGACCCCGGTGAGGACGTCGGCGGAAAACCGGACGGCGCCGGCGATGGGTCCGTCAGATTCGGCCAGGAACAGACCTCCGAGGATCCCGAAGGGCACGGTGATGGCGATGGCGATGGCGTCGATGATCAGGGTGCCGATGATGGCGTTGTACAGACCCCCGTTGGGGATGCCTTCCGGCAACATGTTCTTGGTGAAGAACACCGAGGTCCAGGCGGGCAGTCCCTTGGCCACCGTGTAGCCGATGATGGCCAGCAACGGGATACACGCGACGATCAGGCACAGGAGGCAGACGGCGATGCCGATCTTCGAGTAGGTCTTCCGGCGCTTGACCGATGACGACGCGATCTTCTGGATCTCCGCCCGGCGGGACAGGATCGGGTCGAGGGTGGAGTCGAAAGAGAGGGTGGTCATGCCACGGCCACCGACTCTGCGCCACTGCGCGCGACTGATCGGACGAACATCCGGGCCAGTGCATTGACGCCGATGCCCACCACCAGCAGGACCAGCGCCGACGTGAACAGGACGTTGAGCTCGGTGCCGGTCGCCTCCCCGAAGGTGCTCACGATGAGGGAGGGGATGGTGGCGGCGTTGGCTTTGAGCGAGGTAGCCAGGTGGGTCGAGTTGCCGATGACCAGAGCCACCGCCACCGTTTCACCCAATGCCCGTCCGGTGGCCAAGGTGAAGGCCCCGAGGACTCCGACCCGGGCTCCGGGGACGACTACCTTGCGCAACAGCTGCCACCGGGTCGCCCCGAGGGCCATCGCCCCTTCGACCTGGTCGTGGGGGACCGCGGCCAGGACGTCCCGGGAGATCGCCACCATGGTGGGGAGCACCATGATGAACAGGATGACGCCGGCCAGCAGCAGCCCGACTCCTTGGTTGGCCCCCCCGAACAGGCCGGTCCATCCGAAGACAGACGACAGTCCCGGCTCGATCTGGGTGCGGAAGAAGGGGGCCACCACCAGCAGTCCCCAGAGTCCGTAGACCACGCTGGGTACCGCCGCCAGCAGCTCGACGGCGGTGCCCAGTGGTGCCCGCAACCGGCGGGGGGCCAGGTAGGCGAGAGCCAGGGCGGTCCCGAGACCGATGGGCACGGTCAGGACCACGGCGATGGCGGTGGTCTCGAGGGTACCGATCATGAACGGCAGGATCCCGAAGTGGTTGTGGGTGGGGTCCCAGTTCGAGCTCCAGAGGAACGAGAACCCGAGTTTGGAAAAGGCGGGCACCCCCTGGGTGGCCATGGCCACCACGAAGCCGACGAGGATCAGGACGAAGATGCCGCCCACCGTGCCGAGGAGAATCCGGTAGACGCGGTCAGACACCCCGAGGCGGTGACGCCTCGGGGTGTCTGGGGATGGTGATGCTGCGGGGGACAATCCGGTGTCTTCTATTTGTTCCGGCCTTTGGTCAGTGGTCGGGAGGGTGTTACTTGTTGGTCAACAGGGGGGCGGTTCCCGTGGGTCCGGTGACCATCAAGAGGGTCTGGCGGGCCAACGCCTGGATGTTGGCCGGCAGCGGCACGTAGTCGAGGCTGGCCGCTTGGTCCTGGCCCCCACCGGTGTGGGTCATCCAGTCGAGCACCTGGACGAGCGTCTTGCCGACGGCGGCGTTGGACTGCTTCTGGGCGACGAGGGCCCAGCTGTAGCCGGAGATCGGGTAGCTCCCGGCACCCGGCTGGTTGGTGATGGAGAAGTCGATCGAGGTGACGTTGGGCTTCTGGGCGGCATCCGCAGCTACCGACTTCAGGCTCGGCGTCACGAACGATCCGGCCTGGTTCTTGACCGCCGCCACCGTGAAGTTGTTCTGCAGGGCGTAGGCCAGCTCGACGTACCCGATGGAGTACGGGGTCGACTTGATGCTCCCGGCCACTCCGGAGTTGCCGCTGGAACCGACACTCGAAGCCGGCCAGGTGACCGTCTTACCGGTGCCCGGGCCGGCCGCCCAGGCCGGCGACACGTTGGCCAGGTAGTCGGTGAAGATGTAGGTGGTACCGCTGCTGTCGGAACGGTGGACGGTGGTGATCGGCTGGGACGGCAGGGTCACCCCTGGGTTGAGGGCGACGATGGCCGGATCGTTCCAGGTGGTGATGCCTCCCGAGAAGATGCTGGAGATGGTCGGCGGGTCGAGTTTGAGCCCGTTCGCGACTCCCGGCAGGTTGTAGGAGAGGGAGACTCCGCCCAGCGTGTCGGGAACCTGCACCACGCCGCCGAAGATGGCCGGGGCCGCGGCGACCTGCGCCTGGGTCAGCGGTACGTCGGAAGCACCGAAGTTGACGGTATTGCCGTCGAAGGCGGTGATCCCGGCCCCGCTGCCCACCGCCTGGTAGTTGACGGTGACGCCCTGGTTCTTGCTGGTGTAGGTGAAGAACGCCTTGGTGAAGACCGGTGCCACGAAGGTGGAGCCGGCGCCGGTCAGCTGGGCGCTGGCCGCCTTGAGGTCGGCGGTGATGTAGGGGTCGCTGCTTCCCGAAGCGCTGGTCGAGGATGTCCCCGATGCGGGTGTGGATGAGGAGCTGCAGGCGGCCAGCAGCATGCCGGCCGATGCGGTGGCGAGCGCCAGAGTCCGAGTGATCCGCTTGGCCCTTTTTCGGGACGTCGATGCCGCCGGGGGAAGGGGTGCCGAGGGGGTGATCGGTACCGCCGGGGTGATCGGTGCTTGGTCCACTGTGGGGGTGACCTCCGTAAGGACGTTGAAGGCCGCGCGCCCGCTGTTTTGGTGGGTACCGGCCCTACTTGGGATTTCCATTACCGCCGACAGTAGGGATCCCGAATGAACGAAAGGCGACACCCAGATGTCCTTAAGGTAAACAATCAGCAAACTTTGCCTGAACTAAATGGACCCCAGGCTCGGCGCCCTTGACTCCCCCGTTTGGGGAATTGAGCAGGGGATTTCAGCCGGGTGGGGGCGGCTGAGGTCGCCGCGAGGCCCGGCGGCCTCGCAGGACGGAGGCAGTCAGGGTGCCGGCGACCAACACCGGCAGCGCCGCCCAGGCCGCGGTGGACGACATCCAATGGACCAACCCGACGACGATACCGAGGATCACCAGGGTGGCCACGGTGACTTCGGGGGTGTCGCCGACCAGGAAGTCCCACCAGAAGAGGCCGAAGGCCCGAAGCCCCCGGACCACCCAACCCCGCGCGGTGGTCTCCTCGACGCTCTGGGTGGTGGTCTCAGGAGGCATGGACACCGCCGAACACCCGGCGGGGGCGGATCGAGAGCACCAGCACCCCGACCACCAACCCGTAGACCGCCACCAGGACAGGGATGGCCAGGTCCGATCCCGGCCAGTGGACCCCGAGTCCCTCGCCGGTCCAGAAGCTTCCGAAGCTGACCAGCATGAGGCCCACCGCCGTCTTCATGGTGTTCTCGGGGACCCCGGCCAGTTGACGGGCCACCACCACGCCCACCAGTCCCACCAGGACCACGGCTGCCAGCGCGGCCAGCGCGGCCAGGCCGACGTCGTGGTCGGTGGCGCCCAGGGTCAACACCACGATGACCACCTCCAAGCCTTCGAGGAAGGTTCCCTTGAAGGCCACCGCGAACCCGACGGGGTCCCTCCCGGCCCTCACCTCTGACGATGACTGGGACATCGACTCCACGGTCTTGGCATAGATCACGTCCTCGTCGTGGGGTGCCTTGTACCCGGTGGCCCGCAGCACCGCCTTGCGCAACCACTGCAGCCCGTAGACGAGCAGGATCCCGCCGATCACCACCCGGAGCGTGTTGAGCGGGAGCTTCACCAGCACCGGGCCGAGCGCCGCCACCAGCACGGCCAGCACCAGGAGGGCGACGCCGACCCCCTCGAGGGCCGACCGCCAGCCCCGGGATACGCCGGCCGCCACCACGATGGTCAGGGCCTCGACCATCTCCACCGCGGAGGCCAGGAACACCGCCGCCACCAACACCCATTGGCTGGAGGTCACGACGGAGCAGTGCCGTTGCTCATGGCCAGTGGCGCAGACAGAGGAAGGTCGGCCACATCTTCGCCGGCGTCCGGACCGTCGGGAGGGAAGAGCAGACAACCGGAGTCGGTGAGCCGGAGGGCCACGTTGCTGCCCCGGTCCCAGCGATGGAGGTCGTGGACCCCCACCAGCTGGGTGCCGTCGGTGAGCAGAAGGGCATGGTCGTAGCCCCGGCCCCGGTAGGCAGAGTCGAGGACCACCGCGTCGAGATGCCGGTCGGCATGGCCGGGGGCCAGAAGGTCCACCGCCGAGGGACGGACCAGCAGCAGGCCATTTCCCGATGGTGCGTCGGTCTCGATAGCCACCGGTCGGCTGTCGGGCACGCCGGCCCGCGGCCGTACCGCCACCCGCCGCGTCGCGCCGCCGGGCACCCGCGGGTCGGCGGCAGAAGGGGCCGGGCCCTCGATGGTGACCGGGATCTCCCCAGCCAGGCCGGTGAACCGGGCCACGAACGGTGAGGCAGGATGGTGGTAGATCTCCTCCGGCGTCCCGAACTGCACCAGACGACCGTGGCTCAGCACCCCGATGGTGTCGGCCAGCGCGAACGCCTCGGACTGGTCGTGGGTGATGTATACCGTGGTCGCCCCGCTGTCCCGGGTGAGGGTGGCGATCTCCAGCCGCATCCGCTCGCGGAGGTCGGCGTCGAGATTGGACAGGGGCTCGTCGAAGAGGACCAGTCCGGTGGCCGCCACCAACGCCCGGGCCAAGGCCACCCGCTGCTGCTCACCGCCGGAGAGCTCGTTGGGGTAGCGCTCCGTCAAGCGGCCGAGTCCGACCCGGTCGAGCATCTTCTGTGAGCGCCGCCGAGCTTCGTCCCGTCCGTGGTGGCGCCGCCGGAGGGCGAACTCGACATTGCCGATCACGCTGAGGTGGGGCCAGAGCGCGTAATCCTGGAACACCATGGCCAGCTCGCGCCGCTCCGGCGGATGATGAGCCGGGCCGTCAGCCACCAGCCGGTCCCCGATGTAGACCCGTCCGGTGGTCAGCCGTTCGATCCCGGCGACACAGCGCAGGAGGGTCGTCTTTCCTGAGCCTGACGGGCCCAGGAGGACGCAGAAGGACCCGGGTTCGACCCGGAGGTCCACTGCATCGAGCGCGGTCTTGGCCCCGAACTGCTTGGTGGCGGCGCAGACCTCGAGGGTGGATTGCGGCGCTGCCGCCGACCGCGCCGGCCCCGGTGGCATCGCCCTTCCGCCCGACTCCGGAGACTCCGAGGCTTCAGACATCGACGAACCCCCCGATCCGCTGCCAGCCCCGGGGGGCCAGCCACCGGAACAGGCCGAGCCCGATGAGGATGACCCCGAACATCTCGGCCATGGCCACCACCGACATGGCGGTGGCTTCGCCGTAATGCGCCGAGGTGCCGACGAAGTTGTTGATGGCCACCGCCGCGGTGGCGTTGCCGGGCGGGAACAGCAGTTGGGACACGGGCAGCTCCAGGAGGGTCTTGGCGAAGGTGAGCAGCCACGCCCACAGCAGCAGGCGGGAGAGGATGGGCAGGGCGGCGCGGCGCCAGGCGGCCAGGCCCCGGGCACCGTGGACCCGGGCGGCGTCCAGGAGCGAGTCCTGCAGTTGGGAGACCGGGCCCACCATCAGCCGGGATTGGCCGGGCAGGCTGGTGGCCAGGTAGCCGAGGGCCAGCAGCGGGGTGGTGCCGTAGAGGGCCAGCCCCAGGTTGGAGGCCAGCGGGAGGTTGTAGGCGAAGATGTAGCCCGCCCCGAGGACGATGCCGGGCAGCGCCACCGACCCGATGAGGATCAGGTCCATGAGCTTGCCCATCGCCCCCGCCCCCTTGGCCGTCATCACCCGGGCCACTACCAGTCCCAACACCGCGGTGATGGTGGCGGCGATGACGGCCAGCCGGGTGGAGTACAGCAGCGGGCCGGCCAACCCGGCGGTGCCGTTGAACACCAGACGGTAGTTGGCCAGGGTGAGCGCGTGGGCGGAGAAGTTGGTGCCGAAGCCCTTGAGCAGCGATGCCACCACCGCGCCGGTGATGGGGGCGCCGAGGGCGAGCACGAAGAGGCCGCACGCCGCGGTGGTGCCGATCACCTGGCCGCGCCCGCTGAGGTGGCGGCGGACCGGCTGCCGGGTGCGGCCGGAAAGAACGGCATAGGACCGGCCGCGCAGGGCGCGGGCCTGGATGGCGATGGGAATGGCGGCGGCGGCGACCAGCACCCAGCTGATGGCGGAGGCCACCCCGAAGTTGGAAGGGTTCGAGTCGACGGCCTGGAAGAGGTTGTAGGTCGCCACCGGGAAGTGGCTGGTGGCGGCCAGGGTGGACGCCACCCCGAAGTCGGAGATGGTCTCGGCGAACCCGATGGCCAGGGCGGACAGCATGGCCGGGGCCAGGATGGGGAGGACCACCCGCGCCGTCCGCCAGCGGCCGGCGCCGTGCACCCGGGCGGCGTCCTCGAACTCGGAGCCGAGGTTGGCCAGTGAGACCGACACCGCCATGAAGGCGAAGGGGACGATGGTCATGGTGTCGACGAAGACCACGCCCATCGGTCCGAAGAACAGGTGGTCGGCCGACCCGGTCGGGATGCCGAACTGGTTGAGGACGCCGTGGGGCTGCAGGAGGTACTCCCACCCTTCGGCCACCAGAAACGAGGGCATCAGCAGCAGGGCCCACACCGCCAGCGGGTAGGCCCTCCGTCCGATGAGGTTGGTCCGCTGTACCCCCCAAGCCAGGGCCAGCGAGATGGCCAGGGCCAGCACCGCGCAGAGGGAGCTGAGCCACAACGAGTTGACCAGCCCGCGGGCGAAGAACCCGGTGAAGGCGGTGTGGAAGTTGGAGAGGGTGAACCACTGGGTCCCCTGGGAGAGCAGCCGCGGGGAGATGGCGGTGATCAGGAACAGCAGGATGGGGACGATGAGCAGCAGGGCGAGCACCGCCCACAGCACCACCGAGAGGGCGACGCTCGGAAACCGCAGGGCCAACCGGTAGCGGCGGGCGAAGCCCGGGTTCAGTGGGTCGGGGCGAGGGGATGGTGCCGGCTCCGACGGCCCCCCCGGCGCAGTACCGGGAGGGCCGTCGGGGGCGGGAGAGGGGACCAGCGGCGGGGCCAGGTGGGGGGTGGCAGTCAACGCCCCGCCGCTGGAGACTCGGGGATCACTGGACGATGTTGGCCGTGAACCAGGTATTGATCGACGCTTCTCGCGGACCCCAGGTGTAGGGGTTGAGGGTCTGGGTCGGGATGGTCGAGAGGGCGGGCAGGGGTGACAGCGGGTTGACCCCGTTGACCAGCGGCCAGTAGAGCGAGTCGCCGGTCGGGTCGCCGGACTGCATGACCTTCTGGCCGGCCGGAGACAGCACGTAGTTCACGAACTGCTTGGCTTCGGCCTGGGCGGTGGAAGAGGAGTGGGCGTCGATCCCGAGCACCGAGGGCAGTACCGTCTCCGGCTTCAGGAAGGTCACCTTGATGTTCGGATTCTTGAACCCGGCCCCGATCCCCGCCGAGCTCTGGATGGTGGCCACCTTGATCTGCCCGGTCTCCAGGGCCTGGAGGGTGTTGGTGTTGGTCTGGAACACCTGGAGCCCGTTGGCCTTCAGCGCGCTGAAGAACGTCTGGCCCTGGGTGGTCCCGCCCAGCTGTTGGTACTGCCCGGCGACGTAGGGGTAGGTCGGCCCGGACACCGACGGGTCGTTCATCCCCACCGCCCCCTTGTACTGGGGCGACAGCAGGTCGTTCCAGGAGGTCGGCGGGTTGGGCAGCGTCGTCGAGTTGTAGACGAGGGCCGCGGCCATGGTCACCCCGGTCGGGATGTAGCTCTTGTCCTTCGGCACCAGCGACGTCCCCAGCGAGTTGTAGGCGACGTTGGGGGTGAACCCTTTCAGCAGGTAGTTCTGGGTGTCGAGGGAGGCGAAGGCTTGGTCGCCGTCCACCCAGAAGAGATCCCACTTCGGATTGTTCTTCTCCGCCTGGATCTTGGTGAACAGCGGGCCGGTGCTGTCGTCATCGAGTTGAACGGGGATGCCGGTGGCCTTGGTGAAGGCGGTGGCCATGGCCGAGTCGTAGCCCTCGGCGGCGTAGAGGACCAGTGGCACCTTGGATGTCGCCGACGCCGGCTGGGAGGAGGGGGAACCGGTAGGGCTGCTCGAGCAAGCCGCGAGTCCGACAGCACCGGAGAGGGCGATGGCGCTCAGAGCCAGTCGTCCGCCTTTCCGGCCAATGCGGGGAGCGAAGGGTTCGGGACCGTTTGCGGTCGTGCGGCCTTCGCCCGTCGTGCGGACCTGTCCTGGCTGTGAGGCGACGTCCATGGGGGACGATTCTCCTTCCGGTGGTGGGTATTGCAGATGTTGACGGTCGAGACAAACGGTCGGGGACTGAATCCGGCTAGAAGGGCGGTGCGCCGGGGGAGGCGCCCACGCCTTGCCGTCATCGAGGCCTTCCCGCCGCGTCCTGGCGGGCCATCTCGCGCATGAAGTCCTGGAACGCCTGGGCGATCCCGCTCAGCTCGACAACGTAGGACCACGCGGTTTCCGGCTGGGGGGTAGCGAGATTGGTGGTGGCCGGCGTCATCGTCCAAGGCTCCGTATCGGTGGGGGTCTCTGACGGATTCGCTGCGGTCACCATCGGGGACGATACGGAACCGAGGTAAACGGCTGGTCATGTTCGAGTTGCCTGCAGATGAACGGTGGACGAACAGTTCCTGACCAGGCGGCCGGGCCGGAACGGCCGGAGCGGGGCGCCAAGGAGGATCCGGGTGCGCCTACCGCATGCCGGATGGGCGGGCTACGGGGTCAAGGTCAACTCGGGCTAGCGCTCAGGTCGGTTGGTAGTCGTCGGATCGGGAGATCGTGCGCTCTCCTTAGGAGACGGCCATCCCGACGATGGGCAGGTTGAGGTGCATGCCGCCGGTGGATCCGAAGAAGGCGGCGTCCCCGAAGGCGAAGAGTCCCCCGTCGGCAGCGGCCAGCCAGTAGCCCTTGCCCAGGGTGAACGGCGGCGGCGGCGGTGGTGGCGGTGGCGGGGGTGGCGGGGGTGGCGCCTGCACATAGGTGAACAGGTCCGCGGAGCTCGTCGCCGAGGTGCCCCCCGGCGTTGTCACCGTCACATCGACGGTGCCCGAGCCCGCTGGTGTGGTGGCCGTGATGGAGGTCGCGCCGCCCACCGTGAAGCCGGCAGCAGGAGTGGTTCCGAACTTGACCGCCGTCGCTCCGGTCAGGTTCGTCCCGGTGATCGTGACCGACGTGCCGCCGGCGGCTGGCCCTGTGGTCGGGTTAATGGAGGTCACCGATGGCGCGGAGGAAACCGGAGTGGCCGAGACCTCGTTGGAGGCGGCCGACGAGCCCACGCCATTCACCGCTTTCACGGTGAAGAAGTAGGTGATTCCGTTGGTGAGTCCAGTCACCGTGAAGGTGTTGCCGCTGACCAGCGTTGACCCGTTGGCCGGAGTGGACGACTCGCCACCGGAAACGGTCCCGACGAACACGTTGTAGCCGGTGATGGCCGAGCCACCGTTACTCGCGGGTGGGGTCCAAGTGAGGGTGACACTGGTGTTACCGGCCGTCGCCGTGACGATGGTCGGCGCACCGGGGACCGTGATGACCGGGGGAGCCGCGACCGTGCTGATCTGCACGGCCGGCACGTAGTAGGGAGCGACCGCCGGAGATGAGACGCCCCAACAGGCAACCGTGGGCGAATCAAGCCGGAAGGTACCCACCCCGGCGGTCCCACCGTCGCAGTAGAACGCCCCATCGGGGCTGTTCTGGAAGAGGGTTCCAGGGTTCGGATCTGACCCCACGGAGACGTTGGTCGGGTCTTGGGACAACGCCATGTTGAGCGAGTCAGCGGGACCCGGCAAGCCGGTCGGATTGGGGCCAAACGTCTGGGTGTCGTACCCGATCCCGTAGATGAGGTGGGTTGGGAGGACAATATTGGTGGCACTGAGATCGAAGACGACGTTGGTGGCGAGCCCGGTGTTGCATACCGCCGCCACCGGGTCGAACCACCTGCCGGCGTTGGCCCCGGTGCAATTGGTGGCGTCAGCCGACGGGCGGAACGGGATGTTGAACGTTCGGGTCAGCGTGGTGATGAGGCTCCCCAAAGTATGCAGCGGGTTGACGTTGTAGAGGTTGATCGTGAACGCCTCCGGGAAGGTTGCACCCGGGGTCGTCACGCAGGTGACTCCGCCGCCCGTTTCACACGCCTGACTGCTCATCGTCACGGTCACCTGGCCGACGGCGAGCGACGACGGGGCCAGAGTGACCTCATTTCCGAACTCGTTGAAATGCTCGGACTGAGCACCGATGCTCGGCTGGTTGCCGGGAAGGGGGTTGATCGTGCTGTCGTATTGGACAACGCTCCCGGCGGGGATGGCGGCAGCCGGTGGAGCCACCACCAGGGCACCACCGATTGTCCCAAATGCGAGGCTCAACGCAGCCAACGTGCCGACGGTGCGACGAGGTCGTCTCATGGCTTTCAAACTTTCCCAAGAGACCGCGGACTTGGTCAGCCTCGTCATCTCTATCCTTAGACCACAAAACCTACTGGGCTGGGAAACCACAGACAACGGACTGGTCCGGCTCCAGGCATCGCCGTGGTCGCTGCTCGTCTTCGATCTGGAGGAGCTAAACGCTGCTTAGATCAGGGCTGTCCGGGTCCGCAGGTAGGGATTGGGAGCTCCGTGGGACCTTCGTTCGTCATGAAATTGCAACAAACGTGACTGCCCACGGTGGTGGCACTCGGCAATCATTGAGATGTGCGAGCCCACAGTCCCAAAAGGGTCGGTTCGGTCGGC
>DASZIT010000082.1:0-14131 GCA_035948855.1 Acidimicrobiales bacterium | reverse complement strand
GTTGCTGCCCTCCGAGCCCCGTCGGCGGACGCGCCGATACGGATCGGCCGGCCAACACCGGTGGGGAGAGCCGTTCCTGAGTTGGGCCTTCCCCCCGGGGCTGCCGGGGCGGGCTCGGCCTCAGGAGGAAGGCAGACTGGGGGCGGCCCCGGAAAGGCCAGCCCACTAGAACAGGTTCTATACTGCACAGCCTGGCGTCACCGGCCGATCTTCCCGGCCCGGCGCCCTTCATCTCACCGAGCTACAAGGAGATCAGTCATGGCCCAGCCGGTAATCGTCGAAGCGGTCCGCACGCCGATCGGAAAGCGCAACGGCTGGCTCTCGGGGTTCCACGCCGCCGAGTTGCTGGGCAACGCCCAGGTCGAGTTGGTGAAGCGGGCCGGGGTCGATCCCGGCGACGTCGAGCAGATCGTCGGCGGATGCGTGACCCAGGCCGGCGAGCAGGCGTCCAACGTGACCCGCACCGCCTGGCTGAACCAGGGCCTGCCCTACGAGGTGGCGGCCACCACCGTCGACTGCCAGTGCGGCTCGGCCCAGCAGGCCAACAACTTCGTGGCCAACCTCATCAGCGCCGGCGCCATCGAGGTCGGGATCGGCTGCGGGGTGGAAGCCATGAGCCGGGTCGGCCTCGGGGCCAACGCCTACAACGGCCCGGGCAAGTCGAAGCCGGAGAACTTCCCCTGGGACATGCCCGACCAGTTCGGCGCGGCCGAGCGGATCGCCGAGAAGTACGGCATCACCCGGGAGGACGTGGACTGGCTCGGGTTCGAGTCGCAGCGGAAGGCGGCGGTGGCGGTGGCCGAGGGACGCTTCGACCGGGAGATCGTGCCCCTGGAGGCCCCGGTGGTCGGGGCGGACGGGCCCACCGGCGAGAAGACGCTGGTGACCAAGGACCAGGGCCCGCGAGACACCACCAAGGAAGGCCTGGCCGGGCTCAAGCCGGTGATGCCCGACGGGATGCACACCGCCGGCAACAGCTCCCAGATCTCCGACGGCGCCGCCGCGGTGCTGTGGATGTCCGAGGAGCGGGCGAACTCGGCCGGCCTCCGGCCCCGGGCCCGCATCGTGGCCCAGACGCTGGTCGGGTCCGATCCCTACTACCACCTCGACGGCCCGATCGCCGCCACCGCCAAGGTCCTGGCCAAGGCCGGGATGACCATGGCCGACATCGACCTCTTCGAGGTCAACGAGGCGTTCGCCTCGGTGGTGATGTCCTGGGGCAAGGTCCACGACGTCGATTGGGACAAGGTGAACGTGAACGGCGGCGCCATCGCCCTCGGCCACCCGGTCGGCTCCACCGGCGCCCGGCTGATCACCACCGCACTCCACGAGCTCGAGCGCACCGACGGCCATCTGGCCCTCATCGCCATGTGCTGTGGCGGGGCGCTGGCCACCGGCACCATCATCGAGCGCATCTGAACCGTTGGAAGCGGAACCCGCCCGAGGAGGCAACCTGTGAGCACCGAGCATCTGGACTTCGAGATCCGGGGATCGACGGCCATCGTCACCATGAACCGGCCGGAGGCCAAGAACGCCCTGTCCGGTCCCATGCTGGTGGGCATGGTCGACGCCTGGTACGAGATCGACGGCAACGACGACATCCGGTGCGCCATCCTCACCGGGGCGGGCGGCACCTTCTGCGCGGGGATGGACCTCAAGTCGATGTCCGGCCCCGGCAACGACTCGGTCAAGGAACGGATGGCCGAGGACCCCGACCTCCACTGGAAAGCGCTCCTCCGCCACTACTCGTTGAAGAAGCCGCTCATCGCCGCGGTGGAGGGCTGGGCAGTGGCCGGCGGCACCGAGATCCTCCAGGCCACCGACATCCGGGTGGCCGGGGAGAGCGCCAAGTTCGGGGTGTTCGAGGCCCGTCGGGGGCTGTTCCCCCTCGGGGGCTCGACCGTCCGCCTGCGCCGGCAGATCCCGTTCACCGTGGCCATGGACCTGCTGCTCACCGCCCGGGAGGTGTCGGCCCAGGAGGCCAAGGAGATCGGGCTGATCGGTCGGGTGGTCCCCGACGGGACCGCGCTGGAGGCGGCGCTGGAGATCGCCGAGGTGATCGCGGCCAACGGGCCGCTGGCGGTGGAGGCGATCAAGGCCTCGGTCAAGGCCACCGAGGGGATCCCGGAGGAAGAGGCGCTCAAGATGGAGCTCGAGTTCGGTTGGCCCATCTTCGCCACCGAGGATGCCAAGGAAGGGCCGAAGGCGTTCGCCGAGAAGCGCACCCCCAACTTCCAGCGACGATGAGCAACCCCGAGCCGGTGGACACGCTGACCCAGCCGGGCAGCCCAAGACTCCGGCTGGCGGCGGCGCTCCGGCTGCTGATCGACGACGCGGTAGCCGCCGATCTCGACAACGCGGTGGTCAGCGAGGCCGCGGAGGCGGTGGAGGCAGTCCACGCCAAGCTGCTGGCCGCCGCCGGACCCATGAAGCGGCCGCGGGGCCAGCCGGACATCGCCTCGGCGGCTCAGGAGTTCTTCCCCACCAGCCCGGTGATGGGCCTGGCCAATCCGGTCTCACCGCCGGTCATGGTGAAGGTGGTCGACGGGATCGACGGCGGACCCCGGGAGATCGCCGCCGAGGCCAACTTCGGCTACCCCTACGAGGGCCCGCCCACCTGTGTCCACGGCGGGGTGATCGCCGAGACCTTCGACGAGGTGCTCGGGGCTTGCTGCATCGTCTCGGGCAACCACGGCATGACCGGCACCCTCACCGTTCGCTACCGGAAGCCGACCCCGCTGCGGACCGACCTGCGGATCGAGGCCCGCTACCTGGGTCGGGACGGCCGCAAGATCCGGGCGTGGGCCGGCATGTGGCACGGCGACGTGCTGACCGCGGAGGCGGACGGGCTGTTCATCGACGTCGCCCCCGCCCAGTTCGTGGCCATCGCCGAGGGGAACATCGACAGCGCCGATCCGGTCATGCTGGCCGCCATCCGGGCCGAGGCGGCCCGGGAAGGGGCGGCCTCCGACGTCCAGGTGATCGACCCGGAGTCGCTGCCCAAGCCCGGCTGAATCTCAAGCCCGGCTGAATATCTCGCCTTTTAGGTGCTCCCGCCGCAGGAGCTACCCCCGCCGCACGAGCTGCCCCCACACGAGCTGCCCCCACTGTCAGAACCCCCACTAGAGCTGCCGGTGTCGGAGCCGCCGCTGGCGCTGCCGCCCTCGGACCCCCCGCCGGAACTCCCACTGTCGGGGCCGCCGCTGTAATTCCCAGTGTCAACGAACCCGCTGGAGCCGCTGCCGGAGCTGCCGCTGTCGGAATGGTGTTCGGCTCCGCCGCCCTGACTGGCTCCCTCATGAACTCCCGCATCAGGAGAGCTGCTGTGGGCATGACCCTCGTGGGTGGAGCCACCGCACGAATGTCCGGTGTCGGGCTGCCCTCCGTGGGAATGCTCGCCGCCGGGATGGTGCCCGACGTCTTGGAACGCACCGGCCTGAGCGAACAGCCAGGGGTTGAATTGGTCATACATCATCCATCGCCCGGTGTGCGGATCAAGTTGTCGGGGCAGCCGCCGTGGCGTGAACGGCAGCACCTGGTGCACCACGCACTTCCAGGGCGGAGCGGCACTGCAGGTCGTGGTGCCGCAGTCGAACGTCCACAGCTGCCCGTCGGTGAGGCCCAGGGCGGCATCGACGGTGAAGAGGGTCGGGAGTCCGAGTTTGGGATCCGCGATGTGGTCATCGGCGCAGGCCATCGCGAAGGCCCTGGCCATCCCCTCGCCGTTCAGGATTTGCGCCTGTCGGTCATTCATCGAGCGCTCCGGGGAGTGGTGGAGGTCGTGCCCGTAGACCTTCAGGCAGAACTCCTTGTAGAACACGGTGTGGAGGATGAACTCGTGCCAGAGGAGGTCCACCGCCCGTGACGGCATGGCCACCAGTTCCGGTTCGGCCACGTGCAGACGCAACCACTGCCGCAACCCCTGGAAGGCCGGCTCCACCGACAGGAGGTGGGGATAGGCCTTGGTGAGGTCATGTCCCAGACCGGTGGGGAACTGGTAGGTGGCGACGAACTCCTGCTTCCGACGCACTGCCCGCACCTTGGTCCCGAACACCGGGCAAGGCTAGCAACGCCTCGGCTGGCGCGGCGGGTCCCGTGGCGGAGCCGGAGGAGCCCGGAGCCGGCTCCCGTCGCCCCGCAGGGGGTCAGATCTTTTCCCGGCCCACCCAGTAGGGGTCGCGCAGCTTGCGCTTGTAGAGCTTGCCGTTCGGGTCCCGGGGCAGGGCGTCGGTGAAGTCGATCGTTTTGGGGAGCTTGAACTTGCCCAGCCGGGTGGCGCAGTACTCGAGGATCTCCGCGGCCAGCTCCGGGGAGGCTTCGACCCCGTCGGCCGGCTCGATGACCGCCTTGATCTCCTCGCCCCAGTCGTCGTGGGGGATGCCGAACACCGCGGCGTCGCCGACCTTGGGGAAGCTGAGCAGGACGTTCTCGATCTCGGCCGGGTAGATGTTGGCCCCGCCGGAGATGATCATGTCGATCTTGCGGTCGCGCAGGAACAGGTAGCCGTCCTCGTCGATGAGGCCCACGTCCCCGACGGTGAAGTACTTGCCGATCCGGTTGCTCTCGGTCTTCTTCTTGTCCTTGTGGTACTCGAAGTCGGCGGTCTGCATCGACATGTAGACGGTGCCGATGACGTTCGGCTCCTCGACCTGGTTGTCGTCGTCGTCGAAGATCGCGATCTCGGAGATCGGCCAGGCCTTCCCGACGGTGCCCGGCTTCTCCAGCCACTCCGCCGCCGTCACCAGGGTGCCCCCGCCCTCAGAGGCGGCGTAGTACTCGTCGATGGCATTGCCCCACCACTCGATCATCTTGTACTTGACGTCGACCGGGCAGGGGGCGGCGGCGTGGATCATGTGGCGGAGGGAGGACATGTCGTACTTCGTCCTGGTTGCCTCCGGGAGGGCCAACAGACGGTGGAACTGGGTAGGCACCATGTGCGAGCAGGTCACCTTGTACTTCTCGATCAGTTGCAGCATCTCTTCGGGGACCCACTTGTCCATCACCACGATGGTGTGGCCGAGGTGGATCGACGCGCCCGAGAAGCGCATCACCGCGGTGTGGTAGAGCGGCGAGCCGACGATGTGGACGTTGTCGTCCTGGGGTTGGATGCCGAACAGGAACAGGATCCCCGACTGGCCGAGGGCGGCCTCCTCGGGGGTGACGCCGAGGAGCTTCCGGAAGATGCCCTTGGGGTTGCCAGTGGTGCCCGAGGTGTAGTTCATGGTGTCGCCGATGGTCCGGTCGGGCGGGTCGTCGGTGGGCTGGGCGTCCCGGAGGCCGGCGAACGAGTCGAAGCCGTCGATGGCGCCGACCGCCACCCGGGCCGACCCGGGGAGCTCGGCCTCCTTGGCGGCGTTGGTGGCCACCTCGGCGAACCGCTCGTGGGCCACGAAGACCTTGGCCCCGGAGTCCTTCAGGATGTAGGCGACCTCCGGGCCGATCAGGTGGTGGTTGATCGGCACCAGGTACCACCCGGCCTGGAGGGCGGCCAGGTAGACCTCGAACATCTCCACCCCGTTGGGCAGGAGAGTGGCCACCACGTCGCCGGTCTGGACGCCGCGCTGGCGGAGGGCGTGGACCACCTGGTTGGCCCGGTCGAGGAGCTCTTTGGCGGTGAACTCCCGGCCGCCGGGGTCGACCAGGGCCAGGTGGTCGGGATACTCGTGTGCCAGTGCCCAAAATCCAAGATCGCCCATGGTGGCCCTTCCCCTCTTGCCGTGCTTGTGCCGCCTCGGTTGCGACTCTCGCACATGGCGCCCAGGTGGCGCCGAACCGGTTTCGAACGCTAGAACATGTTCTAGCTGCGGTCAATCCGCCCGCACCCTGGGAGTATGACCAGCGCCCGAGGGGCGCATCGGTGGTGCCGGCGAGACGCACGATGAACCTATGAGGAGCAAGCACGGATGAGTGGATTCCTGAATGGCAAGGTGGTGGCCATCACCGGGGCCGGTGGCGGGATCGGCCGGGCCGTGGCCCTGGCGGCGGCGGCGGAGGGGGCGAAGATCGTGGTCGCCGACATCGGGGTCTCGTTGGACGGCGGGGACCCGACCAGCGAGGTGGCCGAGTCGGTGGTGGCCGAGATCGAGGCCGCCGGGGGTTCGGCGGTGGCGGTGGCCGAGAGCGTCACCACCCTGGCCGGCGGCGAGAAGATCATCGGGACCGGCGTCGAGAAGTGGGGCCGGATCGACGGTGTGGTGGCGGTGGCCGGCATCCTCCGGGAGCGGATGCTCTTCAACATGGCCGAGGACGAATGGGACGCGGTCATCGAGACCCACCTGAAGGGGCATTTCACTGTCTTCCGGGCGGCGTCGGCCATCATGCGGAAGCAGGAAGGGGGCGGTTCCCTGGTCGCCTTCACCTCCGGGGCCTTCGCCGGCAGTGTGGCCCAGGCCAACTACGCGGCGGCCAAGGGTGGCATCGTCTCGCTGGTGCACTCGGCGGCGGCCGGGCTCAACCGCTATGGGATCACCGCCAACGCGGTCGCCCCGGTGGCCCGGACCCGGATGTCGGCCAACGTCCCGATGGACCTGGCCGAGATGGGTGACCCGGAGGACGTCGCCCCCCTGGTCGTCTACCTGCTGTCGGACCGGGCCAAGCACGTCACCGGCCAGGTGTACACCTCGGTGGGCCCGAAGATCGCCGTCTGGAACCAGCCCCGTGAGGTGCGGGCCATGTATGCCGACGGGCGATGGACTCCTGAGGAGATCGCTTTGCGGTTGGACTCGACGGTGGGGCAGGAGCGGATGCCTCTGCTGGACCAGCTCGAGGCGTACCGCAAGGCGGCCGAAGAGAAGGCGGCCGCGGAGAAGGGGTCCGCGGAGAAGGGGTCCTCCTAAATCTTCGGGCGGGGTGGTGCCGGCAGCGGGGCGCGGGCTGCGGTAGGGAAGGGGCGGCTGAGAGCGGCCTTTTTGTTGCTTCTTGGTTCCCTCGGCCGCGGCTGGACAGCGCGGATAGCAGCGTTATGAGCGATGCCAGATGTTTTACAAATTTCTTCGCGGGTTCCCCAAGGTCTCGTGCAAGATGACCAGGGGAAATGCCCGCTTTGGTGTCACACCCCCCTGCTGGAATTGGCCCCATGAAGCGGAAGCTCGATGCCCTGAAGGGGTTGATCGACCAGTTGTTCGAAGAGGGACCGGTCTCCGACCCCGAGTCGATGGAGACACTGCTGCGCGAATCCAGCCGACTGGATGCCTATGTCACCGTCTCGGTAGGGGAGTTCGACAAGTTGGGGGCCTGGACCTTCGACGGAGCCCGATCTGTGGCCGCCTGGATAGCCAAAAAGGGGAACCTCCCGAGGGTCGTGGCCCGGCGCCTGGTCCGGCGGGGCCGGGCCCTCGACCACCTGCCGGAAGCGGCGAAGGCCTGGAAGGAGGGGGACATCGGTGCTGCCCACGTCGACACCTTGGAGAATTCCCGCAACCCCCGGACCCGTTGCGGCCTCGAACACGACGAGGAGATGCTGGTCGACCACGCCCGGACCCTGTGCCCCGAGGACTTCGGCAAGGCGGTCGAATACTGGGAACAACTGGCCGACCCCGACGGCACCGAAGAATCCGCCGAGGAGCGCCGCAACCGCCGGGACGTCTATCTGGTCAAGGCCGGCGACATGTGGCTCGGAAAGATGACCTTGGACCCGATCGGCGGGGCCATCTTCGCCAACGAACTGGATCGCCTGGAGCAAGAGCTGTTCGAAGAGGAGTGGAAAGACGCCAGGGAGCGGCTGGGATACGACCCCACCGTCTCCGACCTCTCTCGCACCCCGGGCCAGCGCCGGGCCGACGCCGCCGAGGAGATGGCCAAGCGCTCGGCGACCGCCCCGGCCGACGGCATCCCCCCGAGGCCGCTGTTCGATGTGCTGGTCGACTGGCCCACACTGAGCGGACGGACCTGTGAGCTGGCCCAGGGGATGGCCCTCACCCCCGGGGCGTTGGTTCCCTGGCTGGACCGGGCCGACTTCGAGCGAGCGGTCTTCGAGCCCCCCGACCGGGTCCAGGTCAGCGCCACCGCCCGATTGTTCACCGGGGCCACCCGACGGGGCATCCAACTCCGGGACCGGGAGTGCACCCACCCCTACTGCGACCGCCCGGCGGTCGACTGCCAGGTCGACCACATCCAGCCCTTCGGCCAGGACGGACCCACCACCTTTGCCAACGGACGGCTGCTCTGCGGCTATCACAACCGGCTCCGGCACCAACGGCCTCCGCCCCAGAAGGAGTAGGGCGCCCCTGCCGCCCCAAAGGGCAGGTCTGTTTCTATTTCTTTCGTTTCTATTGCCCTGAGTAGCCCTCGCGCGCACCGCCGCGAAGGCGAGTCGAGTGATGAGGGTCTTCGGACTCGACCCGGCAATTAGTCACCCTACCTATTGACGGTCGCCAGTTGGCTTCCCTAATCAGCGCGCATGCACCACTTCCGCGGTGTGGGTTCGTAGTGTCTTGGACGAAATAGCTTTCCCAGCGCTTCGTACTCGTATGGTCCCGTGAAGTGAAGGATCCGCCATGGTCGCTCTCGTAATTATCTTGACCGTCGTCGTTCTGCTGCTGACCGTGTTGGTAGCTGGATTGCTGAGGAGCCATGCCGACATCTTGAAGGCCCTTCACGACCTGGGGGTCGGTGTCGGTGACCCCTCTCAGGATCAGGTCGCCGATGATAGCCATGGCCACGAGCGGAACCAGCGGCGAGCAAGGAACCGCGACGGAAATGCCAACAGTGGACCAATCTCCTCTCCGGTCCCATTCACCATGGGTCCTCCTCTACCCGGAGAACGGAACTCCACGTCGGCGCCGACCATCGCCGGCGTCACGCCGTCGGGCGATGCACTGGCCATCGGCGTCTCCGGGAACGATCAACTCACCCTCGTCGCCTTCCTGTCGTCCGGCTGCGCGACCTGTGCGGGTTTTTGGGAGGCCTTCCAGGCGCCAGGGCAGCTTGGCCTTCCCGACGAGATCAGATTGGTGGTCGTCACCAAGGGTCCGGAGATGGAGATCGCCGGTGAAGTGCAGGCGAAAGCCCACAGCCGGCTCCAGGTGGTGATGTCGACCGATGCATGGGGCGACTATGAAGTCCCGGGATCTCCGTTCTTCGTCCTGGTCGACGGTTCGGCTGGTCGACGGATCGGCGAGGGCGTGGCCAATCACTTCTCGCAGGTGGTGGAATTGGTGCGGCGGGCTCAGGTCGACATGCAGGCGTTCGGGATCGGGACCCGCAATGATGGCGGGAACCGGAGCCGAGCCTTTGCCGGCGGACTCGACGGTCCCGAACGGGAGTCCGCCAATGACCAAGAGTTGCGGGCTGCCGGAATCCTTCCTGGCGACCCGAGCCTCTACCCGTCATCGCTCGACGATGTCTTTCCGTCCAACGTTGATGTCCATCCGGCCCATCCGGCCCATCCGGATCGGACGGGAACCAACTCCTCGACCCGGCAACCGGCACCGGAACGCCGAGCCGGCTGACAGATGGCGACCCTCCAGGCGCACGGCATCCAGGCTCAGCTTCCCAACACCTTCGAGGGGCGGATCTTCGTCCGCCCACGGGTTGCCGACGAGATGACCTATCCGGTGGCCCACTTCGCCACCTTCGCGTTGCCCAACCACGTTGGCGACTTCGGGAGCGGTGCCGTCACCATGATGGGTCCCAGCGATATCTTCGCGGTCCTGTTCGAGTACGGGCCCGAGAGTGTCGGAACCCGGCTGTTTGCCCGCCAGGGGATGCCCCGTTCGCTCAGCCTCGGTGATTTCCGTCCCAACCTGCTGAGAAGGGGCATCGGGGGTCAGTCGGGCACCCAATGGTTCTTCACCGAGTCCCAGCGCCCGTTCACGTTCTATGCCGTCCTTGGCAGTCATTCCCGGCGGAGCGCTCTGGTGCCCCATGTCAATGCTCTCCTCTCCAACCTGTCGGTGAGCCCGCAGCCCCTGTCGGTCGCGCCCGGAACGGCGACGTGGAACTGATCGGCCCGTATCTCGTCGCTTGCGCGCTGTTGCTGGTCGCCGGGGTGATGAAGTTGATCCGTCCCGACGACACCGCCCGGGCGGTGGCACTGGTCGTTCCTGGTCGCCTTCGCCGCCTTCTCCGATTCCGGTCCCTCCGGATTCTGATCCGGGTGGGTGCCCTCGCCGAGGTGATGCTCGGCA
This sequence comes from Acidimicrobiales bacterium, assembly GCA_035948855.1. GTDB lineage: Bacteria > Actinomycetota > Acidimicrobiia > Acidimicrobiales > RAAP-2 > DASZIT01. The sequence goes on along the minus strand of DASZIT010000082.1, from coordinate 4,004 downwards.
CCGTGGCGATGTTCCTGCCCCGCCCACTACCGGCGGCGCTGGTCGCCACTTCGTACGTAGTCTTCGCGGGAGTGGTGGTTTATGTCCGGTCCCGAGGCGGTTCGCTGGCCAGTTGCGGGTGCTTCGGGACCCCGGATACCCCGGCCACCCGAGTCCATGTGGTCATCAATTTGGGATTGGCCATCGCCGCGGTGGCGGTCACAGTGGACGCCCCAGCCGCGGGGTCAACGGTCAGCATCATCGCAGGTCAACCGCTATATGGTATTCCGTTTTTGGCGGCTGGCGCCCTCGGTATCTGGCTGACGTTCCTGGCTCTCTCGTCGCTCTCTCAGCTCCAGGCCGCTCGTCGGCTGGTGGGGAGCGCCACCGGAAAGTGGCATTGACCAGTTGAGTGCGACGATCACCGAACGCGCCTCGGAGTTCCTCGGGTCAAGGTTGTCCCGACGCAGTTTCATCAACCGCTCGGCGTTCGTCGGAAGCGCGGTGGCGGTAGGGGCCGGGCTCGATCTGGCCCTCCGGCCCGGTACCGCCTACGGCGCCATCTGCTCGTGCGGCAACTCGAGTTGTGATTGTGGATCCACCTGCTGTTCCGGGTTCAGTGAGTTCTGCTGCTCGGTGAATGGCGGCTACAACTACTGCCCGACCAATACCGTGATGGGCGGATGGTGGAAGGCGGACAACTCGTCATACTGCGGCGGTCCCCGGTACTACATGGACTGCAACGCCACCTGCGGGTGCACCACCGGGTGCGGGAACGGCTTCAACTTCTGCGACACCACCTGTGACGGAACCAGCTGCGGCTGTGGCCCCAACGGATGCAATTCGTACCTCACCGGATGTCTGCAGTTCCGCTACGGCCAGTGCAACCAAAACGTCGCGTGTATGGGCAGGATCGTGTGCCGGGTGGTGGCCTGCGTCCCGCCCTGGCAGGTGGATGCGTCGTGCACCACCGCCAATGCGCAAGACGACAGCACCGCCGAGCAGAACGCCGCGTGCTGGACGACCGCGCCGCCGTCTCCGCCGTGCAATTCCCCCGCCACCAATTGTCAGACCGTGGGCATGGCGGCCAGCAGTGACGGCAACGGGTATGCGATCCTGACCTCGTTCGGGAAAGTATTCACCTTCGGCGACTTCCCCAACAACGGTGACGAATCCACCGTCGCCCTGGCCCAGCCGATGGTGGGCATCGCCGGCGTCCCGGTCGGCGGCTACTACTTCGTGGCCGCCGACGGCGGTGTCTTCACCTTCGGGAAGGCCCAGTTCTTCGGGTCGATGGGCGGCATCCCCCTGAATCAGCCGATCGTGGGCATCGCCGCCACGTCGACGGGCAAGGGCTACTGGCTGGCCGCCGCCGACGGCGGGATCTTCGCGTTCGGGGATGCCCAGTTCTATGGGTCGATGGGCGGCCATCCGCTGAACCAACCGATTGTGGGGATGACCGCCAGCCTGACCGGGAAGGGTTACCGGTTGGTGGCCGCCGACGGCGGGATCTTCTCGTTTGGGGATGCCCAGTTCTACGGGTCGATGGGCGGCCATCCCCTCAATCAGCCGATCGTGGGCATGGCGAGCACACCGACGGGCAAGGGCTACTGGCTGGCGGCCAGCGACGGAGGCATCTTCGCCTTCGGGGACGCGCCCTTCCACGGCTCGATGGGTGGTCAGCCCCTGGCCAGACCCATGGTGGGCATGGCGCTGTCCCGCACGCAGTCCGGCTACTGGCTGGTCGCCCAGGACGGGGGCATCTTCTCGTTCGACGCGCCATTCCTGGGATCACCTGCCTAGCCGATGAAGCTCGACCCACCATCGCCGGAACACCGAGGAGCCCGATGACAACGTTGATCATTTCAGTTGCCGCCCTGGTCACAGTGGCCTCCGCCGTCCGATCCACCTGGTCGCCGTGCGGCTTGTCGATGCTGGCCTCCATCACGCCCCTCAGCGAGACCGGCCGCGGCAATCGCTTCGGCGCGACTGCCGGTTGGTTCGTGGTCGGCAGCACCGCCGGTGGACTCACATTGGGAGTGTGTGTGGCCGCCCTCGCCGCCGGTGTGCACGGGTTGGCGCTGTCGTCAACCGCGGTCGGGGTTGCCGCCCTGGCCACCGCGGTGGTGGCGGCGGCGTCGGATACCGGCGTAAAAGGGTTACGAGTCCCGGTGCATCACCGTCAGGTCAACGAACGGTGGCTCGACCAGTTCCGGCCCTGGGTCTACGCCGCCGGATTCGGGTGGCAGATCGGCACGGGAGTGGCCACCTACATCACCACCGCGGCGGTATATCTGTTGATCGTTCTGGGCGTTCTCGGAGGCAGCCCGGTGGGGGCGCTGGCCCTCGGAATCGGGTTCGGGCTGGTGCGAGGCCTTTCGGTTCTGCTCGGGCGGAACATCACCGACCCTGAAGCCCTCCGGGCGTTCCACCGGAGGTTCGTCGACGCCGGCCCGAAGGTCAGTCGCGTCACTGTGCTCACCGAGGTGGCGGCCGCCGACGCGGTGGGCTGGATGTTGTCACCGCGGATCGGACTCCTCGTGACCGGAGCACTCGCGGTTGCCGGGGTGATCGTGTTGCGACGGCGGGCGGTGGTGAGGGCGACGGCGACCGCGACGGTCGATGACAGGTGCGCCTCCACCGGGATCAGGGTCGGCGATGCCGGCCACCTCGAAGGGGTGACCGTTCAGTAGTCAGGCAGAGTCGCCCGGGGCCAGGGTCTTCGAGCGGGAGGCCCGGCTCGACGAGCTTCCGGAGGTAGCCGTCTCCCGAGTCTTTACCGGTTTCGGATCGCCGAGGAACGGCCCACCGACCAGCGGCCCATCCGGCCCCTGTTTGCGCCATTTCTTCAAGGCTGGATACCGGGTGGCCAGGAGGACCAATCCGGCGATTGCCAGTCCGATACCGGCCACCTGGACCAGGATGAAGGCCACATGGCTCGGGTCGGTCAGCCACAGCCGTTCGTCAATGAAGCGCTCGATCCCCCAGAGGACCATGCCGGCGCCGATGATGATCCCGGCGGGCGGCAGTTGGCGCCTGCGCTCGAGGTCGATGGCACGGCCGCCGTCGGCCGCGCCGCTGTCTTCGTCGGGACTGTCCGCGACACCCGCGGCGGAGCCAAGCGAGGCCACGGCCGGGGCCACCACCTCGACCTCGGCGGTGGCAAGTTGGGATGAAGTGGCGGGGGCTTGGCCGCGCAGCCAGCGCTCGATGAGCAACAGGATGCCGAATATGCTCAGATCCATGGCGGCCTGAAAGATGGGAACCGGAAGCCGCTTACCGACTTCTCCGGCGTAGTACATGCCGAACCACTGATGGGTCGCGTGACCGCCGCCATTCACCATCAGCTGCGGTCCGAGCAGCCGGCCGATCCCCCAGGCGGCCATCAGAACCGGCGCGACCAGATCCAGCAGCCGGATGGTCGATATGGACGGGCAACGCCGTCGGGCACTGACAATTCCTACCGGCACCGCCAGGATGAGGCCGCCGAAGGAAGACAGTCCGCCCTGCCAGATGGCGAACACCTGAAGCGGGTCGGAGGAGTACTGCGACCAGTTCGGGACCACGCTCATGATCCGGGCGCCGACAATGGCGGCGACGATGACCCACAGGAACATCCCGGTGATCCACTCCCACGGATACCCGGCGTTGCGCACCCGGCGTTCGAAATACCGGAGCGCGAACCAGAAGGTGATGGCCAGTCCGATTCCGTAGGTGTGAACCTCGATGAACCAGATGTGGAAAGCGACGGGGATTGGTCTCATGGTTGGCTGGTGCAGGCGGGCACGGTGGGTGTGGGTGGCATGGGGCCGTGAATGGCGGGGACGCCCGCTGATGCCCTGCCAGTATGCCTCAGGCACCCGGTAGGGTGATTTCAGGGGCGGGGGGATGGGGTTTGGGGACCTGAGCCGACTGCCGGAAGCAGGGAATGCGCAAGCCAGCGGCCAGCCAGAACGAGGGACCTCCGGTCCCGATGAGGGGGAGAGATGGGAACGCTTTCCGGCAAGGTAGCCGTGGTCACCGGG
>DASZIT010000081.1:0-36153 GCA_035948855.1 Acidimicrobiales bacterium | reverse complement strand
AACGAGGAGCTCACCGACCTCTATCGATCGATCGCCGACCGGGTGCCGATCGTCGCCATCTCCCATGCCCAGCGTCGCGCCGCGCCCGATGTGGCCGTGGCCCGGGTCATCCATCACGGCGTGGAGGTGGATCAATTCCCGATGGGCGACGGGAGCGGGGATGCCGACGGGCCGTATGTCGTGTTCCTGGGCCGGATGAACCCCGAGAAGGGGGCCCACCGGGCCATTGCCGTGGCCCGCGCCGCCGGCATCCGCATTCTGATGGCGGCCAAGATGCGCGAACCCGAAGAGATCCGGTACTTCGCCGAGCAGGTCGAGCCGCAACTGGGACCCGACGCCGTCTACCTGGGCGAGGTCTCCCACGAGCGGAAGCTCGAGCTCCTGGCCGGAGCCTCGGCCCTGCTGTTCCCGATCCGGTGGAACGAACCGTTCGGCATGGTGATGATCGAAGCCATGGCCTGCGGCACCCCGGTGCTGGCCTTCCCCGAGGGGGCGGCCCCCGAAGTCGTCGACGACGGGAAGACCGGATTTCTCTGCCACGACGAGGCAGAGATGGTCGAGGCCCTCGGTCGGCTCGGGGAGTTGAAGCGCTCCGACTGCCGGCTGGCCGTCGAGGGGTACTTCTCCACCGATCGGATGGTGGCGGAGCACGTCGACCTGTTCGAGACCCTGGTCCGCTGACCCGGCTATTGGCTGGCCCCGGCTCCCCGGGCCAGCTGCACCTGCCCGACCCCGGTGGTGGCGGTCAGATTCAGATGGGCCACCGACGGGTTGCCCGCATTCGCAGATGAACCGGTCCCGAACGACGCGGCATCGGTGTTCCCCTGGCCGTCGGCGTAGGTCACATTGCCGATCCCGCTGTGGGCGTTGACACTGACGTCCACGCCGGGGGGAACCTCCACCAGGAGATGGCCGATCCCGACGCTGGCGGTGACCGAAGTCGACCCGGCCGGGAATTGCACGTTGCGCAGATCGAGGACCATGTTGCCGATGGCCAACCGGTAGTCGTGCTGGACCTGTGACGCCACCGTCGGGCGCAATTCCCTGTCCCCCACTCCCCCGTGGATCGGCACCCCCGACAACGCCACCGCCGTGAAGGCACCGCCGACGATCACAGCCACCAGGGCGACCAGGGAGAGGATCATCAATCCCAGCACCTTCCAGATTCGGTAGGCGCCGCCGACGCGGGCGACGGCCAATATCGCCACCGCAGCCACCGCCACCCAGACAAGGCCAGCGCCGAAGAACCAGCCGGGGCCCCATGACCGGGGTCCACCCGACAGCAGGCTGAAGAAGACGATGACGGCGATCACCGCCACGACGATGGCCGCCCACCGATGCCTTCCCGATCCCTGCCCTTTGAGGGCATTCTGGGCCAACGACTCTTCAGCTCCGTCTTCGGGGATGAGCAGCCAGCCGATCGCGTAGAGGACGACTCCCAACCCGCCGAATAGGGTCAGCGCCACAAAGGCGATCCGGATAATTACCGGGTCGACTCCCAGATAGGTGGCGGTCCCGCCGGCCACGCCACCCAGCATCCGTCCGCCGGTCTGCCGACTCAAGCGACGGGGCCGCTCATTGCTGGGCGCCGCCCACGGCTGTTCAGTTGTTTCATTGGTTGTGTCCATGCCTGCATGGTGAGCCATCGCCTCGGTCGGCACCATCGGGACATACCCGCAACCCGACCCTGAGGCCCCATCCCGGTCTCAGGGTTTTCCCTGATGGTCGGCGTGAACCGGCCGTGGGAAGATACGTGGATCGCCGAAGGCACCCCACTGCACCCGCTCCCCTGGCTCCCGCCGCCCCCTGATCCCGACGCGACTCGTGCCAGGCCGCGCCGACGCTCTCGGGGGCGCGGAAGCCGCCCGTTGCGGCGCACCCGGGAGAATCAGTACCTGGCCGGAGTCTGTGGCGGGATCGGCGAGCGCCTGGGTATCGATCCGACCGTCGTGCGGGTGATCGCCGTACTGCTGGTCCTGGGGGCCGGGACCGGACTGCTCGTCTACATGGCCGCCTGGTTGCTCATCACCCGCCAGGGCGAGGACCAATCGATCGCCAAACGCATCACGTCGAATCCCGGCGAGATGAGGCTGGCCATGGTGGTGGGCACCCTGGTCATCGCCGTCATCGTGGGGGTCGACGCCTCCGGACTGCCCGGCGCCTCGAACCTCGCCTGGCCGGTGGCCATCAGCGCGGCGGGGCTGGTGTTCGTGTGGCGAGGCTCGAGCGTCGAGGAGCGCACCGAGCTCCGCCATGTGCTTGGGCAGGTCCCCTTGGCCGCGGAGCTCACCTCCGGATCGAGGCGGTCATCGTTCATCCGGATCGGACTGGGCGTCGTCCTGGTGGCGATCGGAGTCGGTGGTCTCGGCGGACTGGTGACCACCACCTCCCCGTGGGTGGCCACCCGCGGGTTTCTCGGTGTGTTGGCGGTGATCATGGGGTTCGCGATCGTCTTCGGACCCACCTGGGTTCGCACCGTCCGCAGCCTGACCGAAGAGCGCCGGGAACGGGTCCGGTCACAGGAGCGCGCCGACATGGCCGCCCACGTCCACGACTCGGTCCTGCAGACCTTGGCTCTCATTCAAAAGGCGGCGGGTGACCCCCGCGAGGTCAGTCGGCTGGCCCGCGCCCAAGAGCGTGAGCTCCGCTCGTGGTTGTTCGAAGACCGGCCGCCGGGATCGTTCGACGACGGCGCCACCACGGTGGCGGTGGCCACCGCCATCATCGAACAAGAGGTGGAGGATGATCACGGCGTCGATGTCGACGCGGTAGTGGTGGGTGACTGCCCGCTGACCGACGACCTCCAATCGCTGTTGGCGGCCGGCCGCGAAGCCGCGGTCAACGCGGCCAAATGGTCCGGAGCCGCCACCATCTCCCTGTTCGTCGAGGTCGAGCCGGACTCGGTTTCGCTGTTCGTCCACGATCGGGGCGTCGGATTCGACCCCGGCGCCGTCCCCGACGGCCGTCGGGGAATCACCGACTCGATCCGAGAACGGATGACCCGTCACGGCGGGACCGCGGTGATACGCAGCGCCCCCGGGAAGGGCACCGAGGTCGAACTGGTCATGGCTCGCCACCAGTGAACTCGGCGGAAGCCGGACTCGGGCCGGTCGACGAGAAGCGTCGGCCGAGGGTTTTCCTGGTCGACGACCATCTGCTGGTGCGATCCGGGGTCCGGGCGGAACTGGGCGACACCGTAGAGGTGGTCGGCGAGGCCGACGAGGTCGATGCCGCCGTCGACATGATCCGTGAACGATCGCCCGAGGTGGTCCTGCTCGATGTCCACCTCCCGGGGGGCGGGGGCCACGCCGTCATCGAAGCGGTGTCCGAGACCCACCCGGACATCCGCTTTCTCGCCCTGTCGGTATCGGATGCCGCCGAGGATGTCATCGCCATCATCCGGGCCGGCGCCCGGGGCTATGTCACCAAAACCATTTCCGGTCCCGAATTGGTCGACGCCGTCCATCGGGTGGCCGAAGGGGACGCGGTCTTCTCGCCGAAGCTGGCTGGCTTCGTGCTGGATGCGTTCGCCGGCAACGACGGATCCCACCCGATCCCGCAACCCCGTTTCGATCCGGAATTCGATCAGCTCACCCCGCGGGAGCGGGAGACCCTCCGGCTGATCGCCCGCGGCTACGCCTACAAGGAGATAGCCCGGGAACTGTCGATCTCGACCAAGACTGTCGAGAGCCACGTCTCGGCGGTGCTGCGGAAGTTGCAGCTTTCCAGCCGCTACCAGCTCACCCGCTGGGCAACCGAGCGGCGCCTGCTGTGATCGAGGACTGACTCCACGGTGGGTCGGTTCAGCGCCGGCGGCGAAGCAAGAACATCCCCAGCGCGGCGATGACCGCCACCACGATCGCGGCCTTGATCAGGAACCAGACGATGCTGAGAACGGATGTGATCACGAAGATGACCACGATGACAGCAATGGCGCCGGCCCCGACCAAGAGGACCGCGTCGAAGAGCTTGAGCCCCGAGCTTTCTTGTTGAGCCATACCCTCAGGCTAACCGGCGGATCCATCCAGGTGGCGGCAGGTCGGAGATCCGCCCCGCGGGCCGGGGTCCAGTCGTGGGTGATGGTACGGTCCGCGGGTGTCCATGCGTGCGCAACGACAGGCGCTCATCGACCGAGCCGACCTCCAGGGCGAGGCCTTCTGTCACGAGTACGCCACCGCCGCCGACGAGTGGCTCACCGGGCTGTTCGAACAGGCGACCGGAGGTGACAATCACTCGATAGCCCTGGTGGCGGTGGGGGGATATGGGCGCCGGGAGCTCTACCCCTACAGCGATCTCGATGTGGTGCTGGTCCACCGGGGCTTGCGGGACGTCTCCAAGACCGCCGACAAGATCTGGTATCCGGTATGGGACGAGGGAATCGCCCTGGACCACAGTGTGCGCCGGCCGAGTGAAGTCATCGAGATGGCCGGTGAGGACCTACGGGTCGCCCTCGGGCTGCTCGACGCCCGGGTGGTGTGCGGCGACCCGAAAGTGGCCGAACACCTCCTGACTGAGGCCCGGGAACGGTGGGCCAAACAGAAGCCACCGTGGCTGGGGGTCCTCGCCGACCTGGTGGTCGAACGCCACGCCACGCACGGGGACGTCGCCTTCCTGCTCGAGCCAGACCTCAAGGAAGCGCACGGTGGCCTTCGGGACATCAGCGCGTTGGCCGCGGTGATGCGGGCGGTGCCGGTGCTCGCCGACTACGTCGACACCGTCGCGATTGCCGATGCCCATTCCGTCCTGACCCGGGTGAGGGTGGAGCTCCACCGCCAATCCGGTCGCGAGCTCAACAAGCTCCTCCTCCAAGAGCAGGATCAGGTGGCCAGGTCACTCGATGAGACCGACACCGACGCGCTGGTGGCGGCGGTGGCCGCCGCCGGCCGAAAGGTGGCCTGGGAGACCGACGATGCCTGGCGGAGGCGGGGCGTGTGGTCGCAGTCGACCTCGAAGCGCCGATCCCACCGGGGACGTGGAACTCCATCCGAGAGTCCGCTCCCGGACGAACCCTCCCTCGAATCCGACCCCGACATCGGCATCGTCGGCGGTGAGGTGGGGTTGACGGCCTCGGCCGATGTCACCGGTGATGCATCCCTCCCGCTCCGACTGGCGGCCGTGGCCGCGGAGCGGAATCTCCCGATCTCCCGGGATGCGCTCAACCTCCTCGGCCGCAAGGCTCCCTACCCCCCGACTCCGTGGCCGGATTCGCTCCGCGCCTGCCTCATCCGGGTCCTAGCCGTCGGCCGCCCGGCCATCGCCGCCCTCGAGGCCCTCGATCAGCGTGACCTCCTCTCCCGCTACTTTCCCGAATGGCCCGCGGTGCGAAACAAGCCCCAGCGGAATCCCTATCACCGGTACACGGTCGACCGGCACCTGCTGGAGGCGACCGCCAACGCCGCCGCCCTCGCCCACCGGGTCGATCGGGTCGACCTGTTGTTGGTGGGAACCCTCCTCCATGACATCGGCAAGGGATCCAAGCGTGACCACACCGAGGTCGGGGTAGAGATGGCAGCCGACATCGGGGCCCGGATGGGCTTCCCCCCTGAGGATGTCGACGTGCTGGTCAACCTGGTGCGGCTGCACCTCTTGCTCCCGGACACCGCCACCCGGCGGGACCTCGATGACCCGGCGACCGCCCAGCGGGTGGCCGACGAGGTCGGCGATCGATCCACCCTCGAGCTTCTCGCCGCCCTGGTCGAGGCGGACAGCCTGGCCACCGGGCCATCGGCGTGGGGTACCTGGAAGGCCGGGCTCATGGCCGATCTGGTCGAGCGAACCGGCAAACTCCTGGCCGGGGAGGACGCGACTCCCCCCACCACCTGGGTGACCGACGACCTCCGGAGCGTGATGGACTCGGTTCGCGCTCATCAGGCCCCGGCTTTGTCGATCGACATACCGATCATCACCGTCATCGCCCCCGACCGTCCGGGGCTCCTGGCCGAAGTCACCGGGGTGCTGGCCCTCCGCGGTTTGAACGTGCGGTCGGCCAACGTGGCCGGCGAGGACGGGATCGCCGTCGAGATGTTCACCGTCGAACCTTCCCGGGGCCGGTGGCCGACAGCGGCCCAGCTCTCCGACGACATCGCATCGGTGATGGCCGGCACCCTGCCTCTCGACGAACGCCTGGCCGAGCGGACCCGGACCTACCGAAGCTCGAACCGGGCCACCGCACCCCAGCTGGTTGATACCGAGGTCGATGTGGACAACACCGCCTCGGACGCCGCCACGGTGGTGGAGGTGCGGGCCGAGGACGTCGAGGGCCAACTCCACCGGATCACCCGGGCCCTGGTCGACTGCCAGCTGGACGTCATCTCGGCCAAGGTCTCCACTTTCGGCCCCGCGGTGGTCGACGCCTTCTACGTTCTCGGGCCCGATGGCGGGAAGCTCGTCGACCCCGGAACCATCGCCTCCGTCGAGCGAATGGTCCGGGAGAGGATCTCTCTTTCCGGGGTTGACGACCCCGGCGAATCCTCGGGATAAGTGCCTGGTCAAAGGGGATGAATGGTATGCTCCCCGGCACACGGGGAGAGGTCATGACCGCAATCCACTCGAAGCCAAGCAGTCCCGGAGGTAGCGGGTCGCGTCGCGGCCGCAGCATCCGGCCGCTGGCCGTGGTCATCGTGGTGGTGGCGCTCCTGGTCGTCGGTGTCGGGGTGGCGGCCATCGTCACCAAGGGAAACCCGAGCCGGGCGGCCGCATCTCCCACCTCGGTGGCCAACGGGACACCGGCCGTCGACACCAATGCACCGCTGACACTGGTGGCAAGCACCCCGGCCGACACGGCCACCGGCATCCCCAGTGACGCGTCCATCTCGTTGCAGTTCTCCGCACCCGTGAATCCGGCTTCGCCTCCGCCGACACTGGCCCCGGCAGTAGCCGGGACCTGGCAGCTGCTGACGCCGACCACCTACACCTTTGTGGCCACCACCCCCTTTGTCCCGGCCTCGACGGAAACCGTCACCATTCCCGGCGGCATCGCCAGCACTTCGGGAAAGACCCTGGGGACCGATACCTCGGTGCACTTCACGGTGGCCGACGGCGGCATGCTCCGGCTCCAGCAGTTGCTGGCCACGCTGGGATACCTGCCACTGACCTTCACCCCGGCCCGGCCGCTGGCCGCTCCCCAGGAGGCAGCCCAGGCCCAAGAAGGGGTGTTCGCCTGGAAGGGCAACGAGCCGGCGTCTCTCACCTCTCTCTGGACCCAAGGCACCGGTAACACCATCACCACCGGCGCGGTCATGTACTACCAGAACAAGCTGAACATGAAGACCGATGGTGTCGCCGGCCCGGCGGTGTGGGCGGCGCTGCTGAGCGATGTCGGTGCCGGCACGGTCAACACCGCGCCCTACAACTACGTGTACGTGTCGACGTCGATCCCGGAGTCGACCACCGTCTACAGCAACGGTGCCGCCGTGTACACCAGTCCGGCCAACACCGGGGTGCCCGGGGCGGAGACGGCCGCCGGGACCTTCCCGGTCTATCTCCGGTACACCACGACCACGATGACGGGCACCAACCTCGACGGATCCAAGTACTCCGATCCGGGCATCCCCTGGGTGAGCTACTTCAACGGCGGGGACGCCCTTCACGGCTTCATCCGGTCCAGCTACGGAACGCCCCAGAGCCTCGGTTGCGTGGAGATGCCATTCTCCAACGCCGCGGTGATCTACCCGCTCACCCCCATCGGCACCCTGGTCACCGTCGCCTGATCCGTCGGCCGGCTGAGCCTGAATCAGGCGTCGATCAACGGATGGCTGAGGCCGAGATCCGCCAGGGTGAGCTCCGGCTGGCGGCGTTCGAGTAGCTGCGGCGGTGCACCGTCGACCCGGAAGACGTAGAGGTTCCAGTACGGCGCCAGATCGGCGGGGGCGATATCCGCATAGAGGAGCCGCTCGACGTCGACGCACCGGGTGAACCCCGCCTCCGCGAACCGATCCGTCCACCAACCGAAGGAGGCAATGGTGAGGTGGCCCTCGACCAACTGACCGTCGGCATCGACGGCCAGGTCGGCCTGCGGGACCGGACCCGGGTAGTCCGAGGGCAATTCCCGGTAGTGATCGACCCGTTCGGGGCGGACCTTGCCCTCGAAGTGGCCATCCAGTCCCGAGGGGTTGGGCCCGAAAGAGGGAATGGTGGCGTAGAGGTAGCCGCCGCACACCCGTTTCAGCTCGGCCAAGGCGGCCGGCACCCGGTCGGGCGGGAGATGCTCGAGGATTTCGAGGGCGGTGACGAGCTCGAACGCACCGTCCTCCCAGGGCAGGCCGGCGAACAGGTTGCCCACCCGGATGTGTCCCTTCGCCCCCGGGGTGGCGTGGGCGATGGCAAATGGGCTGACGTCGCAGCCCTCAGCGTCGATGCCCAGCTCCCGGAGTACCTCGACCAGGTAGCCGGTGGCGCAGCCGACATCGAGGGACCGGGTGACCCGGAAATTCCGCCACAACAGCCAGCCGGCGATGTCGGCATTCGAGGCCACCCGGTCATAGCGGGCGTAGCCGGAATGGCCCTCTCGATCTCCCGAGGCGTCCCGGCCCTCGCCGAAATAGCTTCCCCCATAGGTGGCGTCGATGCCGGCCGCCCGGGCCTCGGCCACTGCCCGGCCGGTCTCTGCGGCCCGGGCCAACTCCTGGCCTGAGCGGGCCATCACCCGGCGCAATCCGGGGTTGGCGACGGCGGCCCGGACCATGACCTGGCGAACTCCATCGATGGCAAACTTCCACCGACGCGACGGCATGGGGAGACCCTAGTCGGGGGAGAAACCTCCCCGGTTTCCGGTCTATCCTCGGCTTGTCCAGCCTCGACGTGAAGGGATCAACATGAGCCAGACGCAGTCACTCGGAAATGCACCGGCCGCCTCGCTTGTCGGCTCGCTGGGGGTGTTCACCCTCGACGATGTCCTGATGCTTCTGGCGGACACCACTCAAACCGGTGAGCTCCAAGTGGTTGGGTCCGAGGTGGACGGGCGGGTGTGGCTGGAGGAGGGGGAGCTGTCGAACGCCCATGTGGGATCGACCCCCACCATCGGTCGGGCCGTCTTCGAGCTGGCCTGTGTGCCCGAGGGCTGGTTCTACTTCACCTCCGGGCTGTCGTCGTCGAGCGGACAGCCCCGGGTACCGGTTCCCACGGTGCTCGAGGAAGTCAGGCCGCAGGTAAAGGAGTGGCGCGAGCTCCTCGGGTTGGTGCCCTTCGAGTCGAGGGTGGCCCTGTCGCCCGAGCCTCCGAGCGGTGACGTCCAACTCCACGGTGATCAATGGCGAATGGTGACGTCCATCGGGAACGCCGGTCACTCGGTCAAGACGGTGCTCGATGCGTTCGGAGACGAGCACATCGTCGGGCTCCGCATCCTCCGCGATCTGCACGACGCCCATCTGATCACCCTCGAGGACGAGCACCCCGGTGACGACCGCCTCGACGCTCCGGCCTCGTTGGCGTCGAGCGGGCCCCAGAATCCCCCGTTCGTGACCACGTCCTCACCGTTCACCCGCCCGAGTGACATCCCGCCTCCCCCGCCCGACTATTACGAGACCTCTAGCTACGCCGAGTCTCCGACCAGCAGCTTTCTCGACGGGTTCGGACAGGATCCCAGCCTGGCTGAGGTCTCCGCGGCCGCGCCGGAGGCGGACTTCTCCTAGTCCTCGGGTCCGGCTTGGGGTCTCCGATCGCGCCGCGCCTCTGACAGACGGTTGTTTCGCTACCGCTCGACGCCGGGCCCGATCAAAAAGGTGTCGGCCCTACCGAACGCCTGCTCTCCCGATCAATTGGTGGTGGTAATGGTGCAGTTGCTTCCCGTCTTGTTGCAATTGTTGACGACGACGACCACGACGATGATCAGGATGATGCCGATGACAATGCCGATGAAGCCAATGATGATGCCGGCCAGGGCCATGCCCTCGCCCCGCTGAGTGCCATTCGATTTCTTGATCTGGGAGCGGGCGATGAACCCGAAGACGATCCCCAGGATGGCGCCCAGACCGTAGATCCAGAAGAAGAACGAGCACACCATCGCGGCGATGGCCAGACCGTTGTTCTTCGGTACCCCGGTGTAGCCGTAGGCCTGCCCCGCCGCCGGGTATGCGTAACCGGCGGTGGGAGGAGGCCCGTAGGACGGCGCCGGAGGCGGGCCGAGCGGTGGAGCGCCCAGCCCCGGAGGAGGAGCGCCCGGCGATCCGGACGGCGGACCGCCGGTTGCCGGGTCGGTGGCGCTGGCAAATCCGGGATAGTCGGGCTGGGGTACGGACTCGGTCGCCTCGGGGACGAATCCAGTCGGCTCGGCGGAGGCCTGGGCGGCCCCGGTGCCCGGCATCTGCTCAGGTGAGTACCACTTCCCATCGGATGCCTGCCACCATCCAGGGCCTTGGGATACGTCGCTCATGAGATGACTCCTTCGTCGATGCGGCAGACGTTAACCGTCGACCGGCACGATCACAGGGATCGCTGCACCAGCTTGGCGGCCAGGGCCCGAAACGCCCGGCCACGATGGGAGACATCGTGCTTCTCACCTGGAGACATCTGGGCGAAGGACCGGCCACCACATCCGTCGGGGGCGAAGACCGGGTCGTAGCCGAAGCCCCCGTCACCGACCGCCTCGGGGGCGATGACCCCCGACACCCGGCCGTCGGCCCAGAGTTCGTTCCCGTCCGGAAACGCCACCAGCGCCACCGTATGGAAGGTCGCCTTCCGCTGATCAGGCTGGTCGGCGCCCACCGCCGACAGCTCGGCCAACAATTTGGCCACGTTGTCGGCGTAGGTGGCGTGCTCGCCGGCGAAGCGGGCGGAAAAGACCCCGGGAGCGCCATCCAGCCCGTCCACCTCGAGGCCGGTGTCGTCGGCCACCGCCGCCTCCCCGGTGGCGTCGACCAACGCCCTGGCCTTCAGGCGGGCATTGTCGAGGAGGGTCGTCCCGGTTTCCTCGACGTCGGGAACCGAGGCGGGCCGAGGAAGCAGGATGAGCCCCGGAACCGGTTCGAGAAGAGCGGTGATCTCCGCGGCCTTGTCGGGGTTGGCGCTGGCCAACACCAGCTGGAGGGTCGGGGCGCTCACCGAGGCGGAGGCGGCACCGCCAGCACCGCGGTCTGAAGATCGAGGAGCTGGGCGATCCCGTGCTCGGCCAGGCTGAGCATCTCGTCGAGCTCGCCCTTGGTGAACGGCATCCCCTCGGCGGTGCCCTGCACCTCGATGAACCGGCCCGAGGAGGTCATCACCACATTCATGTCCACTTCGGCGCGGCTGTCCTCTTCATAGGGGAGATCGAGCATGCAGACGCCGTCCACCACCCCCACCGACACGGCCGCCACCGCCTCGGTCAGCGGATTGGTCCGCAATGTTCCCTTCTGGATCATCCGGGTGAGGGCATCGTGGAGGGCGACGTAGGCGCCACAGATCGAGGCGGTGCGGGTGCCACCATCGGCCTGGAGGACGTCGCAATCAACGGTGATCTGCATCTCGCCCAACGCCACCATGTCGCAGACCGACCGCAACGACCGGCCGATGAGACGCTGGATCTCCTGGGTGCGACCCGACTGCTTGCCCTTGGCCGCCTCCCGTGATGCCCGCTCGGCGGTCGACCCGGGAAGCAACGAGTACTCAGCCGTGACCCACCCCTTCCCCGTCCCCCGCATCCAGGGCGGCACCCGATCCTCCACCGATGCGGTGCACAGCACCCGGGTCCGCCCCATCGACACCAGCACCGAGCCGGGGGCGAACACGGTGAAGTCACGCTCGAACTCTGCCGTCCGGAGCTCGTCGGTCTTCCGCCCATCGGCTCGCAGGTCGTTCATCTTGCCCTCGGTTTTGTTGCTCACAGTCTGAATTCCTTTCCAATGGCGGCTTGCTCGACCGGCCGGCCGAACGTCGCCTCGGCTTCGGCTAGCACCGCCGCCGCTTCGATCGTCGGCCATCGATGGGTCAGGACCAGGCGCGGGGCCGAGGCCCGTTTGGCCTGTTCCCCAGCCTGTCGTCCGCTCATGTGCCCGGCGGTTCCTTCGTGGTCGGTGGTATAGGTCGCCTCGCACAGGACGAGATCGAGCCCGGTGCCGAGGTCGGCCAATGCCCAACCGGGCCCGGAGTCGGCAGAGTAGCCCAGCGAGCGTTCTTCACCGTCAATGCGCACGGCCAATGTCTCCCCACTGTGCTCGGTCCGATGGAATTCACAGGTCAGGTCGCCGACCTCGACACGGTCCCCATCGGCCACCGTGCGCCAGTCCAGCGCCGGCGAGTCCTCCAGATGGGCCCGGCCGGCCAGGCCTCGGGGAGCGAACACCGGGATGCCGGTCCGGCCGGAGACGAACCGGGCGTGGATGGCCAGGCTGTAGAGGTCGGTCCAGTGGTCGGGATGGTGGTGGCTGATCACGATGGCGTCCAGGGAGGCGGGCTCGGCAAGCCGCTGAAAGTTGGCAAAGGTGCCAGGGCCGACGTCCACCAGGAGGGTGGTGGTGGCCGAGCGCACCAGATAGCCGCTGCCGGCGCCGTCAGGTCCGGGCCAGCTCCCGTCGCAACCCAGCACCAGCATCGAAAGGACCGGGGCGGGGCTCCCTCCCGGCGGTTGATCGTCCACCGGCTCAGGATAGGCAACCGTTCGACGACGGGACCCGACTAGAAGTAGATGATCTCCTGGGCGCGCTTCTCGACGACGTCGAGGTCGTCGGTCCAGGCTCCGGTCGACAGGTACTTCCAGCCGCCATCGGCCGATACCACGACGATGGTCCCCCGTTCGATCGACTCGGCGCATTTGGCCGCGCCGGCCACCGCCGCCCCCGACGAGATCCCGGCAAAGATGCCGACGTCGGTCAGTCGACGGGTCCATTCGATCGACTCCCGGGGTCGGACGATCCGCTTTCCGTCGAGCAGTTCGGCGCCGCCCCCGTCGACAAAGATCGGGGGGATGTAGCCGTCATCGAGATTCCGCAGGCCGTCGACCATCTCGCCGGCCGGTGGCTCGATGGCCCAGATCTTCACGTCGGGATTCTGCTCTTTGAGATACCGGCCGCAGCCGAGCAGGGTTCCCGAGGTACCAAGCCCGGCCACGAAATGGGTGATCTCCGGGCAGTCCCGCCAGATCTCCGGCCCGGTGCCCCGGTAGTGGGCCTGGGGATTGGCGGGGTTGGCGTACTGGTAGAGGAAGGCCCATTCCGGGTGGTCGGCGGCCAGGCCCCGGGCCATCTTCACCGCACCGTTGGAGCCCTCCGCCCCCGGGGACTCGATGATTTCGGCTCCCCACACTTCCAGCAGCTGGCGGCGTTCAGGCGACACGTTGGAGGGAAGCACCACCGTCAGGCGGTAGCCCTTCAGCTTGCAGACCATGGCCATCCCGATGCCGGTGTTCCCCGACGTCGGCTCGATGAGGGTCTGGCCCGGCGACAGGCGCCCGTCGCTTTCGGCCTGCTCGATCATCGACAGGGCGATCCGGTCCTTGACCGAACCCCCCGGGTTCTGGCCCTCGAGCTTGATCAGGATCCGGGCGTCGGGATTCGGGCTGAGCGCGGTGATGTCGACCAGCGGCGTATTGCCGATGAGGTCGAGGACCGAGCTGTAGGCGGTCACGCCGGGCGCGTACCGGGCAGGTCGGTGGCTCCCCCGGCGACGGCGGGGAGGATGGACACCTCGTCCGAATCGGTGACCGGTGTGTCCAGGGCGGACATATAGCGGACGTCGTCGTCGTTCACGTAGACATTCACGAACTTGTGGAGTGTGCCGTCCCCATTGATGACCTGGCCGGAGAGACCCGGGTACTCGGCCGCCAGTGAGGTGAGGACCTCCCCCACGGTGGTGCCGTCGGCGGTGACGTCCTTGGCTCCTCCGGCATGCGCCCGCAGGACGGTCGGCAGATGCACTGTGACGGACACGGGTCCTCCCTTTGGTTCCGGTGTTGGGGTCGCGGCTCTCCGTCTCGGCCAGGCCACGACGCATTTGAAAGTTGACTACTTCACTGGGGATTGTACTGGGACGACACGGTGACGGGTTCCTCGGTGATCATCCCGCCTTCGATCCGGTAGCTCCGGACCACCGGACGGATATCCCGAAGCGACACCAAGACGTAGTGCCAGGTCGGATCGGGTGCCTGGGCCACGTCGGTGGGCGACGGGTAGGCCTCGGTGTGGGTGTGGGAGTGGAAGACACCGATGATCGAGTTTCCCGCGGCTTCGGCGTCCCGGTCCGCCCGCAGGTAGTCCTTGGGATCGACCTCGTAGAGCTTGGCGGAGGCCGCCACATTCCGGGCCGGGTAGCAGGTGGCGACGTCTCCGGTCTCGGGGTTGCCACCCAACAGACCACAGGCCTCATCCGGGAGGCCGGTGAGGCAGTGGGCGACCATCTGATGGTGCAGGGCTTCGGTTAGGCGCAACATGGTGGTGCTCAGGCTAGGGGCTGTCGCTCCCGGATCGGTGGTTCTGCCTGGATTGCCGCGGCACCGGCCGCTGGCGCGGGTGGATGCAAGCGCCGACTACCGTCCGGAGGGTATGGCCGCCACCAAAGCCAAACTCATCACCACCACCACGGGCGCCAAGGGATCCCCCAAGGGAGCCGGCGCGCCGTCCGGACGCGACCCCGGCCGGCCGGTGGCGTCGAACCGGCGCGCCCGCCACGACTACGAGATCATCGACACCGTCGAATGCGGCCTGGTGCTCCAGGGATCCGAGGTGAAGTCGCTCCGGGCCGGCCGGATCGCCCTGCAGGATGCCTACGCCCGGATCATCGACGGCGAGATGTGGCTGTTCGGCCTCCATATTCCCCCCTATGCCCAGGCCAACGGCTTCGGCGCCCACGATCCCGATCGGCGGCGCAAGCTGCTCCTCCATCGGCGGCAGATCGACGAGTGGATGGGCAAGAGCCAGCAGCAGTCACTGACCATGGTCCCGCTGTCGATCTATTTCCGCGACGGACGGGCCAAGGTGGAAGTTGCGCTGGCCCGCGGCCGCCGCCAGTACGACAAGCGCCATGCCATCGCCAGTCGGGACGCCAGTCGGGAGGCGGCCCGGGAGGCCCGGGCCGCCACCAAACGGCCCGACTTCCGCTGACCGCCCGGCCCGGACAGCGAATTCGGGCGGCGCGGCGCCAGGTAGACTGTGGGTTCGGTCGATCATCGTGGTCGGCTCAGTTACATCACCCGGGGGTGACAGGCTTCGACTCTGGTCGTCGATGTGGAAGAAGCGAGCCGTGGTCTCCGGAGCCACGTTAAAGAGCCGGAACAAAAAATAAACGCCGAGCCTCAGCTCGCGCTCGCAGCCTAGAAACTGCGACGTCCGACCGGTCTCAGCCCTACGGGCCGGAACCGGGCGCCATCAAGTAGGACTCACCTGATCGGTTTCGCCGACAGACCGTCAGGGACATTTCCGTCGGATACGGATCGACATTGCCGCCGGCAACGGTGACGATCCCGACAATCTAAAGCCGGCTGCGCTCGGAGAAGACCCACAAAGAAGCTAGAGGACGCGGGTTCAATTCCCGCCACCTCCAAGGGTGCTCAGGGGAAACCGTGAGCACCGTTGGAGGTGCGCCGTCATCCACGTACTGTCTACGTCGAGCCCGTTTTGCCGACGCGGGGCGGGCATGTCAGTCTCGGGCCGTGCGTGTCGTTCACATGGGCCTCTGGAAGGTCAAAGAGGACGCCGATCCGGCGGTCATCGAGCAGGCCCAGCAGAAGGTGGCCAAGTTCACCGAGATACTCCCCGGGTGCCTCGAGGCTGCGGTCGCCCCGCTGTATGTCCCCGAAATGGGTCAGGCCGACCAGGAGACATTTGGGAATTTGGCCGGTGGGTTCGAGGAGATGGCCAGGGGCTACAACTACATCCTCTACACGGTGTTCGAAAGCGAAGCGGCCCGCCAGATCTACGAGGAACACCCGGCCCACATGGACCTGCGAGACGAATGCCTGGCCATCTGGATCGGTGACGCCGCGGAGTCCGCTCTGGTCTTCGACCTCCGATTGCCGTAAGGGGACCCGGCGTTCAGGCCGGCCTAATCGGCGGCGTCCACTCGATGGCCGCCTCGAACAAGGCCACCACATCCTCGCCGTACATGGCGGTGGCGGTGTCGCCCAACTGGACCACCGACATCAGCAGCGAGAGAACCACCGCGACCACCCCGTTGGCGATCACCACCGGATCGATGTCCGGACGAACGGTGCCGTTGAGCTGTTCGGAGCGGAGCCGTTCGGCGCAAACCTTGCGGAGCTCCTCGAGGGCCGGGATCTGGAGGACCCGAACCGTCACCTCCGGCTCGAGCCCGGCCAGCAGGCGACGGGCCAGTGGATGCCGTTCGAGCGCCCCGACCAGGGTGACGATGAGGGTTTGGCGCCAGTCGAGCAACACTCTGCCCTCGGCAAAGGCGCCGGACAGCCCCTCCTCGATGACGCCGGCGGCGTCCTCGTCGACCGCCGCCAAAAACAGCGCCTCCTTGTTGGGAAAGTAGGCATAGGCGATGGTCCCACCCACCGACGCGTCCCGGGCGATGTCGGCGACCGACGTCGAGCGGTAGCCCTCCCGGCCGAACCGGGCGATGGCCGCGTCCAGGATCGCCCGTCGGGTCTGGGCGCCCTTGCCCTGCAGCGCTTCGTCCGTTTCTGTTGCCATCAACCGTTAGCATAGCAAAAATGAGGACTTGAGTACAACACTCAAATCATCTACACTGACGGAAACAGACGCTTCCCGGGAGATGACCGACCATGAGCCAGACCCGCAATCCCGACCGCAAGGTTCCCACCCGCCGGATGTCCTTCGAGGAGGCCCTCCAGGAGGTGCCCCGGCATTTCGGGGAGGACGGCGACCTGATCAGCTGCCACCTGACCTCGTCGCTCTCGGCGGTGTTCCCCGACGGGGAGGACTTCTTCGTACGCTCGGTGCGCCACTTCCGCGACCAGATCGACGACCCGGAGTTGAAGCGGCAGGTGGCGGGCTTCATCGGGCAGGAGGCGATGCACGGCCGCGAACACCGGGCCTTCAACGATCGCCTCGACGAGCTCGGCTACCCGACCAAGCGGTTCGAGCGGCTCACCAAGCGGGGCCTCGCCATCCGCGAGCGGGTGCTCTCCCCGAAGTCCAACCTGGCGGCGACCGCCGCCCTCGAGCATTTCACCGCCACCCTGGCCGAGCTGGTCCTCACCGACCAGGACACCCGGGACTCTTTCGGCCATCCGACGGTCCGGGACCTGTTCGTCTGGCACGCCCTCGAAGAGTCGGAGCACAAGGCGGTGGCCTTCGACGTCTACAAGGCGGTGGGAGGCACCGAGCGGATGCGGGTGATGACCATGAACGTCCTGCGCTTCGGTTTCGTGGTCGGGATGACCGCCCAGGTGGTGGTGTCCCTCCTCGGTGACCGGGAGACCTACCGCCCCGGCAACCTCCGCAAGAGCTGGCGGAAGCTCCGGGGCTCCCGCTTGGTGAGCAAGGAGATCTGGGCCCAGTTGCGGGACTACAACCGCCCTGACTTCCACCCCGATGATCGGGACACCACCTCGCTGGTCAAGCAATGGCGCGAAGAGCTGTTCGGCGACCACGGCACCCTCAACGACAAGCTCATCACCTCGGCCGCTTGATGGCATCGACCCAGGTGGAACACCTTGACGTCCTGATCGTCGGCGCCGGCCTGTCCGGCATCGGGGCGGCCCACTACCTCCAGACCGAATGCCCATGGGCCTCCTATGCCGTCTTCGAGGCGCGGGACGCCATCGGCGGGACCTGGGACCTCTTCCGGTACCCGGGGATCCGCTCCGACTCCGACATGTTCACCCTCGGCTACTCGTTCCGCCCCTGGGACGGCGAGAAGTCGATCGCCGACGGCGACTCGATCCTCCAGTACATCAGAGACACCGCCTCCGAAGCCGGCATCGACCAGCACATCCGGTTCAATCACCGGATCGTGCGGGCCAACTGGTCCAGTGACGAGGCCCGCTGGCAGATGGTGGCGGCCAGGACCGACACCGGCGAGGAGATCGAGTTCACCTGCGGCTTCATCTTCTCCTGCAGCGGTTACTACCGCTACGACCAGGGGTACCTGCCCGATTTCGCCGGCATGGACGAATTCAAGGGAACCATCGTGCACCCCCAGGCCTGGCCGGCCGATCTCGACTACGCCGGCAAGCGGGTGGTGGTCATCGGCAGCGGTGCCACCGCGGTGACCCTGGTCCCGTCCCTGGCCACCACCGCCGACCATGTGACGATGCTGCAGCGCTCGCCCACCTACATCGCCTCGCTGCCGGCCAAGGATCCCATTGCCGACTTCCTCCGGGGCGTGCTCCCCCGGCGCCTCTCGGGGCCGGCCATCCGTTGGTTCAAGGCACTGCTCACCCAGGGGTCGTACGTGGTGAGCAAGCGCCGGCCGGCACTGGTGAAGCGGATCCTGCGCAAGCAGCTGGAGCGTCAGCTGCCGGCCGGCTACGACATCGACACCCACTTCACCCCGCGGTACAACCCCTGGGACCAGCGGCTCTGCGTGGTGCCCGACGGCGACCTGTTCAAGGCCATCTCCGCCGGCACGGTGTCGGTGGTCACCGATCAGATCGACACCTTCACCGAAAAAGGTCTGCGGCTGGCGTCCGGCGACGAGCTCGAGGCTGACATCGTGGTGACCGCCACTGGGATCGAACTCCTCTTCATCGGCGGCATCGAGCTCTCGGTTGACGGGGAGGCGGTCGATGTCTCGACCAAGCTGACCTACAAAGGGATGATGCTGGAGGGGGTGCCGAACCTGGCCATCGCCATCGGCTACACCAACGCCTCCTGGACGCTGAAATGCGATCTCACCTGCGACTACGTGAGCCGGCTGCTCAACCACATGCGGGTGGTCGGAGCCACGCAGTGCACGCCGGTCAACCAGGACGCCACCGTCAGCGCCCTGCCGCTGCTCGGCCTCACCTCGGGCTACGTGCAGCGCTCAGCCGATCGCTTCCCGAAGCAGGGCTCCGTCTTCCCCTGGCAGGTTCACCAGAGCTACCTTCGCGACTACCGGGCGCTCAAGTTGAAGGGCATCGAAGACCGGTCAATGGTGCTGTCAAATCCCACCCGTGAGTTGGCCTCCGTGGCCGCAGACTAGAGAGCAGGCGACCATGAGAACCTTCGACGGCCGCGTCGCCGCCATTACCGGCGCCGGCTCCGGGATCGGTCGGGCCCTCGCCCGCGAGCTCGCCGCCCGCGGCGCTCCCCTCGCCCTCTCCGACATCGATGAGGTGGGGCTGGCCGAAACCGTCACCCTCTGCGAGGGCTCCGGCGTGAAGGTCACCTCCCAGGGGCTCGACGTCGCCGACCGAGCGGCCGTGTACGCCTGGGCCGACCGGGTGGTGGAAGATCACGGCAAGGTCAATCTGATCTTCAACAATGCCGGGGTCGCCGTCGCCGCCACCATCGAGGCGATGTCCTACGAGGACTTCGAGTGGCTGATGAACATCAACTTCTGGGGGGTGGTCTACGGGACCAAGGCGTTCCTCCCCCACCTGAAGGTGGCGGGCGAAGGGCACGTGGTCAACCTGTCGAGCGTGTTCGGGTTGATCAGCATCCCCTCCCAGTCCGCCTACAACGCCGCGAAGTTCGCGGTCCGCGGCTTCACCGATGCCCTCCGCATGGAGTTGGAGATGGAGGGGGCCGGAGTGTCCTGTACCACGGTTCATCCCGGCGGCATCAAGACCAATATCGCCCGGAATGCCCGGATCGACCCCAGCGTCGTCGAGATGGCCGGCGATCCGGATGATGCACGGGCGCGTTTCGACAAGGTGGCCTTCACCCGGCCCGAGAAGGCGGCCAGACAGATCCTCACTGCCGTCGAACAGGATCGTCGTCGGGCACTGATCGGGCCCGACGCCCAGGTCATCGACTTCATCTCCCGGCTGCCCGCCGGCCTGTACCAGCGGGTACTGATCAAAGGGGCGCGACGCCGGCGCTGATTGCGCGGATCACAACCGTTGATCGGTCGCCGGATCCGGGACACCCTCGAAGAACCGGTCGAGCACCAGCTCGAAGAGGGGCTCGTCGGGCTCGGCTCGCATGAACAGTGTCATCGACGAGCGCAACTTCTGGGCATCGATGGTACCGAAGATCTGTTCCGCGCTCCGTCCCTCGAGCTGGGCCACGATCCTGGTGCATTCGATGAGCCGGGGACCGAGCACCGGGTGATGCAGATACGCCCTGGCCTCCTCCGGGGACGCGATGGCGAACCTTCGGGAGGTTGCGCTGTGCCCGAGGCCGGCAATCTGAGGAAACACGAACCACATCCAGTGAGTGGTCTTCCGTCCGCCAGTCAGTTCTCCGACCGCCAGATCGTAGCTACCGGCGGCGTCCTGGGCGGCAACGAAGCGCTCGAGGTCGAACGGGTCGTCAGCCAATGACACCGGGCCACACTCCCAGAGGACGCGGCAACCGGTCACGCATTCGTGAGTCCGATGCTTGCCCCGGAAGTCACGCGGAAGGTCGGTGGGACCACTGCGGCGGTGAACCGGCGACCCGGGGCAACCCGGATCGAACGTCGCCGAACCGGTCCCCGTGCTCCGCCCACGCCCGAAAGGCAATCTCGAACTCCTCCCGGGAACGGCCGACGAAGTTCCACCACATCAGAATCGGCTCCTCGAAGGGGACACCCCCGAGGAGCAGCGCCCGGGTCCTACCGGCGGCGCCAAGTTCGATCTCGTCGCGGCCGTCACCCAGATAGGCCAGGTGACCCGGAGTGATCGCCCGTTCTCCGATCGAGATCGAACCGTCCAGCACCACCAGTCCGTACTCGTACGCCGGCTGCAGCGGCAGCAGGGCGGTGCCGTCACCGAGGTCGAGCTCGATCCCGACATGGTCGGTGTCGCGACGGGCCGGTGACACCGCGTCGGCGAGCTCACCGACCAGGACCGTGGCCGTGCCGCCTGGGAGATCCACCTGCGGCAACTCCGGGTGGTGTTCGAACGCCGCGGGCCCCTGCCGGGTGGCCTCCGGCTGGGCCACCCAAAGCTGGACGCCCTGCATCTCCCCCCGGTAGTTCCCGGTGTGCTCCTCGGCGTGGGCAATGCCGGCTCCGGCGGTCATCAGATTCAACTGACCGGCCCGGATCACTTGTTCGGATCCGAGGCTGTCGTGGTGCTCGATCTCTCCGGCCAGGAGCCAGGTGACCGTCTGCAACCCGATGTGGGGGTGGGGTCCGATGGACATTCCGGCATCCTCGGTCACCGACAACGGGCCGAAGTGGTCGACGAAGCACCACGCCCCTACCGTCCGACGTTCCCGTCGAGGAAGCGCCCGACGGACCCGAACGGTGCCCACCTGGGTTTCGCGACTTTCGGTGATCTCGAGGGTCCGCTCCGCGGCCTCGGCTGTCTCCACCACCGGAGCCGCGTCCGCGTCGGTGACAGGTCCGCTCACCCCTCCGTCCTATCCGCGAGGTGAGTTGGACTGCAACTTCCGGCTAAAGCGCCGGTAGCCTCACGGTGGGTCGAGCATGGCCACCAGCTCGACGTGTTCGGTCATCGGGAACAGGTCGAAGCATCGGAGCGATACCAGGCTCCAGCCGGCGTCGGTCATCACCCGCAGGTCGCGGGCAAACGATGCCGGGTCGCAGGAGACGTAAGCGATCCGCCGGGGCGCCGGCCGGAGGCCGGCCAACGCCGCCATCACCCCGCGCCCGGCGCCTTCCCGGGCCGGGTCGAGGATGACCAGGTCCGGCGCCCCGAGTCCGGAGGATGACACCAGCTCGGCGGTGACGTCGGACCGGGTCACGGTGACCTGGGGTTGGCCGTCGGTGTTGCGGGCAGCGTCGGCGCACGCCCGTCCGCTGCGCTCGACCGCCAGTACCGCGCCGGTGGCGCCCACTGCCTCGGCCAACAGCGCGGTGAAGAGGCCGGCACCGGAGTAGAGGTCGGCGACCCTCTCCCCCACCTTTGGGTCCAGACCCTGGAGGACGGTCCGGGCCAGCAACGTCGGCGCGCCGGGGTGGACTTGCCAGAAGACACCGGCTGACACCTGGTAGCGGTGGCCGAGCACCTCGAAGGTCAACCGGTGGGGCTCGCGTTCGGTCCGGCCGTTGACCACTCGTCCGGCGCTGACCGCCGGCCGGTCACCTAGACGCCGACGGCCGGTCTCAATCGACACCACCGGCTTCCCGCCGTCCGGCGAGGTCAGGACCTCCAGTTCCCTCGCCCCGCTCCAGCGCTGCACCCCGACCCCCACCGCATCTACCGACGCCGAGGCGATGAGGCAGTGCTCCACCGGCTCGATGTCATGAGAACGGTGCCGGTGGAGGCCGACCCGCCCGGTCCGGTCGACCGCGAACCGCACCCGGGTGCGCCAACCCAACCCGTCCGGGGCCCCGGGCACCTCCTCGACCACCACCGGACGGTCGTCACCGGCCAGTCGCCGCAATTGCTCGGACACCAGGGCGGCCTTCAATGCCCGCTGGGCCGGCACCGCCACGTGTTGAAAGTCGCAACCCCCACAACCGCCGGGACCGGCGTGGGGACACGGCGGTGCCACCCGATCCGGCGACGGCTCCAGGATTTCCACCGCATCGGCCCGGAGAAAGGACGTGGTCTCTCCGGTGACCCGGGCGAGGACCAGCTCATCGGGGAGCGAGTGTCGCACGAACACCACCCGGCCATCGGCGGCCCGGGCCACGCACCCCCCGCCGGCGGCGATGGCGTGGGTGCGCAGTTCCATCAGAGACATGGAGTTGGTCATAGCAGGGATCTTCCCGACAGATATGGAGGGGCAAAGGTAACCTCGGCCTATGGAGGCGAGCCCAGGGGACGATCCCGCAGCCCTCCACGGCCGACAGCTCAACATCGTCTTCGGCGGACTGATGTTGGTGATGCTGATCGCCTCCCTCGACTCCACCGTGGTGTCGACCGCCCTCCCCACCATCGTCGGGGACCTGGGCGGACTGAATCACATCTCCTGGGTGGTGACCGCCTACCTGCTGGCCCAGACGGTGGTTACCCCGCTGTACGGAAAGCTCGGTGACCTCTACGGCCGGAAGATCGTCCTCCAGACCGGCATCGTGCTCTTCGTCATCGGCTCGGCCCTCTGCGGGTTGAGCAAGAACATGCCGGAGCTGATCGCCTTCCGGGCCTTCCAGGGCCTCGGGGGCGGAGGGCTCATCGTCAGTGCCCAGGCCGCGGTGGGGGACGTGGTGGCTCCCCGCCAGCGGGGAAAGTACCAGGGCCTCTTCGGCGCCGTCTTCGGATTGGCGTTCGTGGTCGGGCCGCTGCTGGGTGGCACCATCACCACCAACCTGTCGTGGCGGTGGATCTTCTACATCAACCTCCCCATCGGGGCCATCTCGTTGGTGGTGCTCGGCGCCGGGCTCCCGAAGATGAAACGGGGCCTGGACCACCGGATCGACTACCTGGGTACGACCGTGCTGGCCGCGGGGTTGAGCGCGCTGGTGCTGTTCGTCAGTCTCGGGGGCACCAGCTTCCGATGGGTGTCGCCGGAGATCCTCGGACTGGCCGCCGCCGCCGTCGTGATGCTCGCGGTGTTCGTCTTCGTCGAGCTCCGGGTGAAGGAGCCGGTGCTGCCGATGCGCCTGTTCAAGAACAGCGTCTTCTCCACCACCAGTCTGGTGGCGTTGCTGTTGGGATTCGCGATGTTCGGCTCCATCACCTACCTCCCCCTCTATTTCCAGGTCGTGAAAGGGGCCACCCCCACCGGATCCGGGTTGCAGTTGCTCCCCATGATGGCCGGCCTCCTGATCGCCTCCATCGGTTCCGGCCGGATCATCTCCCGCACCGGGAAGTACCGGGTCTACCCGATCGTCGGGACCGCGATCATGACGGTGGGGCTGTATCTCCTCTCCCATCTGAATGCCAGCACGTCCGCCGTCACTGCCGCCGCCTTCATGTTCATCCTCGGGATCGGCATCGGACTGGTCATGCAGGTACTGGTGATCGCCGTGCAGAACGCCGTCGACTATTCCGAGCTCGGTGTGGCCACCTCGGGCAACAACCTGTTCCGAACGGTGGGGAGCGCGGTCGGCACCGCCATCGTCGGGGCGGTGTTCGCCAATCAGTTGGCCCTCAAGTTGCGACAGGCGTTCCCAACCGGGTCGACGAGTGGGGGCACGGTCAGCGCCTCGAGCCTGACTCCGTCCAGTCTCGACAAGCTTCCCCCCGCGGTGCACACCCCCTTTCTCCACGCCTATTCGGGTGCCATCGATGCCGCGTTTCTGGTCGCGGCGGGAGTCTCGGTCGTGGCCTTCGGAGCGTCCTGGTTGATCAAGGCCCTCCCCATGCGGGACACGGTCGGCACCGCCGGGATCGGCGAGGCCTTCTCGGTGCCGAAAGAAGCCAATTCCCTCCGCGAAATCGCCAGATCGCTCTCCCTGCTGGTCGGCCGGGAACAGGGACGCCAACTCATGGAGGGGATCGCCCGCCAGGCTCAGGTCGATCTCTCGGCCGGCGAGTCCTGGATGCTGTTCCGGTTCGAAGAGGATCCCCGGTGGGACTTCGAGGCATCCGCCGTCCGCCGGGGAGTGCCGGTGGAACGCATGCGGCTCGCCCTCCAGACGCTTCGGGAAAAGGGGCTGTTGTTTCCCGAGTTCCCTTCGGATCCCACCGTTCCGGTGGTCACCCCGGAAGGTGCGGTCATTTCCAGCCGGTTGCGGGCCGCCGGACGGCAACAACTCGAGGCCCTGTTGGCCGACTGGACACCCGAACAGCACCTCGAGTTGGCCGAGATGCTGGGGCGGCTCTCCGCCGACCTGGAAGACGCCCGGCCCACCAAGGCCAACTTCTGATCGGGACGAGGCGACCCCGATCCGTCCGGGCCGGGTACCTTGGGCCGACCGTGACGATGTCGACCACCGGCCGGCGGTGCTCGATCGAGAGGACAACCGATGGACATCTACGAAGCGCTCTACACCACCCGGGCCATGCGCCGGGTCCGGCCCGATCCGATTCCGCTGCCGGTGCAGGCCCGAATCCTGGATGCCGCCATCCGGGCCCCGTCGGGCGGCAACTCTCAGAACTGGCGGTTCTTGTTGGCCGACGACAAGGAGGTGATCGGCCAGATCGGTCCCCTCTACCGCCATGCCATCGACCAGCTGTGGAAGACCGTCTATGCCGACCGGCTGGCGGCCGCCGCCGCCGACCCGGAGTCGGAGGACAGCATCGAGATGCTCAAGGTGCAACGGTCGGCCCAGTGGCTGGCCGATCACTTCGAGCAGGTACCGCTGTTCCTGTTCGGGTTCATCCAGTCCGACCCCACCGGGGGTTCGATCTTCCCGGCCATCTGGAGCGCACAATTGGCGGCACGAGCCGAAGGGGTCGGCAGCTCCCTCACCGCCGTCCTCGGGTTCTTCCATCCCGACGAAACGTTCGAAATCCTCGGCGTGCCCAAGGACAAGGGGTGGGTGATGGCCTGCTGTGTGAGCTTCGGCTATCCGACCGGGCGTTGGGCGGTCGCCCCCCGCCGGCCCGTCGATGAGGTGTCCTACCGCAACCAGTGGGGCTCTTCGGTCGGCTTCGGGGTCGAACAACCCCTCTGGCGGCCGTAGGCGTCACCGCTTCGGCAATGTCGGCTGGGCCCCCGGGTTTATCGATGATCGTCGACCGGTGTGTCATGCTCTCGGGCAAGCTTTTGTGCGGGTGTAGCTCAATGGTAGAGCCTCTGCCTTCCAAGCAGATTACGCGGGTTCGATCCCCGTCACCCGCTCTCGAAGTCCTTGACCCCATCGGGTGGATCACACCGAAATTGGTGTCTCGATTCACCGGAGGTGGTTAGCGGCACCGCTTTTGGTGACCCTTCCGATCTGAGCGGGTGGGGCGGCGTCGCCAGCCGACCGGACGTAGGGTGGGCCCATGCGCTTCGCTTTCAAGACATCGCCGCAGAATACGACCTGGCCCGACATGCTCGCTGTGTGGAAGGTGGCCGACGACATCGATCTGTTCGAGTCGGGCTGGACCTTCGACCACTTCTATCCGATCTTTTCCGACAGCACCGGCCCATGCATGGAGGGCTGGATCACCCTGACGGCGCTGGCCCAGGCGACGACCCGCCTGCGCATCGGAACTCTGGTGACCGGGATCCACTATCGCCACCCGGCGATCCTGGCCAACATGGCGACCACCCTGGACATCGTGTCCGGGGGCCGACTGGAGCTTGGTATCGGGGCCGGATGGAACGAGGAGGAGTCGGGCGCCTACGGGATCGAGCTGGGCACTCCGGCCCAGCGCAGCGACCGCTTCGAGGAGGCCTGCGAGGTGATCGTGGGGCTCCTCACCCAGGAGACGACGACCTTCAAGGGCCGGTACTACCAGCTCCGCGAGGCCCGCAACGAGCCCAAGCCAATTCAGCGCCCCCACCCGCCGATCTGCGTCGGGGGTAGTGGCGAGAAGAGGACGCTGCGCACTGCAGCCCGGTTCGCCCAGCACTGGAACTTCGTGGGTGGCACGCCGGAGGAGTTCGCCCGCAAACGCGACGTCCTGCATCAGCACTGTGAGGACCTCGGCCGCGACCCTGCGGAGATTCTCCTCTCCAGTCACGTCATATTCGCCGGGGACGTGAAGGCCACCGCCGAGCAGGCCGCCGCACTCGCGGAGGTCGGCGCGGAGCTGGGCATCGTCACTCTGATGGCGCCCCTGGATCCCGGCGTGCTCGAGCCGCTGGCCACCGCCTTGCGCGAGCTCTAGAGCGACGGCCACGACTCGTATCCTTCCCTCGGTTCACCGTTGACCGTCCATACTTGAGTGATGACCCGCCAAACCCCTGAGAGCTGGCTCTGCGACATGGATGGCGTGCTGGTCCGGGAGGGAATCATGGTTCCCGGAGCCGACCGGTTCGTCAAGGCGCTCCTCGCCGGCGGTCGCAGCTTCCTGGTCCTCACCAACAATTCGATGTACACCCCTCGGGATCTCTCCGCCCGGCTGGCCACCTCCGGCCTCGACATCCCCGACCACGCCCTGTGGACCTCGGCCCTCGCCACCGCCCGGTTCCTCGACAGCCAACGCCCGGGTGGCACCGCCTTCGCCATCGGCGAAGCCGGCCTCACCACCGCCCTCCACGACATCGGCTACATCCTCACCGACCGGGCCCCCGACTACGTGGTCTTGGGCGAGACCCGGGCGTACAGCTTCTCCAATATCACCACCGCCATCCGGCTGGTGGCCGACGGGGCCCGGTTCATCGCCACCAATCCCGACCCCACCGGCCCATCCCCCGCCGGACTGCTCCCGGCCTGCGGCTCGGTGGCCGCCCTCATCACCCGGGCCACCGGCGTCGATCCCTACTTCGTCGGCAAGCCGAATCCCCTGATGGTGCGCGAGGGGTTGAACACCCTGGGCGCCCACTCGGAGACCACCGTGATGGTCGGTGACCGGATGGACACCGACATGCTGGCCGGCATCGAGGCCGGCCTCGAGACCATCCTGGTGCTGTCGGGGATGACCGAGTCGGACGCGGTGGACCGTTTCCCCTACCGGCCGACCCGCATCGTCAACTCGGTGGCCGATCTCATCGCCGAACTCGGCTAATTCGAACCCTGCTCGCGAGGCCTGGCCAACACCAGGTAGACGTTGTCATCCACGGCAAAGGTGCTGATCACCCCGAATCCTTCGGCGCTGGCCGCGTCGAGCGCCGACTCCAGATCGGCTCGGGGCTCGGCGTTCACCAGCCGTCCGCCCTGGATCCGGAGGATCCGGTGGGTGGACGGGATGGAGGCAGGCGTGGGCTCAGCCACCCAACAGGCTCGTCTCCCGTGGGCCCGGGTACGGGTTGGGTGCCTCCGGCCGGATCCGGATATACCACTCGTGCCCCCACACCATCTCGAAGACCTCGGGGGGCATGGCCAGGAAGAAGCTCTCCTCGCTGATCTGGGTGGCGTGGGCCCGCATGGCGTCCCGCTTGGCGTCGATCCGTTTGGTCACGTCGACCTCGGTGGTGATGCGAGACGAAGGCTCGCCCATCGTCTGCATGTCGGCGGCGGTGTCTTCCGGGGGCGACCAACCCTCCTCCCCACCCTGGCTCGCCTGCTCAGCCAGCGACTGGAGAAACCCACGGTCCATGGTGGCCATGAACACCCGCGGGGTGCCGGCGATCTCCGCGGCCCGGACGCCCACTGTGTGCACCTGGACGTGGTCGGGGTGCCCGTACCCGCCGTGCTCGTCGTAGATGACCACCACATCCGCGTGTTCCTCGTCGAGGATCTTGGCCAGTCGGTTGGCCGCCTCCTCGACATCGGCGGCAGCGAAGGAGCCGCGACGCTGGTTGGACTCCTCGCCGGCCATGCCGGAGTCGTGATAGCCGAGGAACGCCTGCCGGGCGACGCCGAGGATCCGTCCGGCCTCGGCCAGCTCCACCACCCGGCGGTCGGCCAGCGATTCGCCGTCGTTGAGCATGCCCTCGGGGATCTCACCGAGCTCCCCGACAGTGGCGGTAACCAGCACCACCCGGTGCCCGTCGGCGGCCAGTGAGGCCATGGTGCCGCCGGTGGCAATGGCCTCGTCGTCGGGGTGGGCATGAACGAATACAACGGTGGACATGCCATCGACGTTATCCGGCTCCGCCGGCCGGCCCGGCCGTGCCCGGCCCGGGATCAGCCGAACGGCAGCTGCGGGGCGTCGGCCAGCGAAAGCCGTTCGGTGAAGTCCTTCTCGGAACGGTTCGAGCCGGTGGCCCGGCCGGAGACGGCGAACACCCGGCTGGGTTCGAAGGATCGGAGCTTCCGGTCGCCCGGGCGCCCACCCACCACCTCCACCGACTCGGTGCCGTTCCGCTCATTGACGATGTGGGCCCGGAACTCCCAGGTGGCGCCCCGTAGCTTGATCCCGGAGATCATCACCGGATCGCCGGCGTGGAGCCCATTCCAGGTCGTCGACCGGCGGAGATGGCTGGCGGCGTCAGCCGCCACCCGCTTGGCCGAAGGACGGCGGGGCATGCGGCCCGCTACTCGGAGTCGCTCGGGAATTCGGCCACACTCGAAAGCTACCCGAAGGGTGCGCCCGAGCGGTCCATGCCGACGGTGCCCTCAGCGCCGGCGGTGAGCCGGGCCCGCGCCCCGCTCGAGGCGCACCGCTCGGATCCGGAGGGCGAACATCCCGACGATGAGGATCACCACCAGGACAGCGGCCACGTAGCCGGCGTAGCTGAAGTCCTTCACCACATGTTGGTAGGTGGATCCGAGGTTGTACCCCAGACTGACCAACGCCGTCGACCAGATGGCACAGGCGGCCACGGTGAACACCGCGAACTTCCCGACGGTCATCTCGCCCAACCCGGCGGCCACCGACACGAACGACCGCACCAGCGGGATCAGACGGCCGAAGAAGACAAACGCCTCCCCCCGTCGATCGAGCCATGCCTCCGCCCGGTCGAGATCCTTGTGGGTGAGCAGGACGTACTTGCCCAGCCGGTCGACCAGCGGCCTGCCCCCGAAGTAGCCGATGGAGTATCCGAGGAAGGAGCCGACCAACTCACCGCCGAGGGCGGCCACGATCACCAGTGCCAGCTGCAGGTGGTGGGGCTCGTTCGGAACCTGGCCGCTGGCCAACACCCCGCCGTAGATCATGGCCAGTTCCGATCCGACCGGGATGAGCATGGTGGACAGCAAGGTCAGGGCGAAGACGGCCAGATAGCCCCAGTTCTGCAGAAAATGCTCCATGAGCGGGTCAATCTAACCGACCTGGTCGGTGCCGTTGTCAGTTGCACGTTCGATACCGGGCCCCCTCCGATAACGTCACCTCCGTGGACACCACGATTGACCAGCGGGAGCCGATTCGCGGGTCTTGCACCACTTCGGACGGTCTCGAGATCGCCACCTACGATTTCGGGGGGCAGGGGCCCGACCTGCTGTTGGTCCACGCCACCGGCTTCTGCGCCGGGGTATTGGCGCCGATGGCCCGCCATCTGACCGCAAATTTCCACTGTTGGGGCATCGATCTGCGCGCCCACGGTCGGTCGGATTCCCCGGCCGACGGGGACTTCCGCTGGTCGGGGTTCGCCACCGACGTGCTGGCCGCCATCGATCACCTCGGGCTCGACCGCCCCTACGGATTCGGGCATTCGTGTGGTGGGGCATCGGTGCTGCTGGCCGAGGAGCGGCGGCCGGGTGCGTTCCGCTCGCTCTACTGCTACGAACCCGTCGTGTTTCCCGGCCCACCGCCCGAGCTCGAAGGAAACGGCATGTCCGATGCCGCCCGTCGGCGTCGGGAGACGTTTCCGTCGCCCACCGACGCCTTTCTCAATTTCTCGTCCAAGCCGCCCTTCGACGACCTCGATCCCGATGCGCTCCAGGCCTACGTCGACTACGGCTTCGAAACCGTGCCCGCCGAGGAGGGAGGGGACCGGGAGACGATACGGCTGCTCTGCCGTCGGGAAGACGAAGCCGAGGTCTATGCCCACGCCGCCTCCCATGATGCGTACTCCCGTCTCGGCGAGATCGGGTGTCATGTCCGCCTCACTTCCGGTGAGCACACCGGGTCCCCCGCCAGCTCCTTTCTCCAGGCCAATGCCGAACGGATCCCGGCCAGCACCGTCGAGGTCATGACCGGAATCGGCCATTTCGGCCCGCTGCAACGACCCGATCGGGTGGCCGAATCGATCATCGGGGCATTCGATCAACGTCACTGAGACACCCGGGTCGTAGTCTGTCGTCGATGCCCTTCGAACTCCCCCGGTCGTTGTCTCCCTCGAAAGTGACGACATTTCGCCAGTGTGCGCTGGCGTTCCGCTTCACCGCCATCGAACGACTGCCCGAGCCCCCCACCATCTGGACGGTCAAGGGGACCCTCGTCCACTCGGCGTTGGAGCGCCTGTTCTGGCGCCACCCGCAGGGGGAGCGGAGCCTGGGCGCGGCCTTGGCCGAGCTGGAGTCGGCCTGGGACGACCTCCAGGTCGACCCGGAATGGATCGAACTGGAGCTGCCGCCGGGTGATGTCGACGGCTTCCGGGGTGACGCCGAAGACCTCGTCAAGAACTACTTCCGGCTCGAAGACCCCAATGACGTCAACCCGATCGGCATCGAGGTGACCCTCGAGGCGCGCCTGGGCGACCTCCGGCTGAGGGGCATCATCGACCGCCTCGACCTGACCCCCGAGGGCGAGTTGATCGTCGTCGACTACAAGACCGGGAGAGCGCCGTCCGTCGCCTTCGAACAGTCGAAGCTGGTCGGCGTCAACATCTACGCCCTCCTCTGCTCCGAGGTCCTGGGTCGGCGACCGGTCGAGGTTCGCCTCCTCCACCTGAAAGAGCCCACCGCCATCATCGCCCGGCCTTCCGAGCAGGCGATCTCCGGCCAACGCCAAAAGGCCCTGGCGGTGTGGACGGCGGTCGAGCGGGCCTGTGTGTCCGAGGATTTCCGGCCGCAGACTTCGCCGTTGTGCAAGTTCTGCCGATTTCAGGAATTCTGCCCGGCCTTCGGTGGGAATCCGGCCGATGCCGCCCCGGCCATGGCCGCGCTGGTTGCCCAGGGGGCGGCATGACAACCCCGGACCGCACCGCACGCCGTGAGCTCAACGGGAGTCTCGCCGAGCCGGTCGATCCCAGCTCCCTTTCCTTCGGTGACATGGTGCAGATGCTCGATGACCGGGTCGACGGCTGGTTCGAACCGCTGCGGGGCAAGCCGGTTCCCGACACCGTGGCCCGGATCGTCTCCGGACTCGGTGACCACGGACTGCTCTGGGCCGCCTCCGCCGCCTGGCGGGCCCGCCACCCCGGGTCACGCCGCAACCGAGCGGTGCGGGCCCTGGCCGTGGCCGGCGCCGAGTCGAGCGTGGTCAACGCCATCCTCAAGGCGGTCATCGGGCGGCCCCGGCCCGACGGTTCCGATCTGCGGCTGGGGGACAACATCGTTCCGCTTCGCGAGCCCACCACCAGCAGTTTTCCCAGTGGTCACACCCTGGCTGCCTTCTGTGCCGCCACCGTGCTCTCCGAGCCCGGCGACCTGGGCGGAAGCGCCCTGCTGTTCGGCTGCGCCGGGCTCATCGGTGCCAGCCGGATCCACCTGAGGGCCCACCACGGCTCCGACGTCCTCGGGGGGATGGCCATCGGTGTCGCCCTCGGCATGGTCGGCCGGCGCCTGGTCTGATCGCCCCACCATTCCGGGGATCCAACCCCCGGAATGGAGTCACCCCGGGCGGGGTTGCACAAACATGCCTTCAACTGCGCAATTCGCCGTCACTTGGGACTACCGGTGCCCGTTCGCCCGGAATGCCCATGAGCACCTTCTCGACGGGCTCGCCGCCGGGGCCGACTGGGACATCACCTTCGTTCCCTTCTTTCTGAATCAAACCCACGTCGAGGAGGGTGGCACCCCCGCCTGGGACGACCCCGCCCACACCCCGGACCTCCTGTCCCTGGAGGCCGGGCTGGTGGTCCGTGACCGATTTCCCGAGCACTTCCTCTCCGTCCACCGTTCCCTGTTTGCCGCCCGCCACGACGACGGAGGAGACCTTCGTGACCCGGCGGTGGTTCGGAACGCGCTGGCTCGGGCCGGGGCCGACCCCGATGCCGTCATGGCCGAAGTCGAAGCCGGATGGGCCCGAAAGGTGGCGCGCTCCGAACACGAGCGGGTGGTCGACGAGCTGGAGGTATTCGGAGTCCCCACCTTCATCGTGGGCGATCGAGCGGTGTTTGCCCGGCTGATGACCCGTCCTCAAGGAGACGGCGAGGTGGCCCGCTCCACCATTGACGGGATCGTTCAGTTGCTCGAGGACCATCCGGAGTTGAACGAGTTCAAGCACACCCGCATCGCCCGGTAGGCGGCCGCCGGTTCAGGCGTTGACCAGACCGGCGAGGACGTCGATCGACGCCTTGATCTCCTTACCGGAGCCGAACGGGGCGCCGGCGAAGTCGGTGGCCCCGATGTCGGCGAAACGCAGGATCTGGGTGACCACCTCGGAGGCGGTGCCCACGATGGCCACATCCGCGGGTCCGGCCGCGCCCTCCCGGTCGAGCATCGCCCGGTAGGAGGGCAGGGTCCCGTAGATGGCGAACAGTTCCGCCGCCTTGGCCCGGGCGGCGTCGGCGTCGGCGGTGACGCAGACCGGCAACCCGACGGCCACCCGGGGTTCGGGGCGCCCGGCCTTGGCTGCCGCTGCCCGAATGGTCGGCACGGTGTGGGATTCGATGGTGGCCGGACCGGTCATCCAGGTGATGGTCCCCGACGCCATCCGGCCGGCGATGCCCAACATGGTGTCCCCGAGGGCGGCCACCAACACCGGTGCCGGCGAGGCGGTGATCCCCAGCGGCCCGAAGGTGGAGGCCCGGAGGGTCTCGCCGGTGAAGGAGACCTGTTCTCCCTCGAGGATCGGGATCAGGATGGACAGGTACTCCCGCATGTGGCGGGCCGGCTTGTCGAACGACTGGCCGAAGACGTTCTCGATGACCACCTGGTGTGAGAGCCCGATCCCCAGGGTGAGACGGCCGCCGGTGACGGCTTGGACGGTCAGCGCCTGGGCGGCCAGCATCACCGGGTTCCGCGGATAGGTCGGCACCACCGCGGTCCCGAGGCCGATGCCGGGGACCTCACGACCGACCACCGCCAACACCGTCAGCGCGTCGTACCCGAAGATCTGCGATGTCCAGGCCGTCTCGATGCCGGCCGATGCCATCGAGGCCACCTGGCCGACCACGTTGTCGATGGGCTGGTCAATGTCGAACATCGCTCCGATGCGCACGCTGATTCTCCTTTTGGCTCCGGTCCTCGGCCACGGTCATCGTCACCCCGGATCGTGGCGATCACCACGGCCGCCCACCGTACCGGCCCGGCGGTGCCTCCGCCCTGGGAGCCGGACCGCCAACGTGTGCGTCACCCGCAGTTACGGCAGAATGCCCGTATGTCAGTTGCCATCGTCATGGGAAGTGGGTCCGACGCGACGGTCATGGACGACGCCGTTCAGGTCCTCCGGTCCTTCGGGGTGAAGGTCGAGGTCCGGGTCATCTCGGCCCACCGGACCCCGGACGACGCCATCGAGTTCGCTCGGAACGCGTCGTCCAACGGGATCAAGGTGATCATCGCCGCCGCCGGGGGTGCCGCCCACCTGGCCGGCGTCCTGGCCGCCGCCACCCCGGTCCCGGTGATCGGGGTCCCGGTGGCGCTGGCCAACCTCGGCGGGCTCGACTCGCTGCTGGCCATGGTCCAGATGCCGAAGGGCGTCCCGGTCGCGGTGGTGGCGGTCAACGGCGCCCGGAACGCCGGGCTCCTGGCCGTGCGGATCATGGCCCTTTCCGACGAGCGGCTGGCGGTGGAGCAGGACCGGTTCATCAAGGAACTGGCCGAGCAGGTCCGGGACCAGGATGCCGAGATGGTCGCCCGCTACAACAGTTAGCCGACGGCCAGCCTCAACCGGCGTCCCAGGGGGGCGCCAGGCCGCGTATCGCCTCACCCAGGTCGACACCGATCGGCATCACCGCCATCACCGGGATGTCGATGCCGTTGGCCACGTACCGGCCCACGTGGGCCCGGCACTCGTCGAACGACCCGTGGACGACCAGCGAATCCACCACCTCGTCGGGGATGACCTCCAGCGCCCGCTTGCGGTCGCCGGCCTGCCACGCCTCCCACATCGGCTCCAGCACCGGTCCCCGCCCCAACCACCGGTGGAACTCGGCGTAGACGCCGACGTTGAGGTAGGCGGCGATCATCCGGCGACCGACCTTGCGCACCATGTCGGCATCCTCCGACGGGCACACGAAGATCCGGGCGGCCATGGGGATGTCCGCCCCGACCTCCGGCTTCACCGTGGCCACATCCCCGGCCGACAGCCAATTGACGATGACCCCGTCGGCCTCCCGACCGGCCAGGCGGAGCATGCCCGAACGCAAGGCGGCCAGGAAGATCGGCGGCGGGTGCTCGACCGGGCGGGCCAGGCGGAAGCCTCGGACGGTGAAGGTGTCGTACTCGTGGTCGACCTTCTCCCCCGCCAGCGCCGAGCGCAGGAACCTGATGGTGTCACGGACCCGCTTGTAGGGCTCCACGAACTCGGCGGCGTTCCAGCGGCCGACGATCACGTCGGAAGACGTCCCGAGACCGAAGGCGAACCTCCCCGGCGCGGCTTCGGCCATGGCCGCCGCGCTCTGGGCCAGCAACGCCGGTCCCCGG
This sequence comes from Acidimicrobiales bacterium, assembly GCA_035948855.1. Taxonomy (GTDB): domain Bacteria; phylum Actinomycetota; class Acidimicrobiia; order Acidimicrobiales; family RAAP-2; genus DASZIT01. The sequence continues at coordinate 1,167 of DASZIT010000081.1, read as the reverse complement.
GTGTAGGCGGGGATGATGGCCACCCCGAGCCGGAGGTCGGGCTCCCACGCCGCGGCCAGGGCCAACGGGGTGAGGCCGTCGGTCCCGTCGGTCTCCGCCGACCAGACGTCGGTGTAGCCCAGCTCGACCAATTCCCGGTACCACCTGCGATGTTCCGCCAGGGTTACCCCGTCGAACGGGATGGTGATCCCATAGCGTCCGGCAGGGGCGGGATCGGCGGTTGCGCTCATGGACCTCAGTGATACACCCAATTGTCATGCTGTCACCATGAGAAGTAACCGTCCGAGCCGGAAGCCGGCACACCAACCCGAACTCCCTCTGGCCGGGGGCAACACCGCTGAACCGGCACCGTCGGCATCCGAGCCGCGGCCACCGGAGTGGCGTCTCGACGAGCGCACCCGGCTGATCGGGCGCCAGGGGATCGCCGCCGCCCGGGCCTTGCTGGCCGCCCATGACCCCGCCGATCACCGCTCGGACGGACCCGGACGCGGCCGGCATTCCGGGCGCGCCGCCTGAACCAGGTACACGCTACGGTCGGGTCATGCCATCGGTCGCCGAGCGCCTGGACTACCCCGCCGACGCCAAACTGCTGCTGTTGCACTGCTGCGAGTTGGGCTTCTGCCACGCAGCCAATGACGGCGTGTTCGAATCGCTGCGCGAGGGGATCGGCACCTCGGCGTCGTTGATGGTGCCGGCCCCGTGGGCCCGCGAGGCCGCTTCCCGCTACCGGGGCGAAGATGTCGGCGTCCGGCTCACCCTCAACGCCGAGCACGACCTGTTCCGATGGGGTCCCATCACCCAGGCTCCGTCCCTCCTCGACGGCGACGGCGGATTCCCCCGGACCATCACCGACATGTGGGACCACGCCGACCTCGACGAGGTCCGCCGGGAGAGCCGGGCCCAGATCGAGCGGGCCGTGCTATGGGGATTCGACGTCAGCCATCTCGACGCCCATCTTGACGCCCTCATCCTCCGCCCCGAATTCTTCGACATCTACCTCGAGTTGGCGTTGGACTTCTCGCTGCCGCTCCGGCTGCTGGGCGCCGACGCCGAGCCGAACATCGGGTTCCCGTTCCGCAAACTGGCCGCCGACGAGGGGGTGCTGTTCGCCAGCTACCATTGCTCGCGCTACAATACGAATACGGGCCGGCTGACGCCGGAGATGTT
>DASZIT010000080.1:0-4030 GCA_035948855.1 Acidimicrobiales bacterium | reverse complement strand
TGCTTCACCCCGACCGAGCTGGTGTTGATGGAAGACCTCGGCTTCGCCGAGCGGGGCACCGCCTGGAAGGAGGTGCTGGCCGGGACCTTCGACCGTGACGGCGAGCTCCCGGTCAATCCCGACGGCGGCCTCAAGAGCTTCGGGCACCCGATCGGCGCCTCGGGCCTGCGGATGCTGTTCGAGTGCTGGCTCCAGCTCCGCCAGCAGGCCCCGCCGGAGCGCCAGATCGCCACCGTGACCGAAGGGGGACGAACGCTGGGCCTCACCCACAACCTGGGCGGGGGCCCCGGGGAGTGCGTGAGCTTCGTCGGCGTGGTGGGCAGTCAACCCTCGGACTGAAAACGAGAATTTCGATCCACGACCCACCGTGGCTACCATGGCCGGGTCCGGCCGCCGAGGCTTCACCGAAAGTGGTGCTGCGTGAGACATGAGGGGGGCGTCGATCCATTCGCGGAAGACGAGGACCAGACCGCGCTCCGGCAGCTGGCCCGCGACGTCGCCGCCCGCGAGATCGGCCCCCGGGCCGCCCACCACGACGAGACCGGGGAGCTCCCGGCCCAGGCCATCAAGGCATTGGCCGAGGCGGATCTGTTCCGGGTGACCATCGGTGAACAGTGGGGCGGTCTGGGCCTCGGTGACGTGGAGGCATCCATCGTCCTGGAGGAGATCGCCCGCCACGACGTCTCGTCGGCCATCTGCTGCCAACTCGCCTACAACGGCCCGCCCCGGGGGATCGAGCACCTGGGCGGGGCGGCCATGAAGGACCGGTGGCTCCCGGCGGTGGCCGACGGGGAGGCGATCATCAGCATCGGCATCACCGAGCCGGATGCCGGCTCTGCGGTGCAATCGATGCGCACCGTGCTCGTCGACGACGGCCCCGGCCGTTGGCGACTGAACGGCTACAAGAACTACTCGACCCTCGGGCATGCGGCGGCCGCCATTCTGGTCTGGTGTCGCTGGCCGGGCGGCGACGGCGCCCGGGGGATCGGGGCGGTGGTGGTGCCGACCGACCGGGACGGCGTGGAGCTGACCGGCCGGCATCGGGGGATGGGGATCCACGCCGCCACCGAGTCGGAGATGGCCTTCGACGGGGTGGTGGTCACCGAGGACGACGTGTTGCTGGCCGGTGACCCGGGATCGACCGAACCGTTCAAGCAGCTGCTCTCCCACCTCAATCACGAGCGGTGCGGCAACGCCGCCATGTGCGTGGGCGCCGCCCAGGGCGCGCTCGAGCGTTCGGTGGAGTACATGAACGAACGGGTGGTCGGCGGCCGCCCGATCGCCGACCTCCAGGGCCTGCAGTGGAAGCTGGCCGACATGGCGGTGGCCCTGGAGGGCGCCCGCCTGCTGCTGGCCCGGGCGGTGCGGCTGGCCGGGCCCGGAGGCACCCCCCCGCCGATGGAGACGGCCATGGCCAAGACCGCCGCCAACCTGGCCGCCAAGTTCGTGTGCGACGAGGCCATCCAGATCCACGGTGGCTACGGCTACAGCCGCGAGTACCCGCTGGAGCGGGCCTACCGGGACATCCGGGGGCTGTGCATCGGGGCGGGCACCGTCGAGGCGCAACGCAACTTCATCGGCACCAGCATGGTGCGGGGCCGCACCACCGTCTCCGCCGGATGGAAAGCCCCGACCCAACCATGACCGACCCGAACCCCAGCCTGTCCGACGCCGCCGCCTTGCGCATCTTTCGGACCATGGCCACCATCCGCCACACCGAGGACCGGATCGTGCGGGGGTTGGGGGCCGGCGAGTTCCGGATGACCTATTACAACGTCCGGGGCCAAGAGGTGATCCCCGCGGCCATCTGCGAGCACCTGAGGCGGGACGACTACATGGTCACCACCTACCGGAGCATGCACGACTGCATCGCCAAGGGGATCCCCCTCGATGAGCTGGTGGCGGAGATGTGCGGCAAGGTGACCGGCACCTCCAAGGGGAAGGGCGGGCCGATGCACCTCTCGGATCCGCAGTCGGGCCTGATGGTCACCACCGGGGTGGTCGGCGGCGGGCTGCCGATAGCCGTCGGGCTCGCCCTCTCCAGCCAGCTCCGGGGCACCGATCAGGTCACGGTGGTGAACTTCGGGGACGGCGCCACCAGCATCGGCGCCACCCACGAGGCCGCCAATCTGGCTGCCCTCTGGCAGGTCCCCCTGGTCTTCGTGTGCCAGAACAACCGGTACGGCGAGCACACCGCCTACGCCGACTACACCCGGACCCCGAGCCTGGCCGAACGGTTCCGGGGCTACGGGATGGCGGCGACCACCGTCGACGGGAACAACGTCCCGGACATGTATGACGCGGCGGCCGAGGCCATCGGGCGGGCCCGGGCCGGGGGTGGGCCGACCTTCCTCGAATGCCTGACCTACCGGCTGGGCGGCCACTCGTTCGGCGCCACCACCGAGTACATGGACAGCGACGAGTTCGCCGCCGCCGAAGAGAACGAGCCGGTCGGGACCTACCGGCGATGGTTGCTCGCCGAGCGGGGGGTCAGTGAGGACGCGCTGGCGGCCATCGAGGGAGAGGTCGCCGACGAGGTCGAAGCCGCGGTGGAGCTCGCCAAGGCCAGCGAACCTCCTCCGCCCGACGAGCTGTTGCTCGACGTGTTCTCCGACCCGGTGGCGGTGCCCCGATGACGGTGACCCGCCCACCCGAGCAGGCCCCCAACCCGTCGGTCGACGACGGCGACCCGGTCCACACCCTGTCGGAAGGGGTGAACCAGGCCATGGACATCGCCATGGCCGAGGATCCGGAGGTCTTCCTCCTCGGGGAGGACATCGAAGACCCGATCGGCGGGGTGATGAAGGGGTCGAAGGGCCTGTCGACCAAATACGGGCGCCAACGGGTCCGGAACACCCCGATCTCCGAGCAGGCCATCGTCGGGGCCGCCATCGGTGCCTCGTTGGTGGGGATGCGCCCGGTCGCCGAGGTCATGCTCATGGACTTCTTCGCGGTGGCCATGGACCAGGTGGCCAACCACGCGGCCAAGCTCCGTTACATGTCCGGAGGCCGGACCCACGTCCCGATCACCATCCGCACCTCGGTGGGCGGTGGCCGACAGTTCGGGGCCCAGCACTCGCAGTCGCTGGAGGCCTGGATGATGCACATCCCCGGTCTGAAGGTGGTGGTGCCGAGCACCCCGAGGGACGCCAAGGGGCTCCTCTACTCCTGCATATTCGACGACGACCCCTGCATCTTCATGGAGACGATGTCCCTGCTGTTCACCAAGGGCCCGGTGCCGGCCGGGCGGTTCGCCATCCCCCTCGGGGTCGCCGACGTGAAGCGGGCGGGGGACGACGTCACGGTGGTGACCTGGGGTTGGCAGGTTCCCGAAGCCCTGGCCGCCGCCGAGGTCCTGGCCGGCGAAGGGATCACTGTCGAAGTCCTCGACCTCCGGACGCTGGTGCCGTTGGACCGGGAGACCATCCTGGCCAGCGTGGCCCGGACCACCCGGGCGGTGGTGGTGCACGCCGCCACCCAGTTCGCCGGCCCGGGGGCGGAGATCGCCGCGATGATCAGCCGCGAGCTGTTCGGTCAACTGTCGGCGCCGGTCGAGCGGTTGGGGGCCGTCTACTCGCCGATCCCCTACGCCGCCGAGCTCGAGACCCGGGCCTTCCCCGAGCGAACCCGGATCGCCGAGACGATCCGCACGTTGGCCTGAACGCCACCCTGCGGCTATGGACGAGAGGCGCCGGACACCGATCAAGATCCCCCAGGCCGGGGCCACCATGGACGAGGGCACCATCGTCGAGTGGTTGGTGGCCGACGGCGCGCCGGTCACCGTCGACCAGCCGCTCTACCGGCTGGAGACCGAGAAGGTGGAGATCGAGGTGGAGTGCCCGGCCAGCGGCGTGGTCCACATCGTCGGCGAACCGGGCCAGACCTATCCGGTGGGGGAGGACATCGGCTATGTCGAAGCAGTCCCGGCCTGATGGCCGTTCGTTCGATCAATCGAGAGAGGTGTGCGGAGAAGGAACGTTCCGGAGTCTGACCTAGCAACCAACAAACCATCAACAGATTGCCGCGGGAA
>DASZIT010000079.1:0-9501 GCA_035948855.1 Acidimicrobiales bacterium | reverse complement strand
GGCCGTGGTCGACACCAACTGTGATCCTGACGTCATCTCGTACGTGATTCCAGGCAATGACGATGCCATCCGGTCCGGCGCCCTCCTCTGTCGGGTCATTGCCGATGCGGTCGTCGAAGGTCGGTTCATTGCCGAGCAACGTCCGGCTCCCAAGCCGCCAGTGCCGCCGGCGCCGCCGGCGGCTGCCCCGACGACCGCCGCCGCCCCGGCTGCCACGCCTGCTGCCGCCCCGGCTGCTGCCGCGCCTGCGGCCACCCCGGCTCCGACCGAGACACCGGCTCCGGCACCGGCCGAGGCCACATCAGAGGCACCGGCCGAGGTCAAGGCCGATGCGCCCGCGGAGACCGCGACCCCTGCTGAGACACCCGCTCCGGCACCGGCCCCGGCACCCGCGGAGGTCAAGGCTGATGCGCCCCCCGCCGACCCTGCACCTGCCGAAGTAACCGCCGAGACCCAAGCCGAAGAAACCGAAACCCCAACACCAACCCCCGCAACCGAGGAAGCCTGACCATGCCCGCATTTTCCGCCAAGGACGTACAAACACTGCGCCAGTCCACTGGCGTCGGCATGCTCGATGCCAAGAAGGCACTCGAGGAGAACGAAGGAGACTTCGACAAGTCGGTGGTGTGGCTACGCGAGCAGGGTCTTGCCAGCCAGGCCAAACGGGCCGATCGGGAGGCAACCGAGGGGGCGGTGGCCATCGGCCGCGCCGGCAACGTGGCGTCGATCGTGCAGCTGCGATCGGAGACCGACTTCGTGGCCAAGTCGGATGAGTTCAAGACCATGGTCACCGAACTGGCCGACCTGGTGGCCGCCGACGGCGAGTCGGCGCTGGACGCCCGGGCAAACGACATCGAGGGGATGCGCACCCGCCTGGGCGAGAACATCTCCATCGGGAAGGTCGTCCGCATCGAGGCTCCGGCCGACGGTGCCGTCGACAGCTATCTCCACCTCCAGGCCGGACGCGGCGTGAACGCGGTGGTGGTGGCCGTGTCGGGTGGGTCCGAGCAGCTGGCCCACGACGTCGCCGCCCATATCGCCTTCGCCCGCCCGACCTACATCAGCCGGGACGAGGTTCCCGAGGCTGACGTGGCTGCCGAGCGGGAGACAGTGGAGAAGATCGCCCGCAACGAAGGCAAGCCCGAGGCGGCCCTCCCCAAGATCATCGAGGGCCGTCTGAACGGTTGGTACAAGGAAAGGGTTCTCCTCGACCAGGCCTACATCAAGGACGAGAAGCAGACGGTGGCCAAATTCCTGGGCACGGCGTCAGTGACGCAGTTCGCCCAGGTCGTCATCGGCGACTGAGTCCAGCGTGGGCAACCGACGGCGGATCGTCCTGAAGATGTCGGGGGAGGCGCTGGCCTCCTCCGCATCCGACGAGACGATCGATGCCTCCATGGTCGAGCAGATCGCCGTCGACATCGCCGGGGCCCGCGCTGACCTCGATCTCGAGTTGGCGGTGATGGTCGGGGGCGGCAACATCTGGCGGGGCACCACCGGCGCCGGTGCCGGCATGGACCGGGCCACCTCGGACACCATGGGCATGTTGGGCACGGTCATCAACGCCCTGGCCCTCCAGGATGCCCTCGAGCACCATGGGCAGGTCACCCGGGTCCTCTCGGCGGTGCAGATGGCCGAGGTCGCCGAGCCGTACATCCGCCGTCGGGCCATCCGCCACCTGGAGAAGGGCCGGGTGGTGGTGTTTGCCGCCGGGATGGGGAACCCGTTCTTCACCACGGATACGTCGGCGGCGCTGCGGGCCGCGGAGATCGAGGCCGAGATCCTGTGCAAGGGAACCCACGGCGGCGTCGACGGGGTCTACTCCGCCGATCCGCGGCTCGATCCCACCGCCACCAAGTACGACGAGGTGTCGTTCATGGAGGTGATATCCAAGGAACTCCGGGTCATGGACCTCACCGCCATCACCTTCTGCCGGGACAACGCGCTCCCGATCCGGGTGTTCGACCTGATGGGCGAAGGCAACATCCGAAAAGCCCTGAGCGGCGAACCCATCGGGACACTGGTCCGATGAGCAGGGTGAACGGGAAGAACTTCCTGGTCACGGGGGTCCCCCGATGGGGTGCAACCTTGCTCGCTACGCTGGTGGGCTGATGGACAACGAACTGACCGATTTAGTTGTCCAAGAGGCGCAGGAACGTATGGAAAAGGCTGTCGAACACGCTCAGGCCGAATTCAGCGCCATCCGCACCGGTCGGGCAACGCCGGCCCTGGTCGAGCACCTGAAGGTCGACTACTACGGCACCGAGACCGAGTTGCGGGCCATGGCCGGTTTCAGCGTGCCCGAGGCGCGCCTCTTGGTGATCTCCCCCTATGACAAGAGCTCGCTGGGCGCCGTCGAGAAGGCGCTCCAGAATTCCGACCTCGGGATCAACCCTTCCAACGACGGGACGGTCATCCGCCTGTCGTTTCCGGTGCCCACCGAGGAGCGGCGCAAAGAGCTGGTGAAGGTGGTCAGGCAGAAGTCGGAGGATGGCCGGGTCACCATCCGCAACGTGCGCCGGGCCGCCCGCCACGAGCTCGAAGCCCTCGAAAAGGCCGGCGAGCTGTCCAATGACGAGTTGAAACGGGTAGAAGAGGAACTCGACAAGATCACCCAGGTTCATGTGGCCTCCATCGACCGATTGTTGGCCCATAAAGAGCAAGAGCTCCTCGAGATCTGAGACATGGCGGGGCCCCGATTCGGCTCTGCCCATGAAGGGAATACCGACGTGACCGACGGTGATGACCGGCGAGATGATGATGACGAGGCAGCGGAGATCCGCCGGCGGACCGCGGAGCGTGGCGGCCCCTCGACCGATCAGGTACGGATCGTCGGAGCCGAGGTAGCCGGCGAAGCCACTGCCGTGGTGCCGGTGGTGTCCAGGGACGAGCTCTTCGGCGTGTCCGCCGAGCCCCCGGATGACGACGCCACCGAGGCCGCGGTTCACCTGACCAACGAACCGAGCGACCCCGAGACCATGGGCCACGCGGTCCGGCCGGTGCTCCCCGGGGAGACGGTCGTCCCGATGGGTTCGCCGTGGGCCACCAAACTCCCGCACTGGACGGAAGCTCCGACCGGGCAGGTCCCCGCGGTGCTCAGCCGCGACACCGATGAGGGGAGCGGGTCCCACTCCGGGATTGCCGCCCCGTCCTGGCGCGAAGAGGACAGCGACTGGGTGGCCCAAGAGGAGGAGTTCGAGCCGTCGATGTTCGGCGACGACGAGGACGCGCTCGGATCCCTGGACGAGACCAACCGGACCGACGTGGAGCGCCGACCCTGGGAGTTCGATCTCCCGTCTTCGGGGACGCCGGCGGTCGGGCGGTCGCGGAGAGCCGGGGGCCTGGGCCGGGGCGCGGCGGCGGGGGGCGCGCCGGAACCGGCCATCGAGGACCAGCTGACCACCCAGGTGCCGGCGGTGCCCCGGTCCCCGGAGTCGCCCGAGTCGGCGGGATCGTCGGCGCCGGCGTGGGTCGAGGGCGTCGGGTACGCCGATCCCATCGGCGCCGGCAGCCGCCGCGGCGAGCGGGAAGGTCGGCTGCCCTCCAGCCGAGCCACCGGGGGGATGGAAATGCCCGACGAGCCGGACGAGGCCGAAGAAATCGACGATCTCCCCGGCCTCCAGCGGACCCGACCGACGGGCAGCGCCCGGGTGGGGCGGATGCGCCGGGGCGGGCTCCGGGCCGACCGGGTAAAGGCCAAGCGCCCGGAGGAGATCGACGCGATGATCGACCCTCCGTTGGCGGCGGAGCCACCCGGGGCGAGCGTGACCGAGGTGCCGGGTGCCGGACGCCGCCGGGGCGGGCTGGCCGGGTTGGCCGCCGCCGACAGCGCCTCCGAGCGATCGGCGGGCCGGCTCGGCCGCCGACACCGGGACGAGGAGTCCGCCCGCCACGACGCGGAGATCGACGCTGCCGACGGCCTCGCCGCCGAGGCCTACGCCCGGGAACATCCCTACCCCGACTCCCAAGCCGACCTCGGACGGGCCGCCCGCGCCGCCGCCGCGACGGCCACCCAGCTCGATCCATACGGCCAGCCGGTCATCGAGGCGGACACCCAGGTCGGTAGGGGGCGAGCCGGTGGCGACACCGCCCACTACCGGGACCCGGGATTCGACGAGCCCGACGACGGCCCACTGGGCGGCGGGCCCCCGGTCCGGCGACTGCACATGCCGTCCCGACCGGGTCGCAACGGCGCGGCCGGCGAGCGGCACGAAGGCGGTGTGGCCAGCATCGGGGTGAGGGTGGTCACCGGGATCGTCGCGGTTGCCGTCATGTTGCTCGTCTTCAAGTTGGGACCGGCGCCGGCGGTGGTGCTGTGCGCGGTGGTGGTGACGTTTGCCGCCGGCGAGTGCTTCGGGGTCATGCGGCGGGCCGGGTACCACCCGGCCACCCTGCTCGGCCTGGTCGGCACGGTGTCGCTGATGGTGGCCGCCTACACCAAGGGACCGTCGGCCATCCCGCTGGTGCTGGTGCTCATCGCGGTGTTCACCATGCTGTGGTACCTGTTCGGCATCGAACGGGGGTCGCCGATCGCCGGCAGCGCCTCCACCCTGTTCACCATCGGCTGGATCGCCCTCCTGGGCTCCTATTCGGCGCTGCTGTTGTCGCCGTCGGAGTTCCCGAATCGCACCGGCATCGCCTTCCTGCTCGGAGCCATCATCGCCACGGTGGCCAACGACGTCGGCGCGCTGGTGATCGGCGGATGGATCGGGCGCCACGCCCTCGCTCCCAACGTGAGCCCCCACAAAACCTGGGAGGGCCTGCTGGGTGGCGCGGTGTTCTCCGTCGTCATCTCCGCGGCGCTGGTCGGGGACATCCACCCCTGGACGCCGGCCCACGCCGCCATCCTCGGCCTGGTGGTGGCGGTGGTGGCGCCGATCGGCGACCTGTGCGAGTCCCTCCTCAAGCGGGACTTCCGGATCAAGGACATGGGCTCCATCCTTCCCGGCCACGGAGGGGTGCTCGATCGGATCGACGCCCTGTTGTTCGTCCTGCCGGCCACCTACTACCTGGTGCGCGCCCTCAACATTGCCTGAACTTCGGGCAGGCTAGGGGGGTGACACCGATGACACCCGCCACGGCCGCACCGACGACCGCCACCACCGTCAGCCTCATCGGTTCGACCGGGTCCATCGGTACCCAGGCCATCGAGGTCATCGAGTCCTGCCCCGAGCGATTCACGGTGGTCGCCCTCGGCGCCCAGTCCTCGATCAAGGTGCTCGCCGACCAGGCCCGCCGGTTCCACCCGTCGGTGGTGGCCATCGGGGACGACTCGCTGGCTCCGGACCTCTCCCGGATGCTGCCTCCCGACATCGAGGTGGTGACCGGACAAGACGGACTGGCCCACATCGCCACGTTGGCCGACGTGGCGGTCAACGGGGTGGTGGGCTTCGCCGGGTTGACGGTCACCCTGGCCGCCCTCGAGGCCGGCCGCCGACTGTGCCTGGCCAACAAGGAGTCGATCATCGCCGGCGCCCCGGTGGTGCAGCGGGCCCGTCGCACCCCGGGGGCGGAGATCGTCCCGGTGGACTCCGAGCACTGCGCCATCCACCAATGCCTGCGGACCGGCAGCCCCGCGGAAGTCAAGCGGCTGCTGATCACCGCCTCGGGCGGTCCCTTCCGGGGCCGCAGCCGGGAAGAGCTGGCCAAGGTGGAAGTCGCCGAGGCGCTGAGCCATCCGACCTGGTCGATGGGGCCGAAGATCACCGTGGACTCGTCCACCCTCATGAACAAGGGGCTCGAGGTGATCGAGGCCCACGAGCTGTTCGGCATCCCCTTCGATGCCATCGACGTGGTGGTCCACCCGCAGTCGATCATCCACTCGATGGTGGAGTTCACCGACGGCGCGGTGGTGGCCCAGCTGTCCCGGCCCGACATGCGCCTGCCCATCGGCTACGCGCTGATGTACCCCGACCGGTTGCCGGTGCCGTTCGGCGCCATCGACTGGACGGCCCTGACCCGGCTCGACTTCGAGGAGCCGGATCGTTCGGTGTTCACCTGCCTCGACCTGGCCTACCGGGCCGGACGGGCGGGCGACCTGGCCCCCGCCTGGCTGAACGCGGCCAACGAAGTCGCGGTGGCCGCCTTCCTGGGTGGCCGGATCGGATGGTGTGCCATCGCCGAGGTGGTGGCCGAGACTCTCGATCGGTACGAGGCGCCCGCCGGCGAAGGGATCGAGACGGGCGCCGACGGGGTCCCGACCCGCACCGTCGACGACGTGCTCGAGACCGATGCCGCCGCCCGCCGCACCGCCGAGCGGGTGGTCGCCGCCCGGGAGTTGGCGGCGTGAGCACCACCGAGAAGCCGACCCGGCCGGCCGCGTCGGCCCCACCCACCTTCCCGCATCCCGGCGTGCCGCCGCTCTTCCCCGAGAAGGTGAAGTCCCCGAGGCAGTCGGCGTTCGAACTGGTGGTGATCGTGGCCGCCATCGTGGGGTTGACGGTGCTCACCGGGACGACCGACATCGCCATCATCGTGGCCTGCATCATCGTCATCGTGATGGTCCACGAATTCGGGCACCTGTTGGCGGCCAAGCACGGGGGCATGAAGGTGACTGAGTACTTCCTGGGCTTCGGTCCCCGGCTCTGGTCGTTCCGGCGGGGGGAAACCGAGTACGGGATCAAGGCGTTCCCGCTGGGGGGGTACGTCAAGATCCCGGGCATGACCAACCTCGAGGAGGTGGACCCCGAGGACGAACCCCGCACCTACCGGCAACAGCCGTTCCACGCCCGCCTGCTGGTGGCGCTGGCCGGGTCGTTCATGCACTTGGTGATGGCGTTCATCCTGCTGTGGTCGCTGCTCACCTTCGTGGGCATCCCCAGTTCCTCGCAGATCCAGGTGCAGGTGGCGCCCTCCATCGCCGGCCAGACGAGTCCGGCGGCCGCCGCCGGGTTGCAGAACGGGGACATCGTGGTGTCGATCAACGGGAAGGCGGTCAACGGGAATCCCGACACCCTTACCCATGCCATCCAGAGCCATCCCGGCCAACCGATCCCGGTGGTGGTGGACCGGGCTGGACGCCGGGTCAACCTGATGGTGACCCCGGCCAACGGCCGGACCGTGCACGAGAAGGGCGCCCAGGCCCCGAAAGGTTCGGCTCCCTTCGGGGTGATCGGGATCACCCTCGGATCGCCCACCGTCCGGACCAACCCCATCCATGCGGTGGGGACGACGACGGTGGATATCGGCCACTTCTCCTGGACGACGGTGACTCTCGTCGGCCGCCTGTTCTCCCCGTCGTCGATCTCCTCCTGGTTCCACCAGGTGGCCAGCGCCCAGGCGGCCAGCCAGGCCACCGCCAACGGCACCCGGGTGTCGTCGATCGTCGGGGCGGTGGGCGCTGGAGGCCAGGCGGTGCATGCCGGGATCGGGGACACCTTGATCTTCTTGGTCTCGATCAATCTGTTCCTCGGCGTGTTCAACTTGTTCCCGATGCTGCCGCTCGACGGCGGCCACGTGGTCATTGCCGTCTACGAGAAGATCCGGACCGGCAGCCGCAAGGTGCTGTACCACGCCGACGTGGCCAAGTTGATGCCCTTCACCTGGTTGATGCTCGCCTTCCTCGCCGTGCTGTTCACCACCGCGCTGTTGAACGACCTCCTCCATCCGATCGCCAACCCGTTCAACTGATTCGCATTTCGTCGTCGGGTCGGAGCTGCGGGCTCTCTCGGCGGTAGGCGCCGTAAATTTCACCGGCGTCACCGGCGTCACCGGCGCGACTTGGCGATGTTCGAGGCAGACGAAGTATGCTGTGGTGAGGAACGTACGAACGGACGCGAAAGGAGGTGGGACATGATGACAGAACCTCCTAGTCCCCAACCTCCACAGCCGCGCCCCGGCGTCCTGCACGAGTCCCGCTGACCGGCGGTACTCTTTCTGTCCCAGCCTCGCTGGGTGCATTGACGTCGGGGTTCTCGGCGTTTCCCTCGCCCCCGGCGGTGACTTGACTCCCGCCCGTGGCATCGCGCTCCCGCTCTAGCCGGGCGCCCCCACACCAACAAGGAATCGAATCTCTCTTCGTAGCCAGACGCGCCCCGGTTTCGGCGCGTGTGCCCTCGGCGCCGATCGACGCGCCCCCAAGCCAAGGAGACACCCATCATGACCATGAACCTCGCACCACCCGGCTCGAACCAGGCGGCGATGACCGACACCGCCGTCCTCGACGAGGCCCACATCGGCAACATCAACGGCGCCCTCGGCACCATCGCCTACGGGGACAACGCCGCCCGCCCCGGACTGTCGCTCAAATGGAAGACCCTGCTCGCCATCGTGGGCCCCGGCCTCATCGTGATGGCCGGGGACAACGACGCCGGCGCCTTCAGCACCTACTCCCAAGCCGGACAGAACTATGGGACCCACCTGCTGTGGACCCTGCTGCTGCTCGTCCCGGTCCTCTACATCAACCAGGAGATGGTGCTGCGCCTCGGGGCGGTCTCCGGGGTCGGCCATGCCCGGCTCATCTTGGAGCGGTTCGGCAAGTTCTGGGGCGCCTTCAGCGTCATCGACCTGTTCATTTTGAACGCGCTCACCATCGTCACCGAGTTCATCGGGATCTCCCTGGCCGTCAGCTACCTCGGCCTGCCCAAGGTGCCGACGGTGATCGTCGCCGCCCTCGCGGTGATCGGGGCGGTCAGCACCGGGAGCTTTCGCCGGTTCGAGCGGATGTGCCTCACGCTGGTGGCCTTCTCGTTGCTCCTGGTACCCCTGGTCCTGATGGTTCACCCGCCAGCCGGTCAGGTGGTCAGGGACTCCCTGGTGCCGAACCTGCCCCACGGGGCGCAATTGTCGACGGTCATGCTGCTCATCATCGGGATCGTCGGCACCACCGTGGCCCCCTGGCAGCTCTTCTTCCAGCAGTCCTACGTCGTCGACAAGCGCATCACACCACGCTGGATCAACTACGAGCGGGTGGACCTCGCCATCGGCATCGTCATCGTCATCGTGGGCGGGTTGGCCATCATGGCCATGTCGGCGGCCACTTTCGGCGGACACGCCGGGTTCGGCGCCTTCACCGACGCCGGGGGCACTGCGTCCGGACTGGCCCACTACGTGTCACGGACCGCCGGTGATCTGTTCGCCATCGCGCTCATCGATGCCGCGATCATCGGGGCCTCGGCGGTCGGCCTGTCCACCGCCTATGCCACCAGCGACGTGCTGAATCTGAAGCACTCGCTGCACCGCCCGGTCACCCGGGCCAAGGGCTTCTATGCCTGCTACGCCGCGCTGATTGCCTTGGCCGCCACGCTGGTGCTCACACCCCATGTGCCGCTCGGCCTCCTGACCCTCGGGGTCCAAGTCCTGGCCGGCGTGCTGTTGCCCAGTGCCAGCGTCTTCCTGCTCCTGCTGTGCAACGACAAGGCAGTCCTCGGTCCCTGGGCGAACGGCAAGAAGCTCAACGCCGTCACCGCGGTGATCATCTGGGTCCTGGTGCTCCTGTCGATCGTCCTCACGGCCAGCGTCCTGTTTCCCAACATCACCGGGGGGCAGATCGTCACCGTCCTC
>DASZIT010000078.1:0-2680 GCA_035948855.1 Acidimicrobiales bacterium | reverse complement strand
GTCTTGGTCACCCACTCGGCCCGGTGGCCCACCACCACCACCACCCGGGAGACCGACAACTCGGCCAGGGAGTCGAGGACGTGCAACACCATCGGACGGCCGCACAGCCGGTGCAGCGGCTTGGGGCGGGCCGACTTCATCCGGGTGCCTTCACCGGCGGCCAGCACCACCGCGGTGAGCGGGCGAGAGGATCCGCCGGCCGTCCGCCCGGCCGTGGCTTCCCGGGCCTGGGTGGCATCTTCGTCGGAGCCCCATTCATCGGGATACGACTGGGGAAACGTGCGAATCACCATCGGAAGTCCTCCGGAGACATCATCGGCACCGCGTGTTGGACGCCACCTTGTTCATTCGGCCTATTCTTCCCACGTCCGGAGGGTGAATGCTGCACATCCTTTCCAACCGACATAAACCCTAGGTAAACACCATGCCCACCCTCGCCACCACCGTCGATGTGACCTCGGACGCCTACCGCGCCAATCGGGACGCCCTGGAGGCGGCGGTGGCCATGGTCGACGAACAACTGGCCATCGCCCGGGCCGGTGGCGGCGAGCAGTACGTGGAGCGCCATCGCCAGCGGGGCAAGCTGCCGGCCCGAGAGCGGATCGAGCTCCTCCTCGACCGGGACACCGCCTTCCTCGAGCTCTGCCCGCTGGCCGGCTGGGGGAGCCAGTTCACCGTCGGCGCCTCCTCGATCACAGGGATCGGGGTGGTGGAGGGGGTGGAGTGCTTCATCTCGGCCAACGATCCCACCATCCGGGGTGGGGCCATGAACCCGTTCACCTTCAAGAAGGGGGCCCGGGGCTCGGACATCGCCCAGGCCAACCGGCTCCCGACCATCAATCTGGTGGAGTCGGGCGGGGCCGACCTTCCCTCCCAGGCCGAGCTGTTCATCCCCGGGGGCCGGGCGTTCCGGGACCTCACCCGCCGATCGGCCATGGGGTTGCCCAACGTGGCCCTGGTCTTCGGCAACTCCACCGCCGGCGGCGCCTACGTCCCCGGCATGAGCGACTACATCGTGATGATCGACGGACGTTCCAAGGTCTTCCTGGGTGGCCCCCCGCTGGTCAAGATGGCCACCGGCGAGGAATCCGACGACGAGGAACTGGGTGGCGCCTCGATGCACGCCCGGGTCTCCGGCCTGGCCGATGCCCTGGCCGTGGACGAGGCCGATGCCATCCGTCTGGGCCGCCAGATCGTGAGCCGGCT
The DNA here is from genome assembly GCA_035948855.1 of Acidimicrobiales bacterium. Classification (GTDB taxonomy): domain Bacteria; phylum Actinomycetota; class Acidimicrobiia; order Acidimicrobiales; family RAAP-2; genus DASZIT01. The sequence continues at coordinate 1,474 of DASZIT010000078.1, read as the reverse complement.
CAACTGGCGGAAGCGGGGGGCCGGGCCCAGCCAGCCAGCCGACCCGCCTGTCCACGACCCCGACGAGCTGCTGGGCATCGCCTCGGCCGACCCCAAGGTCCCCTTCGATCCCCGGGAGGTCCTGGCCCGGGTGGTGGACGGCTCCCGGTTCGACGAGTTCAAGCCCCTCTACGGGTCGAGCCTGGTGACGGGGTGGGCGTCGATCCACGGCTACCCGGTGGGCATCCTGGCCAACCACCGCGGGGTGCTGTTCTCCCAGGAGGCCCACAAGGCGACCCAGTTCATCCAGCTGGCCAACCAGATCGACGTCCCCCTCGTCTTTCTGCAGAACACCACCGGCTACATGGTGGGCAAGGAGTACGAGCAGGCGGGGATTATCAAGCACGGGGCGATGATGATCAACGCGGTGACCAACTCGTCGGTCCCCCATCTCACCGTCAACATCGGGGCCTCCTACGGGGCCGGCAACTACGGCATGTGCGGTCGGGCCTACGATCCCCGGTTCCTGTTCGCCTGGCCCAATGCCCGTTCGGCAGTGATGGGACCGGCCCAGCTGGCCGGGGTGCTCTCCATTGTCAGCCGCCAGTCGGCCGAAGCCAAGGGGGTCCCGTTCGACGAGGAGGCCGACGCCGCCATGCGGGAGATGGTGGAGGCCCAGATCGAGGCGGAGTCGCTCCCCCTGTTCCTGACCGCCCGGCTCTACGACGACGGGATCATCGACCCCCGAGACACCCGGACGGTGCTCGGCATCTGCCTGTCGGTGATCGCCAACCAACCCATCGAGGGCACCCGTGGCTACGGCGTGTTCCGGATGTAGTGCAGGCAACCCGATGACCTCCCCCACTCCGACCCCCATCCGCACCCTGCTGGTGGCCAACCGCGGCGAGATCGCCCGGCGCATTATGCGAACGGCCCGGGCCATGGGCATCACGACGGTTGCCGTCTACTCCGACGCCGATGACGACAGCCCTCATGTGGCCGAGGCCGACCTGGCCGTCCGGTTGCCCGGCGTCTCCCCAGCCGACACCTATCTCCGGGTCGACCTCATCCTGGATGCCGCCTCCCGGTGCAAGGCCGACGCCGTCCACCCCGGCTACGGCTTCCTGTCGGAATCGGGGACCGCGGCCCGGGCGGTCACCGGGGCCGGACTCATCTGGGTGGGACCGTCGGCCGATGCCATCGACGCCATGGGCTCGAAGGTCCTCTCCAAGCAGATGATGCGCGACGCCGGAGTGCCGACCCTCCCGTCGATCACCGTGGTCGACGATGAGCTCCCCGACCCCGGCCAGGTCGACGGCCTCGGCTGGCCGCTGCTGGTCAAGGCCTCGGCCGGTGGTGGCGGACGGGGCATGCGGGTGGTCGCCGGCCCCGACGATCTGGCCGAGGCCCTGGCCGGGGCCCGCCGGGAGGCGCTGTCCGCCTTCGGGGACGGCACGGTGTTCCTGGAGCGCTACCTGATCGACCCGCGCCATAT
>DASZIT010000077.1:0-1983 GCA_035948855.1 Acidimicrobiales bacterium | reverse complement strand
GGTGTCGCCGATCTCGTCGGTGAGCTCGGTGGGGAACGGCCCGCTGCCCACCCGGGTGACGTAGGCCTTGGCGATGCCGATCACCTGGTCGATGTAGCGGGGGCCGACCCCGGCCCCGGTGCAGGCCCCGCCGGCCACCGGATTCGAGGAGGTGACGAACGGGTAGGTGCCGTGATCGAGGTCGAGGAAGGTGGCCTGGGCCCCCTCCAGGAGGACATTGGCGCCCCGCTCCAGGGCTTCGTGGGTCACCCCCACGGTGTCGGCCACCATCGGGGCGACCCGGGGGGCCAGCTCGTCGAGGTAGAGCTCGCTGATCTGGTCGGCGTTGGCCGGGAGCCGGTTGTAGACCTTGGCCAGGATGGCGTTCTTCTCCTTGAGGACGACGTCGAGCTTCTGCCGGAAGATCTTCGGGTCGAGCAGATCCTGGACCCGGAGCCCGACCCGGGCCGACTTGTCGGCGTAGGCCGGCCCGATGCCGCGCTTGGTGGTGCCCAGCTTGTTCTTGCCCAGGAAGCGCTCGGCCAGCTGATCCAGCTCGTGGTGGTAGGGCATGATCAGGTGGGCGTTGCCGCTGACCAGGAGTTTCGAGGTGTCGACGCCCTTGGCGATCAGGGTGTCGACCTCGGCCAGCAGGACGGTGGGGTCGACCACCACCCCGTTGCCGATGATGGGGGTGATGTGGTCGTAGAGGATCCCGCTCGGGACCAGCTGGAGGGCGAAGGTCTCGCCATCGACCACGATGGTGTGCCCGGCGTTGTGGCCGCCTTGGTAGCGGACAACCAGCTCCATCTCCTTGGCCAACAAGTCGGTCAACTTGCCTTTGCCCTCATCACCCCACTGGGTTCCGACGACCACGGTTGCCGGCACGCGCTACTCCTCCGTTGCGAAAAGCGGATTACGCACCATTGTAGCCTGCATCCGGCCAGTTGGCGGGTTGGCGCCGGACTGATCGGGGCCGGGAGGCCGTAGAATGGCGGGGCTATGGCTTTAGTGCTTCCCTTCATACGAACCTCCCCGTGGTACCTGGTCTTCGGCATCTTCATCGGCTTCTTGAACTACCGCAGCACCGAGCGATTCCGCCGGGTGACCGGAAAGAGCCCGTGGGGCATCCCGCCCATCGTCTGGGCGCTGGCCAGCGTGTTCATCTCCCTGTTCGTGACCGTGCTCGCCTTCATCGCCATGGCCACCAGCCAACGACGGGGCATGCGGCAGGGCGGCAGCGGCTTCCCGGGCGGTTTCCCGGGTAGCGGGGGCGCGGGCGGCGCACCCGGTCCCTCCGGCCGCACCACCAGCCGGCACCTCCGCTACCCCGAGCCGACCCAAGCACCGTCCATCCCGGCCACCGCCACTGTGGTCGCACCCCCGCCGGTCGCCGCCCCTCCCAGTTGGCAGGCCGACCCGTCGGGAAAGTTCGACTTCCGGTACTGGAACGGCGAGGAGTGGACCGAGTTCGTGTCCAAGGACGGGGTCTCCAGCCGCGACCCGTTCTGACCCGGTTCGACTCCAAATCGGGACGTGTCCGGATCTACACTCAACCCATGAAGCGGTTCCGCGTGCAGCACCTGGATCTGACCGCCGGAGCCCCCTTGGCTACTGGAGCCAAGCGGGTCAAGGAATATGACTCGCTGCCCGAAGCCCGGGCCGAGTGCGACGCCCTCTGGGCGCTCTACGAGATCCCCACCCGGCAGGAGATCCGGGACTCGAAGACCGGTGAGCGGTGGGTCCGGGCCGCCGGTTCCCTCGAGTGGGAGCTGGTCCGTCCTTTCGGAGACGACGACAACGGCAATTGATGCAGGCTGAGCTGCCGAGCGCGGGCCGGGCAGGGCCCGGAGCCGGGCAGGCGGATCTGGCGGAGCCGGACTCAAGGGATTCGCCAAGGCTTCCGGAGTACCCTTGAACCCCGTGATCGAGCCGGAACCAGCGGGCGGGGGGGCCGGCCGGGACTGGGCGCCGGTCACCAAGGTCGTCGAAGCCATCGCCGAG
>DASZIT010000076.1:0-10117 GCA_035948855.1 Acidimicrobiales bacterium | reverse complement strand
CCGGTGCGCAGATGGACCACCCGGAGCCCGGCAGTTTTCGCCGGCTGGGTGGCGGCTTCCCAGGACTGACACAGTCCAGCCAGGAAGTCGTCGCCGGGGGTACTTATCTCGGTGCACGCCTCGTTGCCCCGCTCGCCATACCAGCCGATGGCGGAGCCGGAGAGGAGCACCGGAGGTGGGGATCCCATCGACGCCAGGGTGTTAGCCAGCAACGAGGTGGAGACAACCCGGCTGTCGAGGAGCTCCTTCTTGCGGGCCTCGGTCCATCGCTTGTCGAGGATGCCGGCGCCGGCCAGGTGGACGACCGCGTCGACCCCCTCCAGCCCCTGGGGGTCGAGCTCGCCCCGGAGCGGATCCCAGTGCAGCGTCGTTGCATCTGTAGCTGCACCGCCGCGCAGCATCCTCACCATCGAATGCCCGTCGGCCAGCATCGACTTGGTCAGCGCGGTGCCGATGAGACCGGAAGAACCGGTGATGGCTACCTTCACGGCTTCGCCGGGGTGCTGGTCTCACTCATGTCCGAGCTTGTACCCAATCCGCGATGATGTCTGCGGCCTGATCCCGGGCATCAGCTGGCTTCTGCAGGTAGTGGTCACCCCGGAGGGTGTGGAGGGTCTTGTCCTCGGTGGCCAGTGCCCGGTAGATGGCCTGGGCATCGGACGGGTAGCACCCCTGGTCGTCACTGGACTGGATGACCAGCGACGGCTGGGTGATCCGGGCCAGGTGGGGTTGGGCCCGGCACTGCGACTCGGTGAGGCTCCACATCGACAGCCAGGCCCGCAGGGTGTTGGTGGTCGCCAGGCCGAAGGGCAGGTAGTTGGCCACCTTGGGGTCACCGAAGTAGCACCCCACCTCCCGGTCGGAGGGGTCGATATCCAGGTCGAGGAAGCGCAGATCGGCCCAGGTGCGGAAGACGTTGAACACCCGGTCGTAGGCGCCGGCGTCCGAGATGCGGCCCAGCTCCTCGATGCACCAGGCGGTGATCCGGTGATTGCGCTCTTCCTGGGCCCATCGGTACCGGTCGATGAACTCCTTGGAATAGGGCGGGGTGTGCTCGGGATTGCCCATGTCCAGGGCGGGGTCGACCGACAGCGGATCGGACTCGTCGGTCACCGAGGGATCGAGCCACGAGGTGAGCACATCGGGTCGGCCGGGATGGGCGTTGAGCGACACGAACAGGTCGGCGGCCGGGAGATCGAACGCGGCATCGGGGACCGCCGAGCCCCGGGTGGGGCGGAGGTTGGGTTCGACGGCCTGGCTCTGGTAGGCACTCATCAGCGAGGCGCCGCCGGAGTTCCCGAGCAGCACCACGGTGTCGATCCCCTGGATGTCCCGGAGCCAGCGCACTCCGACCCCGATGTCGACCACCGCCTGTTCGAGGGTGAAGTAGTAGCCCATCCCCCGAAAGCGGGTGTTCCAGCCCAGGAACCCGTGGCCGCGGCGGGCCAGGTACTCGGCCAGATAGTGCTCGGAGAAGTCGATGTCGTAGTGGGTGGCGATGAAGGCCACCTTCGCCGGAGTGTCGGGGGCGTACCACAGTCCCTGGCACGGGTTCCCGCCGGCTCCGGCTCGGGCCATGGTGGGCGACGCCGCCGAGACGAACTGCGGGACGGTCAACTTCCCATGGCGTCGAGGTCGACCATGACCTTGCGGTGGTCCCACGACACCGTCCGCTCGGCGTGCAGCCGGATGACGGCTCGGATCGGCGCCAGCGTGGCCGCATATGCCTCGGCCCCGGGATCCAGCGGCCCGTCGGAGTAGCGAGCAAACAGCCGGGTGCCGACCTCCGCGGATGTCCGGTGGTCGTCGATGATCTCGGCTCGACCCTGCAGCTGGACGGCCCGGAAGTTGCCGATGTCGTCGCCCTGCTCCACCAGGCAGCCCATCCGGTCGTCGGCCCGGAGGTTCCGGACCTTGCGGGAGGTCCCGTCGGTCCAAAAGGCGACGTCGCCGTCGAGGAGGATGTACGACAGCGGCACCACATGGGGCCACCCGTCGGGCCCGTTGGTGGTGACATAGGCGCGGGTGCACTCCTCGAGGAAGGCATGTACCTCCTCGTCGGTCATCCGCATCCGGTCACGCTCAGACACTGATGCCGGCTTCGCCTTTTGGATCCTCGGCCCGAGGCCTCGACGGATCGAGTCCGAGCCGCTTGGCCAGGTTGCCGAGCTTGATCCTCCGGCTGGTCTCTTGGTAGGCCGCTTCCATCACCCGGTCGGAACGGTCATTGGCCATCGGGCGGAGGCCCATCACGTCGAGCGTCCCCGAACCCGGCTCGAATCGGATGACGCTCATTCCCCGGTGTTGCAGGGTGTGGATTTCGCGATGGAGGCGCCGGTGCGCCGACCACCGGAGCAGGCCGTCGGGAGCATCGCCGGGAGGATGGGTCGACGACATGGGCGAGACCACCATCACCACATCGAGCAGCTCGGCGCGGAGCACGTCGGCATTGGTGGGGGAGTGGACCCCGCCGTCGAAGTACTCCACGCCACCGATGTTGATCGGGGCGAAATAGCTTGGGATGGCGCAGGAGGCCAGCACCGCCGACGCCAGGGTCGCCGGCGGTGACCCGGGCCTCCCGAAGACCACCCGGTGTCCATCGGTGCGCCGGACCGCGCAGATCCACAGGCCGTTTGGCCACTTGTCCCCGACCATCCGCTGGAGGGGTTCCCCGCGTTGGCGGAGATCGACCAGGCCGGTCGGGAGCATGGTCATGGCCGCCACCCCCGGCCGGAATTTCCAGGGTCTCCGGATGATGCGGGCCAGCAGCGCCGCCGAGGGTGGCCGCCAGGGCCGGAGCCACGAGCCGGCCGGCAGCGGCGGCAGGTCGGATGTGTCGGGGAGGATCTGGTCCATCAGTTGGGCGCCCTCCGGCGACAGCGGTGTCCGGGCGGCGATCGCGGCCAGGTCCGAGCCGGCGATGCCCATCCGCAGCGAGGTGCCGGTGACCGCCCCGGCCGACGAGCCGACGATGATGTCGGCGGAACGGGCGTCCCATCCGAGCTCGGCTTCCAGCGCCGCCAGCACCCCGGCGTGATACGCCTGGCCCACCACCCCCCCGGCGCCGAGCACCAGGCCGACGCGGGCGACCCGTTTCTTTCCTGGCGTCTGCCGGTGCTGTCGCGGACCCGCGCTCAGTCGTTCGTCTTGAGTAACGCCTTCATCCCCTCTTCGAACCCGCGGCACAGCACGTCGATGTCGGCAGTGGTGTCGTAGTCGCCGGTGACCCCGAAGTTCACCTGACCGTTGTAGGAGAAGATGGCCACCCCCAGCCGGACCTGGCCGGCCAGCGGGACGTAGGGATAGCACTCGATCATCCGCCGGCCCCGGACATACAGCGGGATCTGGGGGCCGGGCACGTTGGTGGTCACCGTGTTCACATTGTGCTGGGGGAGCCGGGAAGCCACCCGCATGCCCAGGGCGAGCAGCATCGGCGGGGCGAACCCCGACATCGAGGTGATGGCCTCGCCGGCCAGCGCCTGCTTCGATTCCTTCAGGCCCTCCATTTGCTTGGTGATGGCGTGCAGGCAGTCGATCGGATCATCGATCCCAACCGGCAGCTCGGCGAACATGGCCGACACCTTGTTCTCGAAGGTCCCGTCCCCGACCGCCTTCCCGCTGATGTCCCGGGGCCGGACCGACACCGGCACCAGGGTGCGCACCACCCGGTCGACGGTCTCCTCCCGGGACAGCAGCAGCTCCCGGAACCCGTGGGTGATGGCGGCCAGGACCACGTCGTTGAAGGTGCCACCGTGGGCCTTCCGGACGGCTTTGACGTCCTCGACCGAGCTCGATGCCCAGGCGTAGCGGCGGTGGGGCCCGAGCGGCCCGTTGAGGCTCGAGACCGGGGTCGACCGGATGAGCCCGCCCATGGCCGACAACCCGGTGACCACTTCGCGGGCACGGGCGAGCGCCTGTCGCGGCACCCGGGCCGTGGCCCGAAGGGCGCGGATCTGCTCGTAAGGGCTGCGGGCCAATCCGGCCAAGGCCTCGAGAGCGAGGTCGCGCCCCGATGGAGCCTTCCTCGGCTCCCAGGGCAGGATCTCCGGGTCGGTGTAGTCGGGAGTGACGTCCATGATCACCGCCAGCAGGTCGGTGCCGGAGATGCCGTCGACCATCGCGTGGTGGACCTTGGAGACCATGGCCCAGCGGTCGTCCTCCAGCCCTTCGATCACCCAGATCTCCCACAGCGGCTTGGACCGGTCGAGCTGCTGGGACATGACTCGCCCGACCAGCTTCCGCAGCTCAGCCTCACCCCCCGGAGCGGGCAGGGCGGTATGGCGGAGGTGGTAGTCGATGTTGAAGTGGGGGTCGTCGACCCAGACCGCCCGGCCGAGCTCCAGCGGGATGGTCTGCACGATCTGCCGGTAGCGGGGGACCAGCGGAAGCTTGCCCTCGATCATGCCGACGATGTCGGTGAAAGGCGGCTCCGGGCCTTCGAAGATCCCGACCGACGCGATGTGCATGTGGCTGACGCCGTCCTCGATGTGGAGGAACGACGTGTCCAATGGGCTCATCCGTTCGACGTCCATGGCCACCCCCTGATGAAACGCGGTGTTCACGCTGCGGTGACCCTGAACGTACCACCTGCCCGCCGGGGGCCGTCCGGTCTAGTGTCCCGCAGATGGTGGCAACCGCGGGCGGGGACATCGAGGCTCACATCGACGGTCTCTTCGACCAGCTCACCCGGGCGGAGAAGGCGTCGCTGACCGGTGGCGCCGACCTCTGGCACCTGCCCGCCATCGCCCGTCTCGGGATCGGACGGCTGACCATGTCCGACGGCCCGTCGGGGGTGAGGGGCGCCCGCTTCACCGACCGGTCGCTGGCGCTCCCCTGCGGCGCGGCGCTGGGGGCGACCTGGAATCCCGAGCTCATCGAGCAGGTCGGCGAGGTCCTGGCCGCCGAGGCGATCACCAAGGGGGTCAACCTCCTGCTCGGCCCTACGGTGTGTATCCCTCGCACGCCGCTGGCCGGCCGCACCTTCGAGTCCTATGCCGAGGACCCGTATCTCACCAGCCGCCTGGCCGTGGCCTATGTGGCCGGGGTGCAGCGTCACGGGGTGGGGTGCTGCATCAAGCACTTCGCCTGCAACGACCAGGAGTTCGAACGGATGACCATCAGCGCCGAGGTCGATGCCGCCGCCCTCCGGGAGATCCACCTGCCGGCCTTCGAGGCCGGGGTGCGAGAGGCCGGGGTCTGGGCGGTGATGTCGGCCTACAACCGGGTGAACGGCACCTACTGCGCCGAACACCCCGTATTGCTGGGCCGGATCCTCAAGGAGGAGTGGGACTTCGACGGGGTGGTGGTGTCGGACTGGTTCGGCGCCCACAGCACCGCACCGTCGGCGAACGCCGGGCTCGACATCGAGATGCCGGGTCCCCCCCGGTGGCTGGGCGGCAAGTTGGCCGATGCCGTCGACGCCAGCGAGGTCGAGGCGGGGATCCTGGACGGCGCCGCCCGTCGGATCCTGCGGATCATGGCCCGCACCGGACTCCTCGACCGCGGCCTCGAGGACGTGCCGGAGCGGAGTGAGGACGATCCGGCCCGCCGGGCGGTTGCCCGCCGGGCGGCCAGCGAGTCGGCGGTGCTGCTGACCAACGACGGGATCCTCCCGTTGGACCCGTCCAGGCTCAAGCGGGTGGCCCTCATCGGTCCGGCGGCCGATGTCCTCGAGTTCGGAGGTGGCGGCAGTGCCACCGTGAATCCGCATCGGGTGGCCTCCCCGGTCGATGTGCTCCGCAGCCGACTCGGGGATGCCGTCGAGGTTGTCACTGAGCCCGGGTGCCGGATCAGCGACGTCTGCCCGACCATCGACCCCCGGCTGTTCGGCGTCGGTGCCGACGCCGGCTTCCGGGTCGAGTTCTTCGACGGCCCGGACATGACCGGCACTCCGGTGATCGTCGAGTCCGGCTACCGGGGCCGCTTCCTGTGGCTCGGTGACCCGGTGCCCGGGATTCCGGCCGAGCGGTTCTCCGCGGTGGGGTCAGCGGTGATACACCCGCGCCAAAGTGGGCGCTGGCGGTTCTCCCTCGAGAGCGCGGGCAAGAGCCGGCTGTTCATCGATGACCAGCTGGTGGTCGACAACTGGGAGCCGACCCCGGGCACCACTTTCATGGGCTTCGGCAGCACCACCGTCGAGGAGGACATCGAGCTGGTCGCCGACCGGCCCTACCGGCTCGGCTTCGAGCTGACGTCGGGCGGACTCCGGGGCGCCGGCCTGCGGATCGGTGCGCTGCCCGACCTGCCGGCCGACGCCATGGAGCTGGCGGTGTCGGCCGCCGCCGACGCTGAGGTGGCCATCGTGATGGTCGGATCCAACAGCGAACGGGAGACCGAGGGCGCGGATCGCACCGACCTCGACCTCCCCGGGGATCAGGCGGAGCTGGTGGCCCGGGTGGCGGGGATCAACCCCAACACCATCGTCGTCATCAATGCCGGCTCCCCGGTGACCATGCCGTGGGTCGAACGGGTCCGGGCCAACCTGATGGTCTGGTATCCCGGGGAAGAGGGGGCCGACGCGCTGGTCGACCACCTGCTGGGGGTGACCAGCCCGTCCGGACGGCTGCCCATCACCTTCCCGGCCCGGCTGGAGGACACGCCCGCCTTCGGGCACTACCCCGGGGAGGACGGCAAGGTGGTCTACGCCGAGGGCACCCGGGTGGGCTACCGCCACTTCGACGCCTTCGGGATCGAGCCGCTCTTCTGCTTCGGCCACGGCTTGTCCTATTCCACCTTCCGCTACGACCCCCCAGTGGTGGTGGCCGGTTCCGGCGACTTGTCGGTCGAGGTCGGGGTGACCAACACCGGCGACTGCATCGCCGCCGAAGTCGTCCAGCTCTACCTCCGGTCGGCGGTTCGTCCCGAGCGACAGCTCAAGGGCTTCAGCAAGGTCGAGCTGGCCCCGGGGGAGACGGGTAGCGCACGGTTCGCCCTCGACGGCCGGGCCTTCGGCCATTGGGACGTTGATGCCCAGGGGTGGGCGACCGGGAGCGGAGACTTCGAGATCCTGGTCGGCGCCTCCTCACGAGACATCCGTCACGCGGTCACCGTCACCGTTTAGGTGAGGATGGTGACCTTCCCGGTCCGGAGGGTGTATTCCGCTCCCACGATCTTGAGTGTCCCGGCCGCCACCGCCGGCTGGAGGATGGCAGCGGACGAGTTGAGCAGCTGCACCATGTTCAGGACGTTCTGTTTGATGGCGGCGTCGAGCTGGGAGCCGGCCGGCAGGGTGCCCACCGACTGGGCGGCCGGGACCACCGGGCCGAGGAGGTTGCCGATGTCGCCGGGGAACTTGGTTCCCTTCTGGACCTCGGAGAGTGCCGCCTTCACCGCGCCGCAGTTCTCGTGGCCCAGCACCATGAGCAGCACCGAGCCGAGCGCTTCGACCGAGTACTCGATGGATCCCAGCAGGATCGGGTCCATGGCGGTATTCCCGGCCACCCGGACGACGAACAGCTCGCCGATGCCCTCATCGAAGATGATCTCCGGCGACACCCGGGAGTCCGAACAACCGAGGATGATGGCGTACGGCGACTGGGTGTCGACCAGTTCGACCTGGCGGGCGCTGGTGCGCCCCTGGTGGGTGGGGTTACCGCTCACGAATCGGTCGTTGCCGGCCACCAGCCGGGCCAGCCCGTCGTCCCCGTTTTTCACCTGAGGGAAGGTGGTGGTGGTCGAGGCGGCCACAGAGGTCCCCGAGCTGCAGCCGGCCAGCGCGGCACCGGCCAGGATGCCCCCGGTGGCGACTGCCCCTTTGGCCAGAAACGCCCGGCGTGACGGGTTGTACATGGATCAACCTCCCCATTGCTGGTCCTATCCTGGCATGCAGGCCGCGCCATCGACCGGACTCTGCGGCAATTGACGAAGAGGAGCCAACATGTCCGACACCCACGTCGTCACCAATCAGGCTCCACCCCTGGTCGACTTCGATGCCGCCGACTGCCCGGCGCTGCTCGAGGCGCTCCACCGGGAGGGGGCTGGGTGGGCCGAAGACGAGCTCCATGGCGTCGGCCGTCTGGCCGGCAGCGCCGAGGCCCAGGAGTGGGGACGGCTGGCCGAAGCCCACCCGCCGGCGCTCCGCGCCTTCGACCGCTACGGGAACCGGATCGACGAGGTCGAGTACGACGCTTCCTATCACCACCTCATGGAGAACGCGGTCGGCTTCGGCCTCCACGCCAGCCCCTGGAGCGACGCCCGCCCCGGGGCCCATGTGTCCCGGGCGGCCAAGTTCCTGGCCTGGACAGCCACCGACGCCGGCCACAGTTGCCCGATCTCCATGACCTACGCGGTGGTGCCGGCGCTCCGGGTCAATGCGGAGCTGGCGGCCGAGTACGAACCGCGGCTCACCTCCCGGGAGTATGACTTCGGGCTTCGCCCGCCGCTGACCAAGCGGGGACTGATCGCCGGGATGTCGATGACCGAGAAGCAGGGCGGGTCCGATGTGCGGGCCAACACCACCCGGGCAGATCCGGTGGCCGACGGCTCCTACCGGATCACCGGGCACAAGTGGTTCACCTCGGCACCGATGTCTGACGTCTTCCTGATGTTGGCCCAGGCCCCCGGCGGCCTCTCGTGTTTCTTGCTACCCCGGGTGCTCCCCGACGGCTCGCGGAACCCGATGCATCTGCAACGCCTGAAGGAGAAGCTCGGCAACAAATCCAACGCCAGCGCTGAGGTCGAGTACGACGACGCCACCGCCTGGTTGGTGGGCGAGGAAGGGCGTGGGGTGCGGACCATCGTGGAGATGGTCAACATGACCCGGCTCGACTGCACCATCGGCGCCGCCGCCGGCATGCAGATCGGGCTGTCCCAGGCGGTCCATCACGCCACCTACCGGAAAGCCTTCGGGAAGTACCTCATCGACCAGCCGCTGATGCGCAACGTGCTCGCCGATCTGGCGGTGGAAGCCGAGGCGGCGATCACGCTGTCTATGCGTTTGGCCGGCGCCACCGATCGGGCCGGCCAGGGGGACGAGCGCGAGGCCCTGTTCCGGCGCATCGCCTTGGCCTCGTCCAAGTACTACGTCTGCAAGCAGGGCCCGGTCTTCGCCGGCGAGGCGTTGGAGTGCCTGGGCGGGAACGGGTACTCGGAGGATTCCGGCATGCCCCGCCTCTACCGGGAGGCACCGGTGCTGTCGGTGTGGGAAGGGTCAGGTAACGTCGCCGCCCTCGACACCCTCCGCGCCATGGCCCGGCAGCCCGAGTCGGTGGAGGTGTTCCTCGAGGAGCTCGATGCCGGTGGCGGGGCCGATCCGCGGTTGGACGCGGCCGTCGCTCGTCTGCGCGATCAACTCACCGATCTCGACGATCTGGAATACCGGGCCCGCTCGATCGTCGAGGCGATGGCCAAGGCGCTGCAGGGAACCCTGTTGGTGCGGTTCGGACACCCGGCGGTGGCCGATGCGTTCTGCGCCTCTCGGCTCGGCGGCGATTGGGGGGTGGCCTTCGGGACCCTGCCGACCGGAATCGACACCTCCGCCATCCTCGAACGGGCCCGTCCGAAGCTGTAGCTGTCGGCTCGTAGAGGGCTGAACTGCCAACTGGGTCAATCAGGTGGGAGAGGAGGCGGTCCGGACGGAGCTGGCGTTAGTGCGCCGGGCCTCCGGGGACATTTCCGCTGGGGTTGGTGGCGGGAGGCCCGGGGACATTTCCGCTGGGGGTGCTGGCCGGCGGCCCGGGGACATGGCCTCTGGGGTTGGTGGCCGGGGGACCGTTCCCGTTGGGGGAATGTCCGCCGGGGTTGGTGGCCGGAGGCCCGTTCCCGTTGGGGGTGTTGGCCGGAGGCCCGTTGGGGGTGTTGGACGGCGTTCCTGCCGAAACCGTGGAGGAGGGTCCGGTTGGAGCGCTGGAGGGAGATCCCGGGGTGCTGGTGGCCAAGCCGGTGCCAGAGGACGCCGCGGAGGGGATCGGTGAGGTGGTGGCCGTCGGGGGCGGGGACACGTCGGAACAGAACTGCGCAACGGTCTCACCCTTCGCGCTGGCGGCGGCAGTGAGCTGCGGGAAGTTGTTCTGGGGATTACTGGAGGTGCCGTTGTTACCAGTTCCGTCATTTGCTGTCGCCCAGGCGGTGCATTGGCTGAAGGTATCCGCGCTCGGGGCGGACCTCGCGCCATTCTGGC
>DASZIT010000075.1:0-73615 GCA_035948855.1 Acidimicrobiales bacterium | reverse complement strand
CGTTGGGCCAGCCGATGGGCCAGCCAGATGGGTAGGGGCATCAGGTCGGGTGTCTCATCGCAGGCATACCCGAACATCATTCCCTGGTCGCCGGCGCCCTGAGCGTTGAGCTGATCCTCTCCCCCGGTTCCGGCCCGAACCTCGAAGGCATTGTCGACACCCTGGCCGATGTCGGGCGACTGTTCGTCGAGCGCCACCATGACCCCGCAGGTCTTCCCATTGATGCCGTAGGCGTCGTTGTCGTACCCGATGTCCAGCACCACTTGGCGAACCAGGGTGGGAATGTCGACGTAGGTAGTGGTGGTGATCTCGCCGGCCACCAGCACCAGACCGGTGGTCAACAGGGTCTCGCACGCCACCCGGCTGTTCGGATCATCGGCCAGCAGGGCGTCGAGCACAGAGTCAGAGATCTGATCGGCCATCTTGTCGGGATGGCCCTCGGTGACGGACTCAGAGGTGAAGGTGTGTCGGGTGTTCACGGGTGGTTCCGATCTTCTCTGGGGATGGGGGTTGAAGAATGGCCGGTGCGCCGGCTACCGGGATCGCAGAAGGATAGGTGATATCGGCGTCGGCGGCGATATGAGCCGTGAGCTGGGCCGGGCGCTCAACGAGAGGCCAGGAGGGCGGCCACCCTGTCCAACACCGCATCCGCCACCATCATCTTGCTGGTTACCGGAACTTCGGTGGTGTTCCCGTCGGCTCCCAGCACCGTCACCGCGTTGGTGTCGTGGTCGAATCCCACCCCGGGGGCGGACACATCGTTGGCCACCATCAGGTCGACACCCTTGGCCACCAACTTTGCCGTCGCCCGCTCGCTGACCTGATCGGTCTCTGCCGCGAAGCCGACCAGGACCTGGGTGCCGGTCCGGCGCCGGCCGAGCTCGGCCAAGATGTCCGGCGTCGGCTCGAGGATCAGATCGGGAACGCCATCCGCCTTGTGGAGTTTGGACGGCGCCGTTCCCTTGGGACGGAAATCGGCCACGGCCGCCGCCATCACCACCACATCGGCGTCCACGGCCAAGGACAGCACCGCCGCCTCCATCTCGGCGGCGGTCTCCACCCGGTACACGGACACTTCGGCGGGCACCGGGCGGTCGGTGGTGGTGACCAGGTCGACCCGCGCCCCCCGGCGGGCGGCGGCTTCGGCCACCGCGTGGCCCTGCTTGCCGGACGACCGGTTGGTCAACACCCGGACCGGGTCGATCGGCTCACGGGTCCCGCCGGCCGACACCACCATCCGGACCCCGAGCAGGTCCCTCTGCACTCGGGAGTCGAGCAGGGCGAGGACCGTCTCGACGATCACCTCCGGGTCGGCCAGTCGGCCGGAACCGATGTCCCCGCCGGCCAGTCGTCCGTCTTCGGGGGGGACCACGATCACACCCCGGGACCGCAACGTCGCCAGGTTCGCCTGCACGGCCGGGTGCTCCCACATCTCGGTGTGCATAGCCGGGCACACCACCACCGGCGCGGCGGTGGCCAGCAAGGTGGTTGTCAGCAGATCGTCGGCGAGGCCGCTGGCATACCGGCCCAGGAGGTCAACGGTGGCCGGCGCCACCACCACGACGTCGGCCAGCTGGCCGAGGCGGGTGTGAGGAATCGGTGATGCCTCGTCCCACAGGCTGGTCTGCACCGGCTCGGAGCCGAGAGCGTCGAAGGTGGCTCGGCCCACGAAATGGGTTGCCCGTTCGGTCATCACCGGCGCCACATGTACCCCGGCGTCAACCAGCCGGCGGCAGACCTCGACCGCCTTGTAGGCGGCGATCCCGGCTGATACGCCGAGGACGACGAAGGGTTTGGTTTTGCCCGTCACGATCGATCGGGCCAACCGCTCTAGTCGGTTGACTCGGTGGCCGCCGGCTCCTCGACGGTGCCGTCGACCGCGGCCAAGCCGGAGGCTTCGGCCAGCGCGGCTTCGGCGGCGAGCGCGGCTTCGGCGGCCAAGGCGGCCTCTTCTTCCGGATCCGGGCGACTGTAGGTGGCCTTTCCGGCGGCCACCTCTTCGAAAGCGATCGACAGCGGCTTGCCCGACAGCGACGCAACCTGCGGCGGAACCACCACTCCCAATCCCTCGCCCAAGGAGTTGTAGTAGCTGTTCACCTGGCGGGCCCGACGGGAAGAAAGCGCCACCAACGTGAACTTGGAGTCCACCTTGTCGAGGAGATCTTCGATCGGCGGGTCCATCAAAGTACTGCGGGGCTGAGCCATCACGTTCCTTCAGAAGCGTCGTCGGGTAGGGCGTCGGGGGCCTGATCTTCACCCTCGGCGGTTCCGCCAGCCGCGCCACTGCCGGTAAGGGCGGTGGAACGGCAACTATTAACTATACCGGCCACTTCGGCCGCCGCCGACAGCAGGCCGTCATTGATGACCACCACATCGGCAATTTCACGGCCGATCCTCTCCTCTTCGACCCCGGCTTCCAGGCGCTTGGTCACATGGTCCTCACTGTCCCCCCGGCTCCGCAGCCTCTTGGCCTGGATCTCGGAATTCGGCGGTAACAGCAGGATGAGGATGGCGTCCGGCCGCTTGGACCGAACCTGGAGGGCGCCCTGGAGGTCGATCTCCAGCAGCACGTCGAAGCCCTCGGGCGGACGGGGCACCGGGGTCCCGTAGAGATTGCCCAGGAACTCGGCCCACTCGAAGAAATCCCCGGCGCGGGCATGCTCCTCGAAGGTGGCGCGATCAACAAAACAGTAGGCATCGGCCGGTTCTCCCGGCCGCTGGGCGCGGGTGGTCCAAGACCGGCTGAGCCAAAGCTTCGGGTCGATCTCGACCAGCTTGGCGGCGATGGTCCCCTTCCCGGCTCCCCCCGGGCCGAAGAGTACGAAGATCAATGGGCGGGCCCGGCCGATAGCCGGACCCGACGATGCGTGGCTCAGCGAGCGGTCTCGCGGAGCAGCGACTGGCGCTGATTGCTCCCGAGTCCCTGAAGGCGACGACTCTCACTGATCCCCACCGTGTCCATCAGTCGGCGGGCCTTGACCTTGCCGAGACCGGGAAGCGACTCGAGCACCGAGATCACTTTCATCTTCCCGATCGTCTCGTTCCCGTCGGCATCGGTCAGGAGTTGGGTGAGCGTCAGCGACCCCATCTTGAGCTTGTCCTTGACCTCGGCCCGCTCACGGCGGACCCTGGCGGCTTTGGCCAAGGCGGCTTGGCGCTGTTCGGGCGTAAGTGCGGGCGGTTGCGGCATGACCGCGACGATAGCGCCTCCACGACCGCTGGTCACGATGAATACTGGGACCGTGGCCTGGGTGGATCTGAATGCCGATCTGGGGGAAGGCGAAACCCTCCGTCCATCCGACCTCGCCATCCTCGATTGTGTAACGAGTGTCAATCTTTCCTGTGGGTTTCACGCCGGGAACCTGACGGTGATCGAGGCAAGTCTGGTCGCCGCCCTGGAGCGTGGGGTGACCACCGGCGCACACGTCTCCTACCGTGATCGCCAAGGCTTCGGGCGCCGCCCACAGGACGTGCCCGCCCCCCGGCTCCGGGCCGACATCGTCGAGCAGTACGGGATTCTGGCCGGGATCGCCGCCACCGCCGGCGGGTCGGTGCCCTACATCAAGCCCCATGGCGCGCTGTACAACCGGATGGGGGTGGACGAGGCGGTCGCCGCGGTGGTGGTGGACGCGGTGCGGGAGTGCGGGGTCCGGGTGCTGGTGGCTCAGGCCGGGACGGTGGTCGACAGGTTGGCCATCCAGGCGGGCCTGGAGGTGATCGCCGAGGCGTTCGCCGACCGGGGCTATCTCGCTGACGGACGGCTGGTCCCGCGAAGTGATCCGGACGCGGTGTTCAGTGACCCACAGGTCGTTGCCCAGCGGGCGATCTCCCTGGTGACCCGCGGGGGCATCGAGGCGTCCGACGGCTCGTGGTTGCCGGTGGCCTGCAAAACCCTGTGCGTGCACGGCGACACCCCATCGGCCTGGGAGTCGGCCCGGGAAACCCGGATGGCCCTCGAGGCGGGCGGGGTGACCGTCCGCAGTTTTGCCCCACCGTCATGATCCGACAGGTGCTCCCGTTCGGAGACTCGGCCTGGTTGGTGGAGGTCGAGAGTGTCGACACCGCCCAGCGCCTGGCAAGTTGGCTGCAGCAGGAAGTCGGCGCCGGCGCCGCACCGGCAGCAATCGGTGACATCGTCGTCGGGTTCCGCTCCGTGGTGGTTCACGTCGACCCGCTGACCAACGACCCCGAACAGTGGCCGCGCTGGCTGGCTGAGTTCGACGGGTCCCGCCGATCGGGATCCGAGCCGGTGAACTCACCGGCACCCGGTGGCCGCATCGACATCCCGACCACCTTCGACGGTCCCGATCTGGACGACGTCGCCACCGCGGCCGGCATCACCACCGACGCGGTCATCGACCTCTTGACCGGTTGCGATCTTCGGGTGGCGTTTCTCGGCTTCTCGCCGGGGTTCCCCTATCTGGTCGGCCTGCCACCGCCGTTGGCAGGCATCCAACGGCGGGCGACCCCCCGCACGTCGGTGCCCCGGGGATCGGTGGCACTGGCCGGTGGATTCGCCGCCATCTACCCACAACCGACGCCGGGTGGCTGGATGCTGGTCGGCCGGACCTCGCTGCCACTGTTCGACCCGGAAGTCGCGCCCTACGCCCGTCTGCGGGCTGGCGACATCGTGCGCTTTCGACCGGCGGTTGGCGCGGAAACCGTCGACGGGATCGACGCCGACCGAGGTCGGTTGCCGGCGCGGCGTCCACCTCAGCGGGCCCAGAGCCGCCGTTTCATCGAGGTGCTCGAGCCCGGCCTCCTGAGCCTGGTGGAAGACCGGGGTCGGACCTCGGTGGCGCCGATCGGGATACCCGATGCCGGCCCGGCCGATCCCGACTCCATGCGGCTGGCCAACCGGTTGGTCGGCAACCCCGATGACGCCGCGGTGATCGAGATCACCGCTCGGGGTCCAACCCTTCGCTTCCATGGCGACGCCCATATCGGTGTGGTGGCAGTCACCAGTGACGCGGTCGATCTCACCATCGACGGACATGTCGTGGGTATCGAAACGGTGGTGCCGGTCCGGGACGGCCAGACCATGTCGGCGGGTCAGCTCCGGCAGGGACTCCGCGCCTATATCGGCGTAGCCGGAGGGATCGAGATCCCGACGGTGGTCGGTTCCCGGTCGTCTGATGTGCTCAGCGGGCTCGGTCTCGGTGCGCTGGTGGTAGGCGACCAACTCGATCTCGGCACCCCCCGCCATCCCCGCGGGTTCCTCACCCCTATCCGCTCAGCCGGGCTGGTCTCCGAACCGACGGTGATCCGGGTGATCGAGGGCCCCCATGGATTCGCACCCGCCGGACTGGAAACGCTCTGCTCGACTGGGTGGCGGGTGGCGGACGCCTCCAACCGGGTCGGGCTCCGGCTGTCGGCGCCCGGCGTCGTCCTGGCGTCGGCGGGGCGGATCGAGTCGACCGGAACCGTCACCGGTGCGGTGCAGGTCCCACCCGATGGTCAGCCGATCGTGCTGATGCCCGACCATGCCACCGTGGGCGGGTACCCGATCATTGCCTGCGTCATCGCCGCCGATCTGGCTCGTATCGGCCAGGTGCGAGGCGGTGACCGCCTGGAGTTCGAGCTGGTCACCCAGCCGATGGCCCTGGACGCGCTCATCGAACACGAGCGCCTCCTGACCAACCGGGTTTCGGGATGGTTCCCGGCAGAATCCGGAACCTGATCCCGAGGTGCCGCCAGGCGCCTCACGTTGCCGCGGAGGGATCACTACAGTCGAGCCATGGCCAGTATTGAAGGAGCCCATCCGGGAATCGTCGGCGAAGACGCCACCACGTTCGACTCACTGAATCCCGCTACCGGCGAAGTGGTCGGCACCTTCCCCATCGACCGGGAGGTGGCGGTGCGGTTTGCCGTCGAACGGGCGCGGGCGGCGTCGGAGTGGTGGCAGTCCATCGGTTTCGACGGCCGAGCCCAGCACCTGGCGTCCTATAAAGGAGAGCTCGCCCGGCGGATGGACGAACTGGCCGACCTCATCCACCGGGAGAACGGGAAACCTCACGCCGACGCCGTTCTCGAGGCAACCCTGGTCATCGACCACCTCTCCTGGGCCGCCTCCCACGCTCGCCGGATCCTCGCCGCCCGCCCGGTGTTCCCCGGCCTCTTGGCCCTCAACAACTCGGCCAGTGTCGAGTACCAGCCTCTCGGGGTCATCGGGGTGATCGGTCCCTGGAACTATCCGGTGTTCACCCCGGCCGGGTCGATCGTCTACGCATTGGCGGCCGGGAACGCGGTGGTCTTCAAACCCAGCGAGTACACCCCGGCGATCGGAAAGTGGCTGGTCGACGCCTGGGCCACCGCCGTCCCCCGGGGTCGGGATCTGTTCACCCTGGTGACGGGGTTGGGCGAGACCGGGGCCGCCCTGTGCCGCTCGGGTGTCGACAAGATCGCCTTCACCGGTTCGGCGCGCACCGGTCGCAAGGTGATGGCGGCCTGCGCGGAGAACCTGGTGCCGGTGCTGATGGAGTGCGGCGGCAAGGACGCACTGATTGTCGACGATGGCGCCGACCTCGACGCAGCCGCCGATGCCGCGCTGTGGAGCGGCATGAGCAACGGGGGCCAAACCTGCATCGGCACCGAGCGGGTCTATGCCACCGAGGCGGTGTACGACCGGTTCGTCTCCCTGCTCACCGAGAAGGCGGGCAAGCTCCATCCCGGGTCGGGGGCTGGCGCCGCCTGGGGCCCGCCGACCATGCCCTCGCAGATGGAGGTCATCCGGCGCCACGTGGGGGAGGCCATCAAGGCCGGCGGTCGAGCGGTGGTCGGCGGCGTCGACACGGTGAAGGTGAACGGAGTGGATCCGACAATTCTGGTTGGGGTGCCGGAGGACTCGGCCGCGGTCACCGAGGAGACGTTCGGTCCTACCTTGACGGTGGCCAAGGTGCGGGATGCCGAAGAGGCCCTCACGCTGGTCAACGCCTCCGGTTACGGCCTGGGTGGCGCCGTCTTCACCCGGACCCGGCAACGGGGCATCGACCTGGCCCGGCGCATGCGATCGGGGATGGTGTCGGTGAACTCGGTGCTGACGTTCGCCTTCGTTCCCGGGCTGCCGTTCGGTGGGGTCGGCGAATCGGGATTCGGGCGGATCCACGGCCCTGACGGCCTGCGCGAGTTCTCGCGGGCCAAGTCGATCACCGCCCAGCGGTTCGCGCTTCCCCTGAACCTGACCAGCTTCAACCGGCCGGCGAAGGCCACCGACGTGCTGGCCAAGGTGATGAAGTTGGTGTACGGCCGCACCCACTGACATCTCTGGCTGAGGTGATTGGAACCTCACGGTCGACCCCACATCCGCGAGTAGCCTCGGCACATATTTCGCGTGCTGGGGGGGCAATCGTGAGTATCGCAACCGAAGCTCGTTCCCCGCCGATTGCCGTCCCTGCCTTCGAGGCGTTGCCCGCGGAACCGGCGCAGACGTCGAGCCCCCGGCTGATCAGCCTCGATATCGTCAAAGGGCTGATGCTGATGGCCAGCGTCGGCGTGAACGCCTGGCTCAACGTCCCGGCCTGGTTCGACCATGCCGCCTGGATCGGCGTCCATCCGATGGATTGGATCTTCCCGACCTTCGTCACCCTCTCTGGATGCGGGCTGGCCTTTGCCAATGCCCGCCGGGTGCGACCCTGGCCGGCCGCGCGGCGGGTGGTGATCCTGTTGGCCGTCGGGCTGGTCTACAACTACGTAACGGTGTCGGGAGCGCCCTTCCATCTCTCGGGCCTGCGCATCCCGGGAATCCTGCAGCTCTACGCGGTCGTCGTCATCATTCTCGTCCTGCTCCACACGGTGGTGAAAGGGTGGCGTCAGTGGGCGCTGGTCACCGCCGGCCTGGCCTTGATCGACACCATGTTCGAGTGGGGGTGGTCGCTGCACTGCGCCAGCGGCCACCTGAGCACTACCTGCAACCCCTCCCACACCATCGACTACGCCGTCTTCGGCGCCAACCACCTCTATGGCGGCGGATCACTGGGGTACGACCCCGAGGGCCTGGTCTCCATCTTCGGAGCCATCATCACCGCCTGTCTGGGTGCCACCGTGGGCCATGCGCTGTTGGAGTCCCGCCGGACCGGGGGCAAACCGGCGTCGGTCCGGTCGATCGGATCGATCGTGGTGGGCGCCCTGGCCCTGGCCGCGGTGCTCGACGTGTTCGTCCCGGCATTCAAAAAGCAGTGGACCCCACCGTTCGCCCTCCTCATCGGGGGCTGCACCGCCGCGGTGCTCCTGATCGCCCACCTGATGGTCGACACGGGTCGGTCAGGAGGTGGGTTGCGAACGCCGACCCAACGGGCCGTCACCTGGCCGTTGATTGCCCTCGGTCGCAACAGCCTGTTCGTCTATTTCGGCTCCCACGCCCTGACCGCCTGGCTCAATGTCCACACCTACAACCACGCCAGCTATCTGATCCACTTCACCAACACCATTGCGGTTGGCGGCCATCCGGCGGTGACCTTCTTCGTGGTGGCGGAATTGTTCTGGATCTCACTGGCCTGCCTCCTCCACTGGAGAAAGATCTACTTACGCCCTTAGGCAATCGATCGGCAGGCAAAGGCGGGCCACGGGGGCCCCGGGCCGAGGTTCGGGCGCCAATTCGGGGTTCCAGGAATAGGTCAACCGGTCCAGGGTGTTGCCACCAGCAAGGTGGCGAGTGGGGGTGACTGCTACCTCACTCGAGTTCGACGGAGGCCCTGATGACCACAGCGATCCCTTCGCAGACGCCGAGCGGTGTCTCCGACGGCGAGGCGAACCACAAGCGGAGATGGTGGATCCTGGGTGTCCTGGGGATCGCCCAGCTGATGGTCATCCTCGACAACACCATCGTCAACATTGCCCTGCCGACGGCCCAGCACGCCCTGCATTTCTCCAATGCCGACCGGCAATGGGTCGTCACCGGGTACTCACTCGCCTTCGGAAGCCTCCTCCTGCTCGGGGGCCGTATTGGGGACATCATCGGTCGGAAGCGGACCCTGGTCATCGGGCTGGTCGGCTTCGCCTTCGCCTCCGCCCTCGGGGGTGCATCGGTCAACTTCGCCATGCTGGTGATTGCCCGTTCCGTCCAGGGTGCCTTCGGTGCGCTCCTCGCCCCCTCGGTCCTCGCCCTGTTGACCACCACCTTCACCAATCCAACGGAGCGGGGGAAGGCGTTCGGCATCTATGGCGGCATCGCCGGGGCCGGCGGCGCCCTCGGGCTCCTGCTCGGCGGCATCCTCACGTCCTACGAATCCTGGCGGTGGACCCTGTTCGTGAACCTGGTTTTCGCGGCGATTGCCGGCGCCGGCGCCCTGCTGTGGCTCAAGAACGACAAGGCCGCCGACCGTGACCCGGTGGACATTCGGGGGTTGTTCCTGGTGACCGGAGGGCTGTTCAGCCTGGTCTACGGCCTGTCCCATGCCGAGACCACCGCCTGGAGCAATCCGTACACCATCGGGTTCCTGATCCTGGGCGTGGTGCTGTTGGCCGTCTTCGCCTTCGTCGAGACCCGGGCCAACTTCCCGCTGCTGCCGCCCCGGGTGGTGCTCAACCGGACCCGAGGCGGCTCGATGCTGGCCATGTTGTTCGCCAGCATCGGGATCTTCGGCGTCTTCCTGTTCCTCACCTATTACATGCAGGGGACGTTGGGATTCAGTCCGGTGAAGACCGGCATCGCCTTCCTGCCGATGGTCGGCGCCCTGGCCACCATGGCCCAGATCTCCAACCGGGTGCTGCTGCCCAGGGTCGGGCCCAAGATCATCGTCCCGCTCGGCATGCTCCTGGGCGCGGCGGCCATGTTCATGCTCCATCGGGTCGGCCTGCACAGCTCCTATGCCAGCCACGTCCTTCCCTACCTGATTCTCCTGGGCCTGGGTTTCGGGCTCAGCCTCGCCCCCTCCTTCAGCACCGGAACCCTCGGCCTCCAGCCGCACGATGCCGGAGTCGGGTCGGCCACCCTCAACACCAGCCAGCAGGTTGGAGGGTCCATCGGCACCGCACTGCTCAATACCGTGGCCGCGGGGGCAGCCACCGCCTATCTGGTCGGGAAGATCGCCAGCCCGGCCGCCATCAAAGCCGCCGCCCTCCACAGCTATACAACCGCATTCCTGTGGTCGTCGATCATCTTCGTCGCCGGGGCGATCGTGGCCGGCTTGGTGCTGAGGCGCGGGAATCTCATTGAGCTGGCCGGACCGCCGCCGGTGCGGGAAGCCGAACCCGAGTCGGTGCTGGTCCGTACCTGATCCGGTATCCGGGGATCTCCGGGATAGCCGGGGATCCTCGGTTGGGCACGAGGAGGGGCTTCGGGATACCGATGAGTTTTCGTCGGCGCCTCCGTCAATTTTGTATGGAAGCCACCAACCTCGCAGATCTCTACGAGCTGCCCCTCCTCGACTGGGCCCGGATCGAAGCCTGCCTTGACCAAGGGGTGAGCCAGGCCCCGGAGTCAGGGGGCCCGAACCGCCACACGGCCTGGCTGGCCACGATCAACGCCGACGGAAGCCCCCACGTCACCGGCGTCGGCGCTCTCTGGGTCGATGGCGAGTTCTTTTTCGAAACCGGAGAACGCACCCGCAAAGGCCGGAACCTCGCCCGCGACCCGCGCTGCACCTTGAGTCTGGCCACCCACGACTTCGACCTCGTGGTGGAAGGTGAGGCCTCGAGAATCTCCGATTCGCCGACGGTGGCGGCCATGGCGGCGCGATGGAATGCCGACGGTTGGCCCGCCCGCGTCGATGAAACAGGTCTGGCCCTTACCGCCGAGTTCAGCGCCCCGTCGGCCGGACCTCCGCCGTGGACGGTGTACCGCCTCACCCCGCAGCGGGCGACGGCGCTCGAGGCGGTCGAGCCGGGAGGCGCGACCGCCTGGACTTTCTCGGGGCGGTAGCGGCTCCGGCTGCCATACTCGGGGCATGACACCGGGCTTCCGGGCGGCGGTCGAGGTTGCCCGCCGCTTTGGCGTCCGCGCCGAAGCGCCGGTGCTCGTCCAGGAGACAAACAACACTGTTGTGTGGCTCCGGCCCCATCCGATCATCGCCAAGGTCGGCACCCGCACCAATAGTGCCGAGATGCTGACTCGCGAACATGCTGTTGCGACAGAACTCGCTGCCAAGGGCGCACCGATCGCTCGCCCGTTGGCTGAGTCCCTGCCGATGCAGGACGAGGAGAGCGGATTTGTCGTTACCTTGTGGGACCGTTTGGACCACGACCCGAATGCCGAAGCCAGTGGCTCCAGTGTGGGTCGGTCACTGGCCGACCTTCACGAGGCGCTGGACGACTGCCAGGTTGCCATCCCGAATTTCCGGGCCGAGTTGCAGGATGCCCGAACCACCTTGTCCGATGACCTTCGCGTTGGCGCCTTGGCCCCTCCGGATAGAGAGTTCCTGCGAACGGCCTTCGATGATCTGCTGGCCACACTTGATCGTCGCGCGCTTCGAGACCAGCCGCTCCACGGGGAACCTCATAGCGCCAACGTTCTCCACACACCGCAGGGGCTGCGATGGATCGATTTCGAGGGAACCTGTCGTGGACCGCTGGAATGGGACCTGGCCTTCCTACCGGACGAGGGGGTCCGAACCTTCCCAGAGGTCGATGAGGGTCTCCTGGCCCTCCTCCAGGTGTTGAACAGTGTGCGGGTCGCCACGTGGTGCGCGGTCCAGGCTCGCTTCCCCGAAATGCGGACGTACGGGGAACAGCATCTCGGCATCGTGCGGAGGCGATGGCGGCCAATCAATTGACCCCGGAGATCCAAGGGCACCGGTCACGGGAACTCAGCCGGCGACGTCCACCGCCAGGAGGTCGGTAGCCAAGATGATCGTCCCGTCGAACTGTGACTCGGCCTGGTCGAGCCATTCCTGCTCGGTGCCGGGCGCGGGTGAGGGCACCAGATGGGTGAGGACCAGGGTGCCGACGCCATTCCGGGAGGCAGTCTGCGCGGCATCAGGGACCGATGAGTGGTAGTCGAGCACGTCGCTGAGTCGGGGAAGCCCGAGCTTTTCGATCAGGTCCCGCCGGACCACGGTGTGCACCAGCACGTCGGCATCCCGGCACAGGCCGTCGAGCCCGGCGCAGGGCACCGTGTCACCGGCGATGACCACCGACCGCTCTCCGTCATCGATGCGATACCCCACCGTCGGCCGGACCGGGGCGTGATCGGTCGGAGCCGCGGTGACCCGAACCGCGCCCTCCTCGAAGATCAGGCCCTGATCGACCTCGGTCACTTCCGCCGATGGTCGCCATTGCAGATCATCGTGGTGGGCGAGGCGGTAGCCGATGTCGGGTTCGAGCATCGCCTCGGTGACCTGCAGGAGGGTCGCGGTTCCGCCGGGACCGTACACCGGTAGCGGATTGGGTTGGAAGGACATCGCCCACCTCATGGTGTAGATGTCATTCAGGTCGGTGATGTGATCACTGTGCAGATGGGTCAGGAACAACGCCCGGAAGGCTCCGGCCGCCGAGCCGGCCGCCGCCGCCCGCATGAGGACCCCGCGACCGCAGTCGAACAGGAGGTCGCCGGCCGACGTACGGACCAGCGTCGACGGACCCGCCCGGTGAGGATCAGGCAGCGGACTTCCGCTACCCAGGATGATTATCTGCATGGAGCTCCTCGCCTCAGGCACGTCACGTGCCGCGGCAGCCTATGCCCCTCGTCTGTGGACGCCCGGGAATCACCATTCTGCGGCGGACCGGGTGTCCTCGAGCGAATGGATGCCGGTTTGAGATCTCGTTGGGTGGACCGGGCTACCCGAGGGCTGCCGCCATCTCCTCCCGGGACGCAAGGGCGGCGGCTCGGAGCGAGGACGGGTCGGGGCCGGAGGCAAGGAGCGAGCGAGACGAGCTGGCCAACACCGATCCGGGCGGGCAACCCCGGAACAGCTTGCCGACGTCGTCGGCGGTGGCACCTTGGGCGCCGACTCCCGGCGCCAGAATCGGGCCACCCAGCGACCCCAGGGGAAACGCCGACGGCGCCAAGGTGGCACCGACCACCACCCCCACCGTTCCCGGAACCGGAAGTCCTCCGGCATTCAGGTCGGCGATCCGACCCAGGAGCATGTCTTCGACCGCCGGACCCTGGCCGGACTCGGTAAGCGCCTCCTGGAGGGCTCGGCCCTCCGGGTTGGAGGTGCGGACCACCACGATCACCCCTCGGCCGTGCTGAGCCGCGAGGTCGAACATCGGCCGCAGGGAGCCGAGTCCCAGATAGGGCGTGGCCGTCACCGCGTCCGCGCAGAGGGGGTTCTGGGGATCGAGCCAGGTCGAGGCATACGCCTCCATGGTGCTCCCGATATCCCCCCGCTTGGCGTCGGCGATGACCAGGAGTCCCGCCTCTTGGGCATCACGGATCAGGGTTTCGAGAACGGCGATACCGGCGGCACCGAATCGTTCGAAGAACGCCACCTGTGGCTTCACCACCGGCACCACCCCGGCAAAGGCGTCGACGCACCGGGTGGCGAACTCCCGGAGGCCAATGGCATCGTCAGTCAGGCCCCAGGTCCGGAGCAACGACCCGGAAGGATCGATCCCCGCACACAGTGGCCCGGTCTTGTCGATCGCCGCGGCCACCCGAGCACCGAAGCCCTCGCGCATCAGGTCATCAACCATGGGCAACTCCAATCAGATCGTTCATCGCCCGGATCCCCCGACGGGCGCACCACGACTCCATCTCCTCGAGTATCCGCAACGGGGCGCGGGGATCGCGGAAGGTGGCGGTACCCACCTGGATCCCGCTGGCGCCCGCCATCATCAGCTCGATGGCATCGGTGCCACTCATCACGCCGCCCACCCCGATGATGGGGGCATCCGGGAGCGCGCGGCGCACGTCGAACACCGCCCTCACCGCCACCGGATGGATCGCGGCTCCGGAGAGCCCACCGCCGCCGGCGCCCAGGAGTGGTCGTCGCTCCTCGATGTCGATGGTCATCCCCAGCACGGTGTTGATGAGGGTCACCGCATCGGCTCCCGCCCCGATGGCCGCGGCGGCGATCTCGGCCAGGTCGGCGACATTCGGGCTGAGTTTGGCCCACAGCGGGAGAGGGTTTGCCTGTCGGACCGCGGCCAGCACCTCAGCGGTGGCGGTGGGTGAGTGGGCGAACATCCGGCGCCGGTCCTCCACGTTCGGACAGCTCACGTTCACTTCGATGGCAGTGAGGCCCTCGACGGTCGACAGCAGGGTCGCCGCCTCGGCGAAATCAGCCACCCGCTGACCCCAGATGCTGACCACCACCCGGGCGCCGGTGGCCACCAGGCGGGGAAGATCGTCCCGCGCCCATGCCTCGACACCCGGTCCCTGAAGTCCGACGCTGTTCAACATCCCCGAGGGCGTCTCATGGACCCGGGGCGCGGGGTTGCCCGGCCACGGCGCCGGAGAGATCGATTTCACCACCATCGCCCCCAGTGACGACAGCGGGAGATAGGGCTCGAGCTCGTCGCCATGTCCGGCGGTCCCCGAGGCGGTCATCACCGGATTCGGCAGCTGCACCCCACCGATCTGACAGGTCAGGTCAACATCGCCGGCGACCACCGCCCGCCACGCCTTCCGCACCCGGTCGGCCCGGACCCCGGCAGTCATGAGGCGTGGTACTCCTGGAGTGACCGCACCGACAGTGGGTGGCTGATCCAGTCGGCGATTCCCCCAGCGGCGGCCTTGAAGGCGGCCACCGTGGTCAAGCACGGCACCTGGTGGGCCAGAGCGGTGGCCCGGATATGGAGACCATCGGCCCGCGGACCGCGACCTCGGGGGGTATTGACCACCAGCTGCACCTTGCCCCCGGCGATGAGCTCCACCGCGTCGACACCCGCCGCCCCCCGGTCGCCGACCTTGGCGACCACGGTAGCCACCGGGATGCCTTCGGACTCGAGGAGGGCGGCGGTCCCCGAGGTTGCCGCCAGGTCGAATCCCAGCGAGACAAACTGGCGAGCGGCCTCCAGACCTGACCGCTTGTCGCGATCGGCGAGGGAGAGGAACACGGTCCCGTCGACCGGAAGCCGGTTGCCAGCGGCGATCTGACTCTTGGCGAAGGCCAGCCCGAAGGTGGTCCCGATACCCATCACCTCGCCGGTCGACCGCATCTCGGGTCCGAGCAGGGTGTCCACTCCCGGGAAGCGGTTGAAGGGCAGCACCGCCTCCTTCACCGACACGTGTCCGACAACCGGGTCGCGCAACAGGCCCTCAGCCCGGAGCTCCTTCAGCGTGGCCCCGACCATGACCCGGGCCGCCACCATGGCCACCGGGACCCCGGTGGCTTTGGCCACGAACGGAACCGTCCGGCTGGCCCTCGGATTGGCTTCCAGCACATAGACGAGGTCGTCCTTCACCGCGAACTGCACGTTGCAGATGCCGCACACGTCGAGCGCATCGGCGATGACCCGGACGTGGTTCTCCAGCTCGGTGACCACCTTGGCCGACAGGGTCTGGGGCGGAAGCGCACACGCCGAGTCCCCGGAGTGGACGCCGGCCTCCTCCACGTGCTCCATCACCCCGCAGATCACCACATCGCCGGTGGCGTCCCGCACCGCATCGACGTCGACTTCCACCGCGTCTTCGAGGAAGCGATCCACCAGCACCCGACGCTCGGCCGTCACCCCACCTTCCCGGGTCAACATGGAGGCCATGGCGTCGACCGCCGCCACCAGCCGCTCGTCGTCATAGACGATCTCCATGGCCCGCCCGCCGAGGACGTACGACGGGCGAACCAGGACGGGGTAACCGACCTTGGCGGCGACCGCCACCGCTTCGGCGGCGTTGCCGGCGGTGCCTCCCGGCGGTTGGGGAATCCCCAACTCCGCACACAGCGCGTTCCACCGCTCGCGGTCCTCGGCGAGATCGATCGAGGCGGGAGAGGTCCCGAGCACCAGCTCCTCGGGGATGCTGGCGGCCAGCTTCAACGGTGTCTGTCCCCCGAGGCTGACGATGACCCCGACCACCCGACCCCCATCCACCGACGCCTTGATCTCGGCGTCGAGCACGTTGGCCAGGTCTTCGGGGGTGAGGGGCTCGAAGTAGAGCCGATCCGAGGTGTCGTAGTCGGTGGAGACGGTTTCCGGGTTGCAGTTCACCATCACCGTTTCAAAGCCGGCATCTCGAAGGGCGAACGACGCGTGCACGCAGCAGTAGTCGAACTCGATGCCCTGGCCGATCCGGTTGGGACCCGAGCCCAGGATGATCACCCGGGGCCGGTCTGAAGGGGCGACCTCGTCCTCGTCCTCGGTGGTGGCGTAGTGGTAGGGAGTGTGGGCCTCGAATTCTGCCCCGCAGGTGTCGACAGTCTTGAAGGTCACCCCGGCGTCGAGGGCGAGCCGAATCCGGCGGATGTCATCCTCGCCCACCCCGCTCCCGAACAGGTGGGCCAGCTGGGCATCGGAGAACCCCAGCCGCTTGAGACGGCGCCACCCTCGGCGGTCGAGGTCGTCGACGGTCACCCCCAGGGTGACTTGCAAATCGAGGGCCATCCGGGCGTCGGTGATCGAAGCCATCTCGGAGAGGAACCAGGGATCGATGCCGGTGGCGGTGGCCAGCCGGTCGACCGACACGCCCCGGCGCAGCAACGACTCGAGCTGGAAGAGCCGCTCCGGGGTGGCGGTGCGCACCGTCGCCAACAGATCGTCGACGGGGACCCGGTCGACGTCGGCCTCGGATGGATCGGCGTTGAGCCCGCTCCGTCCCTGCTCCAGCGAGCGGATCGCCTTTTGCAGGGACTCGGGGAACGTCCGCCCGATGGCCATCACCTCGCCGACCGACTGCATCCGGGTTCCGAGCTCGTCGGTGGCGCCGGGCAGCTTCTCGAACGCCCAGCGGGGAATTTTGGTCACCACGTAGTCGATGGTCGGCTCGAAGGATGCCGGGGTGACCCCGGTGATGTCATTGGTCACCTCATCCAGCCGGTACCCGACGGCCAGCTTGGCGGCGATCTTGGCGATGGGGAACCCGGTTGCCTTCGAGGCGAGGGCCGACGACCGCGACACCCGCGGGTTCATCTCGATCACCACCTGACGCCCGTCCTCGGGGTTCACCGCGAACTGCACGTTCGATCCGCCGGTCTCGACTCCGACCCGACGGATACAGGCGAAGGCGGCGTCGCGCATGGTCTGGTACTCGACATCGGTGAGGGTCTGGGCCGGGGCAACCGTGATCGAGTCCCCGGTGTGGATGCCCATCGGATCGACGTTCTCGATCGAACAGATCACCACGCAGTTGTCGGCGTGATCCCGCATCACCTCGAGCTCGAACTCCTTCTGTCCGGCGATGGATTCCTCGATGAGCACCTCGCCGATCGGGGAAGCATCGATGCCCTCGGCGGCCAGCCGCACCAGGCGTTCGCGATCCACGGCAATGCCGGTGCCGGCTCCACCCAAGATGAAGCTGGGTCGGACCATGATCGGATAACCGATCGATTCGCCAATGGCCAGCGCCTCGTCGAGGGAGTGGGCGAAGCCGGAGGCGGGAACGGCCAGGCCAATCTCCTCCATGGCCGCCTTGAACTTCTCCCGGTCCTCCGCGGTGGTGATGGCCTCGGCATTCGCCCCGATGACCTCCACCCCGAACGCATCGAGGACACCCCGCTCGGACAGGCTCATGGTCAGGTTCAGGGCCGTCTGCCCCCCCAGCGTCGGAAGCAGGGCATCCGGGCGCTCTCGCTCGATGATGGCGGCCAGCACGTCGTGATCGAGCGGTTCGACATAGGTCCGGTCGGCCATGGCCGGGTCGGTCATGATGGTGGCCGGGTTCGAGTTGGCCAGCACCACCCGGAACCCCTCCTCGGCCAGGACCCGACAGGCCTGGGTACCGGAGTAGTCGAACTCGCAGGCCTGCCCGATGACGATGGGACCGGAACCGATGACCAGGATCGAGTCGATGTCGGAGCGGCGGGGCATCAGGCCTTACCCACGGCACCGTCGGAACCGGAGTGGGCGCCGGTGGCGTCCATCAACAGCCGGAACTCCTCGAACAGATAGCGGGCGTCGTGCGGACCCGGTCCCGCTTCGGGGTGGTACTGGACGCTGAAGGCCGGGGTATCCCGACTCCGGAGTCCCTCGATGACCCCGTCGTTGAGGTTGACGTGGGTGACGTCGGCCGACGCCAGCGATCCCTCGGCCACCGCATAGTTGTGGTTCTGCGAAGTGATCTCCACCTTCCCGGTGGCCAGCCGCCTCACCGGGTGATTCCCACCGTGGTGTCCGAACGGGAGCTTGTAGGTGGTGGCGCCGAGGGCGGCGGCGAGAATCTGGTGGCCCAGGCAGATCCCGAACACCGGCACGGTGCCGTCGGCGGCCAGCTTCCCGATCTCCGCGGTGATCGCCGGGAGGGCGGCCGGGTCGCCAGGGCCGTTGGAAAGGAAGATCCCGTCGGGCTGCAAGGCCAGGACCTGATCCGCGGGGGTCGAGGCCGGCACCACGGTGACCGTGGCCAGCTCGCCGAGTTGGCGGAGCATGGCCTCCTTGATCCCGAAGTCGTAGGCCACCACCCGGTAGGGACCGTGGCCTCGGACCATGATCGTCTCGGTGGTTACCGCCGACACCAGGTCGCGGCCGTCGGTGGCTTCGGCCGATCGGGCCGCGCTCAACAATTCCGACTCGGTCGCGGTCCCGAAGGCGCAGGGCATGGCTCCGTAGTGGCGGAGGTGGCGGGTCAGGCGGCGGGTGTCCACTCCGGTGATGCCGGGGACCCCGTGCCGGACCAGGAAGGCCTCCAGCGTCCCCGCCGACCGCCAGCTGCTGGGGCGGTCGGCCAGGTCGCGGACGATGAGCCCCCGGCAATGGGGTCGGGTCGCCTCGTCGTCGGTCGGGTTCACCCCGTAGTTGCCGATGTGGGGATAGGTGAAGGCGATCACCTGGCCGGCGTAGGACGGATCGGTGAGCACTTCTTGATAGCCGGAGAGCACGGTGTTGAACACCGCCTCGCCGGTGGCGATGCCGGAGTCGTGCGGTTGGGCGCCGATGGCGTCACCCTCGAAGACCTCGCCGTCGGCCAGGACCAGGAGGGCTTCCGACCGGGGAGCGGTTCCGTTCCGTCCGGTCATCGGGTCGCCTCCCCGTCGACGACCACCGGCTCTCCCCGGAACACCGTGTGCCGGACCCGGCCGGTGAGGGTGCGGCCGGCATACGGCGTGTTGCGGCTCCGGCTGGCCAGGGCCATGGGGTCGACCGTCCAGGTGGCGGTGGGGTCGATCACGCAGAGGTTGGCCGGGCTCCCAGGCGCGATCGGGCCCCCCTGGCCTCCGCCGCTTTCTGGGTCGAGTCCGGCGATGGCCGCCGGCTGCCAACTCATCAGCGCCAGGACCTGCGAAAGCGGGAGCCCGAGCTCGGTGATGGCCAAGGCCAGGGCGGTCTGCAAGCCGAGCATCCCCGGCGGGGCGAGGTCGAACGGGAGATCCTTGAACTCGGGGGCGTGGGGAGCGTGGTCGGTGGCGATGGCGTCGATGGTCCCGTCGGCGAGTCCGGCCTTCACCGCGTCGACGTCGGATTGAGGTCGCAGCGGGGGGTTGACCTTGAACACCGGGTCGTAGTCGACCGCGCAGGCATCGGTCAGCGAAAAATGGTGGGGGGCGGCTTCGGCGGTGACGGCGAGCCCGGCGGCCTTGGCCTGCCTCACCAGGTCGATGGACGCGGCGGTGGACAGGTGCAGAAAGTGGATACGGGCGCCGGTGGCCCGGGACAGGGCGATGTCTCTCGCCACCATGACCTCCTCGGCCAACGCTGGCATGCCCGGGATGCCCAACCGGCTCGACCAGGCACCCTCGTGCATGGCACCGTCACAGGCCAGGGTCCCGTCCTCGCAGTGTTGGGCGAGGGTGACACCGAGGCCCCGGGCATACTCGAGGGCACGGCGCATGAGGCCGGCCGACTGCACCCCGGCACCATCGTCGGTGAACAGATGGACCCCGAGGGCGGCAAGTTCGGCCATCGGGGCAAGATGGTTCCCCTCCCGGCCCACGGTGATGGCGCCGGCCACCGCGACCTGGGCGGTCGCCGCGTGCGCCAAGTCGAGGACATTGCGGACCGCGTCGGCGGAGTCGAGGGGTGGGTTGGTGTTGGGCATGGCGACCACCGCAGTGAAGCCACCCAACGCCGCCGCCCGGGTGCCCGTCTCGATGGTCTCGGCCTCTTCGTGACCCGGCTCCCGCAGATGGACGTGGAGGTCGACCAGCCCGGGGGCCACCACGCACCCGCCGGCGTCGAGCACGGTGGCTCCGGGGGGCACCGCGAGTCCCTCCCCGGTGGCTTGGACCACGCCGTCGACCACGGCCACGTCAACCCGACGCTCACCGGTGGCGTCGATCACGGTGCCCCCCCTGATGACCAAGGTGGGCTCAGCTCCACGCGGCTCAGGCATCGGCGCTGCTCTCGGCCTGGCCCTGCCCGAGCATCAGGAACAGCAGCGCCATCCGGACGGCCACTCCGTTGCTCACCTGGCCGGTGATGTGAGCCGCCGGCAGGTCGGCGACCTCGGAGGCGATCTCCACCCCCCGCACCATCGGGCCCGGGTGGAGAATCAGGGTCTCCGGCTTCAACATTGCCGCCCGGCGGGCGGTGAGCCCGAACCCGGCGGTGTACTCACGAAGGCTGGGTACGAACTCGCCACTGCCGCGTTCGGACTGGAGTCTCAGGAGCGAGACCACGTCGGCCGAGGGGAGCTCCTTGTCGATGTCGTGGCTGACCGCCACCACCGGCCACCCGTCGAGGGAGGGCGGCAGCAGGGTGGGTGGCGCCACCAATGTCACCTCGGCACCCAGGGCGGCGTAGGCGGAGATCTGGGAGCGGGCCACCCGGCTGTGCCGGATGTCGCCCACGATGATCACCTGCAGGCTCTTGAACCGATGGACGCCCTCATCTCCGCCACCCAAGGCCTGGCGAACGGTATAGAGGTCGAGCAGGGCCTGGGTCGGATGCTCATGCCAGCCGTCGCCGGCGTTGATGACCGATGAACTGGTGACCCAGCGAGCCACCCGGGCCGGAGCCCCCGAAGACGGATGGCGAATGATGATGGCGTCGATTCCCATCGCCTCGATGGTCTCCACCGTGTCCCGGAGTGACTCGCCCTTCTTCACCGACGAGGACCCGGCCGCAAACGAGAGCACGTCGGCCGAGAGCCGCTTGGCCGCAGTTTCGAAGGAGACCCGGGTACGGGTCGAGTCTTCGAAGAACAGGGTGGCCACCGTGCGGCCCCGGAGGGCGGGAACTTTCGGATTGGCCCGGTGCCCGACCTCCACGAAGGAATCGGTGACCCGCAGGACCTCGCCGATCCCGTCGGAACCGAGGTCGTCGATGGACAGGAGATGGTGAGGGAAGGTGGTCATGCTCACTTCCCCACCAGATCCCCGAGCGCCACACCCTCTTCGGTGACGTCGACCATCTCGTCGCGGCGGGTCGGGAGGTTCTTTCCTACATAGTCGGGACGGATGGGCAGCTCCCGATGGCCCCGATCGACCATCACCGCCAGCTGCACCGCCTGGGCCCGGCCGTACTCGCTGACCGCGTTCAGGGCCGCCCGGATGGTACGCCCGGTGAACAGGACGTCGTCGACCAGCACCACGGTGGCGCCGGTGAGATCGAAGCTGATGTCGGTGACCGCTTCGGGCAGCACCGGGCGAAGCCCGATGTCGTCGCGGTAGAAGGCCACGTCGAGGATGCCGACCGGGATGGTGGTGTTCTCGACGGCCTCGAGACTGGCGGCCAGCCGCTGGGCGATGGGGACCCCACCGGTTTGGAGGCCGATCAGCACCAGATGCTCCAGGCCCCGGTTGCGCTCGGCGATCTCGTGGGCCATGCGGGTGATAGCTCGCTGGACGTCGGATGCCGACATCACTTGGGCCCTGGGCACAAATACCGCGCCCCGCGGTCGTGCATGACTGCGTTCGCGTTCGGCCACCGTTCCTCCTGTCCGTTCGGGCCTCACGGGACCCGCTTCACGGTCAGACGTTGACTATACCGCGACGCTCACCCTGACGCGCCACCACCGGCGCCCGTGCGACCGGCCGGTGGGGTCGCCGGGACCGCGAACGCCGCGAGTCCGCTGCCGACGAACACAGTGAGTTGATCGACCAACTCGGCGCGGGACACCGTCCTCGAATCCACCCACCAGTCGGCGGCCATGAACACCGACCCCATCAGGGCGTAGCCGAGGGTGGCGGCCGGGGCGGGATCCGCTCCGGCGGCGTCCAGACCGTCAGCCAGGAGGTTGCCCACCTGCTCACCCACCGACACCAGCAGCCGCCGCTCCCCGAGCGAACGCCCGAAACCGGCGGCTCCCTGGACCAGAAACCGGAACAGCGCCGGCTCGTCTTCCACGAATTGGCAGAAGGCGTCGATGGCGCCGCGCAGCGCCACCGGGAGCCGGGGGTCGTCCGCCACCAATGACCCGATCCGCGAGGCCAGCTCCCCCGACACCTCGGCCGCCAAGGCGTCGGCCAACGACGCCTTGTCCGCGAAGGCGGCGTAGAGGGCGGGCTTGGTATAGCCGGCGACCCCGGCAATCGCCGCCATCGAGGCGTCGGGGCCCAGCCGGGCGATGGCCTGTCGGGCCGCCGCCAGCAGCTGGCGGCGCCGACGCTCGGGGTCCGGACGGGGCCCGGGTGGCCGTCCTCGGCGAACCGGCCGGGAGGCCATGGCGGTGTTTCCCATGGATCCAGTATAATATACCAGCGGTAGTTAATGTGCCGATTCGGGAGGAACAGAACATGAAGCTCGACCCCATGGGCCCGATCCGAGGGATGGTCGGATCGACCATGCGCAGCAGGCTCGGGGAACCCCTGGTGTCCTTCGACGACTCCCCTGGGGACCCGGGCCTGTTCGGCCCGGATTCGGTCACCTGGCGGGTGCACTCGGACATGCCGGCCATGCTCATCGGTGGGGTCTCGTCCCTGTTGCTGCAGACACTCCATCCCGGGGCGATGGCCGGGGTAGCCGACTTCTCCGTCTACGAGGACGACCCACTCGGCCGGCTGCAGCGGACCGGCACCTTCGTGGGGGGAACCATCTTCGGCTCCACCGCCACCGCCGAGAAGCTCATCGACACGGTGAAGAAGGTGCACCGGTCGGTGAAGGGAACCCGGCCCGACGGCCTCCCCTACGCGGCGTCAGATCCTGATCTCCTCCGTTGGGTGCATGTGGCCGAGCACGCGCAGTTCCTGCGGGCCAACCAGCTCTTCGGCGTCCGGCCCCTGCGGGCCCCGGATGTGGACCGTTACTTCGCCGAGGTCGCCGAGATCGCCCGCCGACTGGGGGCGACCGAGGTCCCCACCGACGCGGCGGCGGTCGACGCCTACCTGACCGCGGTCCGACCCGAGCTCGAGTTCGGGGAGCAGGCAGCTCGAGGTTTGGAATTCCTACTGGCGCCCGACATCGGCGGAGGAATGGAACAGGCGGCCTACGCCCCGTTGATCCGGGCGGCGACGTCCATCCTGCCCGACTGGTCCGCGCAGATGTTGGGGATCTGGCAGCCCTGGCCGGAGTTGGTGGCCACCCGCTGCGCTGCCTGGGGCCTCTGCCGGGCGATGCGGATGGTCATGCCCCGCAGCGTGGCCCTCACCCGTTCGCTGCGCCGGGCCCGGGCGATGCCCGCGACCGAGGTCACCGCCGCCTGAGTTGTCGGCCCACAGGGGATAGTTGTCGAGTCAGGACCGGATACGGTCGGCCAGGGTCGAGAGGACCCCGTTGACGAACCGCCCGGAATCGTCGGTCGAATAACCCGAGGCCAACTCGACCGCTTCGTTGAGGATCACCGCGGTCGGCACCTCGGCAGAACCCAGCAACTCGGCCACCGCCAGGCGGAGGACGTTCCGATCGACCACCGCCATCCGATCGAGGTCCCACCCGATGGCCGCCGAGCCGATGAGCTCGTCGATTTCCTCGTTCCTGGCCTCCACCATCTGCAACAGGGCCGCCGTGTACGGATCGGGCGGGACCGGCAGAGCGTCGAGGATCACCGACGGCGAGTCACCTTTGAGCTCTGCCTCATACATGAGGGAGAGGGCCCGCTCTCGGGCCTGGTGTCGGGGCGAAGTTTCCATGGTGGAAAAGCCAGGCGGACGGTGCGAGCCGGTGTCGCCCGACCCCGGTCGTCAGGCTCGGGTCAGGTACTCGCCGGACCGGGTATCCACCTTGATCATCTCACCGGGATTGACGAACAACGGCACCTGCAGCACCAATCCGGTCTCGACGGTGGCCGGCTTGCGGGCGCCCGAGACCCGATCGCCTTGGACGCCGGGCTC
Organism: Acidimicrobiales bacterium; assembly: GCA_035948855.1. GTDB lineage: Bacteria > Actinomycetota > Acidimicrobiia > Acidimicrobiales > RAAP-2 > DASZIT01. The sequence continues at coordinate 49,439 of DASZIT010000075.1, read as the reverse complement.
GGTCTCGGTCACCTTCAGTTCGACGGCGGCGGGAAGGTCCACCCCGACGATCTCGGTCCCGAAGAACTGGAGCACGGCATCGTCGCCCTCCTTCAGGTACTTGGCCGAGTCGCCCAACGAGGCCGTCGTCACCTGGAGTTGCTCATAGGTGACGGTGTCCATGAAGACGTAGTCGGAGCTGTCCCGATAGAGGAACTGCATCTCCCGCTTGTCGATGATGGCCTGCTCGAGCTTCTCGTCGGCCCGGTAGGTGCGTTCGATCACCGCGCCGGTCCGCACGTTCTTCAATTTGGTTCGCACGAAGGCGCCGCCCTTGCCCGGCTTCACGTGCTGGAACTCGACCACGGCAAACAGCCCTTCGGGCAGATCGAGGGTCATGCCATTGCGGAGATCGTTGGTCGATACAGCCATCAGACGGGAACTTCTTTCGGGAACTGGGTGAGGGAGCGGCTGCCGTCCTCGGTCACCACCAAGGTGTCCTCGATGCGTACCCCACCGGTGTCGGGCAGGTACACGCCCGGCTCGACGGTGATGACGGCGCCGGGGCTGAGGATAGCAGTTGACCCTGGCCCGACCGACGGGGCTTCGTGGATGTCGAGGCCGACTCCGTGGCCGGTGCCGTGCTCGAACCGCTCGCCCCACCCGGCATCGTCGATCACCTGGCGGCAGACCTGGTCCACCGCTCCGGTCTCGGTGCCCGGATGCACCGCCGCCACCCCGGCCCGTTGGGATTCGGCCACCACCGCGAACACCCGGGCCAGCTCACCGGTCGGCTCACCACCGACGAAGAAGGTACGGGTCATGTCCGAGCGGTACCCGTCGAAGATGGCGCCGAAGTCGACCACCACCGGGTCGCCGGGGCGAATCCGGCGGTTGCCCGGGCGGGCGTGGGGCTTGGCCGAGTTCTCCCCCGAGGCCACGATGGTCTCGAAGGCACTGTCCTCCGCCCCGGCCAATCGCATGGCGTGATCCAAGGCAGCGGCGAATCCCGACTCGGTGAGGGGGCCGGCGGAGCCATTGCCCGAGCCCACCGCAGCCAGCATCGGAAGCACCGCGGCCAGCCCCTGGTCGGCGATGGCGGCGGCTCGCTCCATCCGGAGGATCTCGCTGGCGTCCTTGACCACCCGGAGCCCCTCGACCATCCCTCGGATGGGAAGCAGTTCGGCGGAGCTGAAGATCTCGGCCCACGACCGTTGTGCCGCCCAGGTCACATCGTCGGCTTCCAGGCCCAGATGGACAGCCGATTCCGCGGCTCCGGCCAGCGCATCCCGCTGAGCCTGGACCCCGCCGACCACGATGGTCACCTCGTCGGCCACGGCGGCGGCACCGAGCTGCTCGGCCGACTGGGTCCGGTACCGTCCGTCGGTGGTCAGCACCGCGCCGCCGGCGGTGACCAACAACAAGCCCGCCGACCCCGAGAACCCGGTGAGCCAGCGGATGTTGGCCGGGGTCGTCACCAGCAGCGCCTCGATGGCGTCACCGTCGGCGTCGGCGGCATCGAACCGCGTTCGCAACCGGTCCAGCCTCCCCACCACCGACATCGGGGGAAGCTGACTGGGCTCGGTCGTCGCCGTCACCTCAGGATTCCGACCGGGAGACCAGGAGCCGGTGGACCGCCTCCACCGCCAGCGCGTATCCCAACCCGCCGAATCCGGCGATGCACCCGTCGGCCACCGGGGCGATCACCGACTGATGGCGGAACGGCTCGCGGGCCGCGGGGTTGGAGAGGTGCAGCTCGACCACCACCCCGCCGAAGGCGGCCAGCGCATCGTGCAACGACCACGAGGTGTGGCTGAGGGCGCCGGCATTGACGATGATGGCCACCGCTCTCCCCCGGGCGCCCTGCACCGCCTCGACCAGCTCCCCCTCGTGGTTGGTCTGGAGGTGCTCGAGATCCAGACCCAACCCGGCCGCGGCCTTGGTGGCGGTGGCCACGTGGTCGGCCAACGTCTCGGGTCCGTAGATGTCCGGCTCCCGGTCCCCCAACAGATTCAAGTTGGGCCCCGAGAGCAGCACGACGAGTCCTGAACTGCTCATGACGTCGGTTCCATCTCTGCCAGGGTAGCGAGCACCTCGGCCGGCGCGACGTCCCGCACCGGTTCGGGCCCACCGGGACCGTCCAGCACGAAGGTCAGGTCATGGTGGGCCTTCTTGTCCCGGGCCATGAACAAAAGTAGTTCTTCGGCGTCGGCCCCGGGCGGCAGATCCGCGGGCAGGTCGAAGGCACCGACCACCCGGCGGTGGAGGTCGACACGGGCGTCGTCGATCCGCCCGAGCCTTCGGGCCAACAAGGCGGCGAAGACCAAACCGACGGCCACCGCCTCTCCATGGCGGAGGTCCCACTCCCGATCGGGCCCGAAGGCGGCGGCCTCCAGGGCGTGGGCCAGGGTATGCCCGTAGTTGAGGATCATCCGGCGATCACCCTCCCGTTCGTCGGAAGCCACCACCTCGGCCTTGATCTCCACGCACCGGGCCACCTGGTCGCCGAGATCGAGATCGAGCAGGAACTGGTCGGGTCGGGATGACGTCCCCGAAACCGGCGCCGGGTCCAGGAACGCGTATTTGGCCATCTCGCCCCGCCCCGAAGCCCACTCCCGGGGCGGAAGGGTGGCCAGTACCTCGGGATCGCAGAGGACGGCCCGGGGTTGCCAGAATGCCCCGACCAGATTCTTCCCCTCGGGAAGATTGACGCCGGTCTTGCCCCCGATGGCCGCGTCCACCTGCCCGAGCAGTGTGGTCGAGACGTTCACATAAGCCGTCCCCCGGTGAAAGGACGCGGCCGCGAATCCGGCCAGGTCGGTCACCACGCCGCCACCGACGGCGATGACCACATCCGCCCGGCTGAGGCCGGCCCGGGCGAAACCCCGGGTCAGTTCCTCCACCTCGCGCAGCGACTTGGCCCCCTCGCCGTCCGGCACCGTGAACACGTCGAACGGCAGGCCGGGATCGATTTCCACCGGGATGCCGACCTGGGTCACCAACGCGGCCCGGCGGGCCGACGGGACCGACGCCGACACCTCCTCGGCCAGCAGATGGCGGGCTCCGTCCCCCACCACCACGTCGTAGGCCCGGTCACCCAGCGCCACCGGGATGCGGATCACGGCTGGACTCCGCGCTCGATGTCCACCAGACCGGCTCCGGCCAGCACCCGATCGACCACGTCCTCCGGGGCGAGTTGGTCGACGTCGATCACCAGGTGGGCGATGGAGGCATACAGAGGCCGACGGATCCGGTCGAGCGACCTCAGTGATTCCAGTGGGTCGTCCCCGAGCAGCGGCCGGCCTTCGCCGCTTCCGACCCGGCTCCCGAGGGTCGCCGGATCGGCCCGTAGCCACACCACGACTCCCGAGCTCGCCAACAGGGCGCGGTTGGCCTCCGACAGCACCGCCCCGCCGGCCACCGATATGACCACCGGAGCCGGTCCGGCCACGGCTTCGGCAAGCACCCGGCTCTCCTCCGCCCGGAAGGCCGGCTCCCCGTCGGCGGCGAAGATCTCCGGCACCGTCCGGCCGGTGGCCGCCAGCACCTGCGCATCCGAATCGAAGAACTCCCACCCCAACCGGGTGGCAGCCAGCTGCCCGATGGTCGTCTTGCCGGCGCCCATCATCCCCACCAGCAACAGCCGGTCAGGCATTGGCGGGTGGTGGGGCGGCGGCCGACGGGGTCTCTCCCAACCCCTTGAGGTAGGCCAGCCGGTTCCGACGGAACTCGGATACCGAGTCTCCGCCGAACTTCCGGAGGGCTTCACCGGCCAGGACCAACGCCACCATGGTCTCGGCCACCACCCCCATGGCCGGCACCGCGGTCACATCGGTCCGTTCCTTGAACGACACCGTCGATTCCTTGGTCACCACGTCAACCGTCTCGAGTGACGGGCGGTTGAGGGTGGCCAGCGGCTTCATCGAGGCCCGGGTCACGATCGGGGAGCCGGTGGAGACCCCACCTTCGATCCCGCCGGCCCGATGGGTGTCCCGCATGTACCCACCCCCGAGCTCGGCGGCCAGGGCGGTGAAACGATCCTCGGAGTCGGGGTCGGCCACCCGAATGGCGTCGTGGGCCACCGAACCCCGCAGGGCCGGTAGATCGAGTCCCTCGCCGATCTCCACCGCCTTGATGGCCTGGATGCTCATGAGGGCCTGGGCCAACAGGGCATCCAGGCGGCGGTCCCACTGCACGTAGCTGCCGAGCCCCACCGGTACCCCGTAAGCGATGACCTCGGCCACGCCGCCCAGCGAGTCCCCGTCCTTGGCCGCCGCCTTGATGGCCGCCACCATCCGGGCCTCGGCCTCGGGGTCGGCGGTGCGTACCGGGGATTCGTCGATGCGGTGAAGGTCGGACATGGCCGGCAAGATCCCGGCCTCCGACCGCTCGGGTCCGATCTGGACGATGTGGCTGAGCACGTCGACTCCGATCTGCCACAGGAGCAGCTTGGCCAGGGTCCCGGCGGCAACCCGGGCCGCGGTCTCCCGGGCCGAGGCCCGCTCGAGCACGTCGCGAGCGTCGTTCAAGCCGTACTTGAGCATGCCGGCCAGGTCGGCATGCCCCGGCCGGGGCTGGGTGAGGACCTTGGTGGGAAGACCCGGAGCCGGTGACATCTCCTCTTCCCACTTGGGCCACTCGGTATTGGCGATCTCGATGGCAATCGGGGATCCGAGGGTGCGGCCGTGACGGACCCCGGCCACCAGGGTCACCTCGTCGGCCTCGAAGCGCATACGGGGGCCCCGTCCGAAGCCGAGACGGCGGCGGGCGAGCCCCATTTGAAAGTCTTCGCTGGTCACCAGGAGCCCGGCCGGCATGCCCTCGACGATCACCACCAGGGCGCGACCATGGGACTCTCCGGCAGTCAGATAGCGAAGCATCCAGGCAAATCTACTTGTTGGCCCGCGCCCCCACGGCCTACCCGGTCCCGAAAAAGCTGTGGGCCAGGTGGGCTCCGAAGAACACGGCCAGCACCGCGCCCACCGACAGGGCGGGAGCGAACGGGATGCGGGTCTTCCGACCGGAGGCCAGCACCGCCATCATGATCAGGCCGAAGACCATGCCGATCAGGAAGCCCCCGAAGAACGCCAAGTAGGCATGGACCAGGCTCAGATACCCCACACAGATGCCGATGACTCCGGCCAACCGGACGTCGCCGTACCCCATCCCCTGGGGGATGAACCACCAGATGGTGAAGAAGAAACCGAATGCCACCGCGCCGGCGATGGCCGACCCGCTCAAGTGGGTCCAGGAATGGTCGACCGCCGACGTCGCCACCAGCAATGGGACGATCAGGATGAGGGAGGCGTAGATCAACCGGCGGGGAACCAGACGGTAGGACAGGTCGGTCACCGCCACCACCACCAAGAGCGCGAACAGCACGCAGAACGGCGCCAGCACCAGATCGGTGCCGAAGTGCACGGCGCCCAGACCGAACAACCCTCCGGTGAGGATGGCGGCGGTCACCGTCCGGACCGGCGACCGTCCCTGGGTCACCAAATTGCTCGGAGTGGGGCTCGGCTCGGCGGCTGGTTCGGTGGCGACGTCCGGGGCGACGTCGGCGGGGTCGGCGGGGACGGATTCCTTCTCGGCCTTGGCCTCGGCCCGCTTCCGCACCTCGTCGAGGTGGCTCCGTTGGGCCAACCGCTGGCCGATGGGGTCCAACACGCCACCGGCGGCCAGTCCGGCAATGGTCGCCCCGGCGACAAGGACTGCGTTCACTCGCAGAAACGTATCGGACGATCCCGGTCGATGGGCGGTTCCCGTCGATTGACCCTCCCCGGCGGTAACGGTCAGCCGAGGGCGGGCTCGTAGTACGGGTTGGCGCCGCCGGTGTGATCGGTGATGTCGACGACCTCGGTGAGCTCCGGAATCGCCTCGCGCAACATGACCTCGATGCCCTGGGCCAAGGTGGCCTTGGCCATCCCGCAACCCTGACATCCGCCGCTGAGCCGGAGGTAGACCGCCCGGCCCTCCACCGCCTCGAGGTCGGCCCGACCGCCGTGCACCGCGATGCTCGGATTCACCTGGCCCTCGAGAACCGACACCACCTGGCGGGCGAACGGGTCCGACAGATCGACCTGGTGGTGTGGGAGGAGGTCATCGGACAGTGACGCCGGCGGGGTGTTCGGGTTGACCACCACCAGACTTCCCCCGCCCCCGTCGGCGGGAACGTAGTCGAGCACCGCCCCGTGCAACCGCTCGATGGTGTCCCTCGGGATCACCACCGACAAGCCGTCATCCTCCCGGACCGAATCCCAGATGTCGGCATCGGCGGTGGCGCGGAGATAGATGTCATAGGTGAAGGCGCCGTCGGCGGCGCCGGTGACCTCGAGCCAAAGGGCCAAGGATGCCGGGGCGGTCTCGCCGCTCACCGCCGCACCCACCGTCGCTCGCGCGGCGGGCGTAATCGTCAGTACCGGACCCCGGTGGTCACGCGCTTGCCTCACGCCTGTCATCATAAGAGCGTGACCCCAGCTCGCCCGCAGGTGCCCGCCGATGCTCACGAGTGGATCAGCTTCAAGGACCCGGACGAGGAACGAACCTGGCAGTTCGACGTGACCTTTCTGACCAGCCCGTGGACCTGCATCTATGGGCAGGGTTGCCAAGGGGTCCTCACGGGTCCGGCCCCGGAACTGGTTCAGGGCTGCTGTTCCTACGGTGCCCACTTCACCGGCAAGAAGGACGCTCGTAACGTCGAGCGAGCCGCGGCGGACCTGACCCCCGACCTCTGGCAGTTCCATCGGCAGGGTCGCAAAGGGGTGGTCAAGAAACTCCCGGATGGAGAGCTCGCCACCCGCATGGTCGACGGAGCCTGCATCTTCTTGAACCGGCCCGGCTTCCCGGCGGGGCCCGGGTGCGCATTGCACAAGTCAGCCGAGCGGCAAGGGCGGAGTCACGTCGAACTGAAGCCGGAGGTGTGCTGGCAGCTTCCCCTCCGACGCGAGGACGAGTCGTCGCCTGATGGCCACGTGACCTCGGTGATCCGCCAGTGGGATCGACGCCACTGGGGCGAGGGGGGCGAGGAATTCCATTGGTGGTGCACCGAGGATCCTGCCGCCTTCATCGGGCACGAACCGGTGTACGTGAGCATGCGGACCGAACTGGTCACCATGACCGGCAAGAAGGTCTACCGCCGGCTCAGCACCTACCTCGATGAGCGGATGATGCCGCGGACCAAGGTCGCCCTGCTCCCCCACCCCGCCACCCGCGGGTAAACCTCGCAGCCGTCACTCGGCCAGCGGGTCGTCCTCGGCATAGGTCGTCCGGCTCGGCGTCGTCCCCAGGATCTCGTCGTACTCGTCCTCGGTGGCCAGGCACCACGACGCGTGTTTGTCGTCAGGTTCGGCACCGCACTCCGGACAGCTCCGGTTCGCGGTCGCGACAGAGCGCTTGAGACTGCGTGCTTCCTCGAAGCGGCGATGCCGACCCTTCTTCACCGAAACTCCTTGTCCCCGGACTGTTCCCGGCCAGACGGCGCCCAACACAGCCCAACGGGCCGGGGCAACCGCCATCCACGATGCGCCCTCAGTGTAGTGCGGGCCACAGGCGGTCGTAACGCGTAAAACGCCCCTGTACGATCGTCGGGTGCCCGAAGGATTCGACCCCCAAGCCATGATCGACAGGTTCCGAGACCGGGCCAACGCCGTCCGTACCCGGGGCCTACCCCCCATCGAGGGACCTGAGCGCCTGCGCTTCAAGGAGCAGATGCAGGCCGACTTCATGGATTACGCCATGCTCGGCGATGCCCAGGCCGAGTTGGTGGACGGCATTCTCACCCTCCGGATCGACCTCCGGCCGAAGGACACCACCGAGCCGGGCTGAGAGGGGTGGCCGCGACCGGTCAGCCCCCGTAATTCATCCGGGTGTCCTCCATCCGGAGCACTCCCCCCATGGCCGACTCGCCGTCGGGCGCCGCCCCACCCTCGACCGCTTCTCCGACGTCCACCACCTCGCCGATGAACAGGATGTGGCTCCCCGCCTGGGCGGGGCCCGCCTCCAGCTCCACCGTCTGGCGCACGTCACAGGCCAGCCAGCCCACCGCGGCGGCCAGGACGGGTACCCCTCCGGAGACCTCCATCACCGGCTCGCCCTGGATGGCGGTAATGGTCGCCTCCGGCCCGAGCTCCACATCGGTGGCCGGCTTCACGAACCGGCGCACCATCGCCCGGTCGGTGCGGGCGAGGATCGAGATCGAGAACGTCCGGCTCTGGCGGATCAGGCCGGTGGTCACCGCGTCGGTCTCCACCGCCACCGCCACCAACTTCGGGGTGGTCGCCACCTGCATGACCAGATTGGCGGTCATCAGGTTGGCGCGGTCGCCGGCCCGGCTCCCGACCACGAACAGCCCGGTGGGCATCGACCACAGCACCCGGCGCCGCCGGCGGTCGTACTCCTCGGGGTCCTGGCCCTCCGGGATGGGCCCACCGATGCCGGTTCCGATGGGCATGCCCTCAGTTCCCGAACGGGTCGACGTTGGCGCCCGCCGGGGTGGTCGTGGTGGTGGTGGAGGGCACCTTCCCGGTCACCGCGGTGATCCGAGCGATGGCGGTGTTCATCTGGGTCTGGGCCTTGGACCGCAAGGTCGCCGAGGTGGCCAGGAGCTTCTGGTTGCCGTTCGCCCCGTTGTAGCAGTCGGTTCCCGCGTCATAGGCGGTGGCATAGGCGGCGGACAGGTCGTCGGACAGCTGCTGATCCGGGGTCGGCAGGTTGCCGTTGGCGGTACCGGCATCATCGACCAACAAGCCGCAGACCGATCGGATCTCTCCGGGCGGGTCGTTCTGATGGAAGGCCAGATCCACATTCTTGATGTCGACCTCGACGGTCCCGATCGATCCCCCGGCACCGGCTCCGTTCACCCAGGCCGTCACCTGATGGGCGGGGGTTCCCGACTGTTCCTGGGCGCTACAGGCGGCCAGCCCCATCGAGCCGATCGCCACCGCGGCCGCCACCGCGCCGGCGGTCCGTCTCACCGTCAAGCCGGGTACCCGGTGCGATCGGATTGCCACGACGGATCCAGCTGGCGGAGGAAGGTGGCGCAGCGCTCTTCCTCACTGTGCTCACCGATCGAACCGGCCGCCGAGCGCAGGCCGTCGAGGCACCGGAGAAACGGACGGTTCTCCTCATGGGCCCAGCGCACGGTGCCCGACCCCTTCCAACCCGCCCCTCGCAGCGCGTCGAGCCCACGGTGATAGCCGACCCGGAAGTAGGCGTACGCCTCGACGTCGTCGCGGGCCAGCGAGCCGAGGGCCGCCCAGGCGGCCAGCGACTTCGGCTCGGATCGCACCACGTCGGCCACCGCATGACGGCGCCGCTCTCCGGGTTGATCGAGGGCGGCTCCGAGCGCGGCCATGACCACCTCCGATTCGGGCGGCAGGATCGTCTCGGGGAGCCCGGCGGTCAACCTCACCGGCGACGCGTCCGGAGTCGGCTGGGTGGGTGCGGTCATGGACGTGAGTGTAGGGCGGGACCGAGACGGCCCTCCTTCGCCCTCGCCTGACCGACGATCAGGCGAAGTTGACCAGGTGGTAGTTCTTCTTGCCCTGCCGCACCAGCAGATAGCGGCCCGCCACCAGATCGTCGACCGTCACCGTCCGGTCGACTTCGCGCTCCCGGCGATTGTTCAGATAGACGCCCCCCTGCTCGATGGCATTGCGGGCCTGGCTCTTGGACTTGACCCCGATCTCGACCAGCAGATCCACCAGCGGCAGACCGCCATCCAGCCGGCTCCGGGCCATCTGGGTGGACGGGGCGTCGGCGAACACGTCGAGGAGCGACTGCTCGTCCAGCTCGGCGACCTCCCCGCCGAACAGGGCGGCCGCCGCCCGTTCGGCTCGCTCGGTCTCCTGGTCACCGTGCACCAGGCGGCACACCCGGCGGGCCAGCTCCCGCTGGGCTTCCCGGCGTTCGGGGTGCTGGTCGGTCAGCTGGTCCAAAGCCAGGATCTCCTGGTGGGAGAGAAAGGTGAAGTAGCGGAGATAGGCACCGACCACCGCGTCCTCGCTGCGGATGAAGAACTGGTACAGCTGATAGGGGCTGGTCCGGTCGGGGTCCAGCCACACCGTCCCGGTCTCCGTCTTCCCGAACTTGGTCCCGTCGGCTTTCACCACCAACGGCGTCGTCAATCCCCAGACTTCCGCGTGGCGAACCTTGCGGACCAGGTCGATGCCCATGGTGATGTTGCCCCACTGATCACTGCCCCCGAGTTGGAGCGTGCAGTCGAACCGGTCGAACAGTTGGAGGAAGTCATAGGCCTGCAGCAGCATGTAGCTGAACTCGGTGAAGGAGATGCCCTGTCCCTCGCGGTCGAGCCGCGACCTGACCGAGTCCTTGGCCACCATTTGGTTGACGGTGAAATGTTTGCCGACGTCGCGCAGGAAGTCGAAGAGCCCGAGCTCGGTCAGCCAGTCGGCGTTGTTCATCAACCGGGCCGGGGAGTCGCTCCCGGGCTCGAAGTCGAGGAACCGCTCGAGCTGGCGCTGGATGCCGTGGAGGTTGGCCCGCAGCGATTCGGCCGGCAGGAGGGACCGTTCCTCCGACTTCCCACCCGGATCGCCGATGAACCCGGTCCCGCCCCCGGCCAGGGCGATCGGTCGGTGTCCGGCCAGCTGGAGCCGCCGGAGCGTGCACAGCTGCAGGAGGTGCCCGACGTGGAGGCTGTCGGCGGTCGGGTCGAACCCGGTGTAGGCGGTCAGCCGATCGGAGTCGAGACGGGCCTCGAGGGTCGGGTCGGTCATCTGGTGGATGAGCCCCCGAAAGCGGAGATCCTCGGCAAGTCCGGACATGGACTCAGCCTGCCACGTCGGCACCACCCGCCGGCCACATGGTTGCCTCCCACCCGGGGGGCGCGGTGACGTCAACTGTGTGCCGGCAGAGGGCCGATACGCTCGCAAGGCCGGTCGTCGGTGACGGATGCAGCCTTCCGCCCAGCCATCAAGGAGCCCGCAGTGCCAAATCCCTATCTCGAAGGCAACTTCGCTCCGGTCCACGAAGAACTGACCGAGGATCACGATTTGCCGGTCACCGGCGTCATCCCCCCCGACCTCGAAGGCCACCTGCTCCGCAACGGGCCAAACCCGGCAGTGCTGCCCATCGACGACACCGAATACCACTGGTTCACCGGCGACGGGATGATCCATGACATCTCCCTGGCCGGGGGCAAAGCCGTCGGCTACCGGAACCGCTGGGTCAGAACCCGCAAGCTGGCGGCCGAGATCGGCACGGCTCCTCCCAACGGGGCCCAGGAACCTCTCAACGGACCGGCCAACACCCATGTCATCCGACACGGTGGCACCACGCTGGCCCTGGTGGAATCCGGCTTTCCCCATGCGCTTTCCCCTGATTTGGAGCGGGCCCGCATCCACGACTTCGACGCGGCGTTGGCGTCGCCGATGACCGCCCACCCGAAGGTCGACCCGGCCACCGGGGAGCTCCTCTTCTTCGGCTACGACGTCTTCGGACCGCCGTTTCTCCGCTACCACACCGTCGATCCCGAGGGCGTGGTGACCCGGAGCCGGGAGATCGACATCCCGAGGGCGGCGATGATGCACGATTTCGGGGTCACCGCCTCTCGGGTGGTGTTCATGGACCTTCCGGTGGTCTTCGATCTGGATCTGGGCGCCGCCGGGCGGTCGCTCCCCTTCCGGTGGATGCCCGAGGCCGGAAGCCGGATCGGGGTGATGCCTCGCCACGGGGAGAGCGCGGACGTGACCTGGATCGGCATCGACCCGGTGTATGTGTTCCACGTGCTCAATGCCTACGACGACGGGGACGTCATCGTCATGGACGTCGTCCGCTACGACTCGGCCTTCGACACCCGGCCGGGTGAGACCATCGCCACCAACCACCCGACGTTGGCCCGATGGACCATCGATGTCGCCGGGAACCGGGTGACCGAGGTGCGGCTGGACGACGCGCCGGTGGAATTCCCGCGACTGGACGATGAGGTGGCCGGCCGTCCCCACCGATACGGCTACTGCACGCTGTTGGGATCCCAACCCGACAACGACGAGTCGGTCGGCCTCATCAAGTACGACCTCCAGCGGGATGAAACCACCCGCTTCGTTCCGGGCGAGTACCAGGCACCCGGCGAGCCCGTCTTCATTCGGGCCGCCGACGGCGGCGGCGAAGATGAAGGTTGGGTGTTGAGCGTTGTCTACGATCGCACCCGCGACGCCAGCGATCTCGTCATCCTGGATGCCACCTCGTTCTCCGGGCCACCGGTGGCGACGGTGCACCTGCCGGCGAGGGTGCCGTTCGGCTTCCACGGTTCGTGGTTGCCGTCCACGTCCTGACCAGGACCAACTGGTAAAGTTGGGCGCTGCGCACCGCCGCCGAAACCGTGGGTGACGTCAACTCGGGCGTCGTGCGTGGAAAACTTTCCCGAACCACGTCGGTGGGATGCGTCGTCCCGGCCGATCGACAGAACGAGCGACAGGCCACCCTCTTGCCACCTCCCACCGACCATTCTCTGACGGCTGCCGGCTGCCCCGACGGGCGGACGCGACCGCAGTACGGAGTGCGCGGGGCACATGGCGGGTAACAACGAATTCCCGGGGCCGATCCTCGGGGGCCAGATCCCGATCCCCCGCCGGGCGGGGGGCTCCCTCCCTCCCTCCACCCAGCCCCGGGTCAGGCCGGCCAAGCGCCGGCGGACGGCGGGAGAGCGGACCCTTCGGATCATCATCGTCGTGCTCATCGTCATCGTGGTCCTGGCCGCCAGTGGCTACGGCTATTTCCGGTACGAATGGGGCCAGATCAAGACGGCGGTGTGTCCGAGTTGCGTGGCGGTGGCCAACGGCGCGCCGTACAACGTGCTGGTGCTCGGGTCGGACACCCGGGTCGGGGAGACCGCCGCCCAGGCCCAGCAATTCGGCAACGCCACCAACGCCGGCGGGCAGCGGAGCGACACCATCAAGATCGTCCACGTCGATCCCGCGGCCGGAACCGCCAGCACCCTTTCCATTCCCCGGGACACCTTCGTGACCCTTTCCGGCGTACCGGCATCGTCGGGGGTGTCGACCAAGAACAAGATCAATGCCGCCTTCGCCGCCGGTCCCAACGATCCGAACCCGAGCGGCACCGGAGCCAACGGGGTGGTCCAGACCATCGAGAACACCTTCGGGATTCCGATCAGCCATTGGATCGTGGTCAACTTCTTCGGGCTCACCGACGCCGTCAACGGGCTCGGTGGGATCAAGATGAATTTTCCCTATCCGGTCAAGGACTACGGCGACTGCAATGCCAACGGCGTCTACAGCAACTGCACGGGTCTGAACATCCCCACCGCCGGCTGCCAAGTCATCAACGGCACCCAGGCGCTGGCCCTGTCCCGGTCCCGCCACTTCGAGTACTACAAGGGCGGAACCTGGGTCAGTGACTACTCTTCGGACATCGGGCGCATCACCCGACAGAACCTGGTGATCGAGGGAGTGGTCAACAAGGCCAAGTCGACCTACAACCCGATCCAGGCGGCGTCGTTCATCTCCTCGCTCACCCACGACGTCACCCTCGACAGCCAATTCAGCTCGGGGATGCTGCTAAGCCTGGCCGAGCGTTACCATGCCTTCTCCGGATCCAGCCTCCAGAACTACACCGTGACCACGGTGGGGGCGAGCTACGCCCCCTACGGAGGCGAGGCGGTCCAGGTCGTCCAGCAACCCCAGACCCAGCAGACCATCACCCAGTTCCTGGGTGGGTCCACTTCGACGGTGACCACGCCTCCCCTGGACGCCTACGGGAGCCCGATCCCGGTGCCGACGGTGACCGCCACCACCGCCCCGGCGTCGACCACCGCCACCACCGCCGGCTCCTCGTCCACCCCGGCGCCGGCGACGTCGAGCGTCCCCTCCTACGATCCGACCCCCTGCTGAGCCGCGGTCCCCGGACCGGTCCGGTTGCCTCCCGCAGCCATCACCGCCTCGACGGCCCGGACCACCGCCTGATTGATCTCCGCGTGAATGGCCACGTTGGCCGACCGATCCGGTAACCGCACCCGGATCACCGCCAACCCACCCGCCGCCACCCGCCGACGCAGTGCTTCCCCCAGCGCCCCGGGCCGGTCGTCGGGCCCGACCTCCTCCACCGCCAGTCCGAACCCGGTTGCCACCTCGGCAACGTCGGGGGCCTGCGGGGTGCCGAACAGGGCCTCGAAGGTGGCGGTGTCGAGGCTCGCCGCCTGCGGGAGGAACGAGAAGATCCCTCCCCCGCGGTTGTCGGCGACCACCACCGTGCACGGCGGGTCGGTCGCCACGCCCCGGACCAACGCCGAGGCGTCATGGAAGAAGGCCAGATCCCCGACCAGCGCCACGGTGGGCCCGGTGGCCATGGCCACCCCCAGGGCGGTCGACACCACGCCGTCGATGCCGTTGGCGCCCCGGTTGGCCAGCACCCGGGGCGGATCCACCCGAGGCGCCCCGAACGCTTCGAGATCCCGAATGGGCATCGAGGACGACGACAGCAGAGTGACCCCGGACGGCAGGTCGGCAAACAGTTGCCGGGCCAGTCGGGGCTCGGTCCAACCCGCGCGTCGGGCCGCCCGACCATTGCCGGCGGCCGGTTGATCGCAGAGGATCTGGGTGATGGCGGACTGGGCGGCCGACTCGGCGGACCGCCACTCGTCCAGCCAGGGGCCGGCGCCGGCCCGGGTCCGGTCGCCCATCCCGTCGATGATTCCCAGGCACACCGCGGTGGGGTCGGCGACCAGCTGGGTGGTCACTGATCGATCCGGATCCACCCACTGGCTCCAGGGGGCCACCGCCACTACCGGGGTGGCTTCGGTGACCGCGTCGGCCAGATAGGCGTTGACCACTTTCGAGACCCAGGGCGCCCCCAGCCGGAGGACGAACTCCGGAGGGTGGGCGGCGCAAAACGCCTCGGAGCGGAGGATGCCGTCGGCGGCGGCTATCACCGCCGATCCCGGTCGGCGAAGGCCCGAGCGGGGGTCGGCCAGCACCGGCCATCCCAGCGCCGACGCGGCCGCCGCCACCGCCACCGGGTCGCCGCCGTCGCCGCCGGCGACGATGACTCCCCGGGTACCGGCCAGGCTGGCGTCGACGATATGGGCCAACGCCGCCGTCGGCGGGATCGCCGGCGCCTTCTCGATCCGGTACCACGGCCGGCCGTCGGGCCGCCCGGGTTGGACGGGCCTGGCGGCGGCGTCAGCGATGAGTGGCTCGCGGAAGGGAAGATTCAGATGCACCGGCCCGGGGCCGGCCGGACCACTGACCGCCTCGGCTACTGACCGGGAGGCCAACGACCGCCAGGTGGTTCGGCCGGCGTCGTCGGCCACCCCCGGATCGGCGAACCAGCGCACCGAGCGTCCGAACAGGTGCTGTTGATCGATGGTTTGGGGGGCCCCGATGTCCCGGAGCTCCGGGGGTCGGTCGGCGGTGCAGACCAGAAGGGGCACCTTGGCCAGATCGGCTTCCGCCACCGCGGCATGGAGCTCGGCGGCGGCGGTGCCGCTGGTGGTCACCATCAACGCCGGGTGCCCGCTGGCCAGACCGATACCGAGGGCGGTGAAGGCGGCCGACCGTTCGTCGAGCTGGACATGGGTCTCCACCTCGGGATGGCGCACCAGCGCCACGGCCAACGGGGTCGAACGCGAACCGGGGCAGATGACGGCATGGGCGATCCCGCAACGCGCCCACTCGTCGACCAGGGTGGCGGCGAACTCCATCTGGATGTCGGCGGTCCCGGGTCCTGGCACCGGTATCGGTACGCTCATGACGGAGGACCGTACGTGTGATGCCGCCTGACCCCACCATCCCGACCCTGACGTCCGACGCCGTGGCGCTGCATGCCTCGGTGATCGGCCAAGGACCGCGCCTGGTGCTGGCCCACGGGTTCACCCAGACCGGCGCCGTCTGGGGATCGTTGGACACCCGCCTGGCCACCGACCATCAGGTGGTGCGGGTCGACATGCCCGGTCACGGGGACTCGGCCGGGGTTCGGGCCGATCTCCCCCAGGGTGCCGGCTTGTTGGGGACGGTGGGTGGCCGGGCCGCCTATCTCGGTTACTCGATGGGCGCCCGCTTCTGCCTCCATCTGGCCCTCGACCAACCCGAGCGGGTCGACTCCCTGGTGCTCATCTCCGGCACCGCCGGCATCGAGGATCCAAGCGAACGGGCCGCCCGGCGAGCCCGCGACGAGGAGTTGGCCGATCAGCTCGATCCGCCCGACGGACAAGGGTCCGCCGGCGATTCGCAGGCCCGGCTGGACGCCTTCCTGCGCCGGTGGCTCGACACCCCGCTGTTGGCCGGGCTGTCGGCCGAGGCCGACGGCTTCGCCGAACGTCGGCGCAACACCGGACCCGGCCTGGCCTCCAGTCTGAGGCTGGCCGGAACCGGCACCCAGGTCCCGTTGTGGACCCGGCTCGCCGAACTGGACATGCCGGTCCTGATCGTGACCGGCGAGCTCGACGACAAGTTCACCGGCATCGGTGGCCGGATGGTCGACGCCATTGGCGACAACGCCGTCCAGGTGGTGATCCCGGGGGCCGGACACTCCCCTCATCTCCAGCAGCCGGCGCCGGTCGCCGAGGAGATCCGGGCGTTCCTGGGTTGGCATCCCTGAGGTCATGTCGCCCACAGCCACAGCCCGCCGGCCAGCAGCGCTCCGAAGGCGAGCTGGAGCCGACCGGTGGCAGCCAGGACCGGAAGCAGGGCCCGTCCGGAGGCGTCGCTGCTGACGGTGCGGATCGGCGTCAACACCAGCGGCAGCGACAGGAGGGGAAGGAAGAGGTAGATCGGGTGCCGGTGGAAGGTGTCCCCGGTCGCCGCCACCAGGGCCACCGCCAGTACCCCGACGAACGGGAGCACCACACAGGCGACGTAGAACCATCCGGCGGTTCGCCGTCCTACCCGGGCGGCGAGGGTGCGCTTCCCGGCCACCCGGTCGGTTTCGATGTCCCGCAGGTTGTTGGCCAGCAGCAGCGCGGTGGCCAACAGGCCCACCGCCACCGACGCCGGGACCACCAGCCCGCCGGTGAGCTTCCCGGTCTGGACGTAGAAGGTGCCGATGGTGGCCACCATCCCGAAGAAGAGGAAGACGAAGAGCTCGCCGAATCCGGCGTAGCCATACGGCCGGGGCCCGCCGGTGTAGAACCAGCCGGCGGCCAGACACGCGGCGCCTACCGCCAGCACCCACCACGAGGTCGCCCAGGCCAGGGTCAGGCCCACCGCCCCGGCCAGGCCGAAGGCGGCAAACGCCGCCCGCTTGACCGCCGACGGCGACGCCAGCCCCGACGCCACCAGCCGGAGGGGGCCGACCCGTTGGTCATCGGTCCCCCGGATGCCGTCGGAGTAGTCGTTGGCGTAGTTGGTGCCGACCTGCAAAGCGAGGGCGACCACCAGCGCGCCGAGCGCCCGCCACCAGTGGGAGTCCCAGAGCGACGCTCCGGTGCCGTACAACGGGCCGGCGACCCGGACGGGACCCGCCGAGGTCAGCCGGGAGACCAGCAGATGGGCGGCGGCCGACCCGACCAGCACCGGCACCACCGCGGCCGGGAGCGTGCGGGGGCGGGCGCCCAGCACCCACCGCTTCACCGGTCCCGGGGCCGGGGGCGCCGCGGCGGTGGAAGGCACCGCGGTCATCTTGACGCCACCCTCACGGGCGGCGAGGGAACCTACCGAAGTCCGGCTTCCGGTGCTCCTGGAAGGCGTTGCGGCCCTCTTGGCCCTCTTCGCTCATATAGAAGAGCATGGTGGCGTCCCCGGCCAACTGCTGGAGTCCGGCCAGGCCGTCGTCGGCCGCGTGCAGCCCGCCCTTGATCATCCGCAAGGCGATCGGCGACAACGACAGCATCCGCCGGCACCAGGCGATGGTCTCGGTCTCCAGGGAATCCAACGGGACCACCTCGTTGACCAGACCCCACTGGAGGGCGGTGGCGGCGTCGTACTGGCGGCAGAGGAACCACACCTCCTTGGCCCGCTTGAGGCCGATGGTGCGGGCCAGCAGACTGGACCCGTAGCCGCCGTCGAAGCTCCCGACGATCGGTCCGGTCTGGCCGAAGCGGGCGTTGTCGGCAGCGATGGTGAGGTCGCACACCAGGTGGAGGATATGGCCCCCGCCGATGGCGTAGCCGGCGACCATCGCCACCACCGGCTTGGGCATCCGCCGGATCTCGACCTGCAGATCGAGCACATTGAGACGGCCGATCCCCTGCTGGGCGACGTCGTCGTCGCCGATGTACCCGTCATCGCCGCGGATCATCTGGTCCCCGCCCGAGCAGAAGGCGTCGGGGCCCTCGCCGGTCAAGATCACCACCCCCACCGACGGATCGTCGCGGGCGGCGGACAGCGCGTCGGAGAGCTCGAAGAGGGTCTGGGGGCGGAAGGCGTTGCGGACCTCCGGCCGGGCGATGGTGAGCTTGGCGATCCCGTCGGCGACGTCGAAATAGATGTCCTTGTAAACGCCGCGCCGTTCCCAATCCGGAAGGGGCAGACTCCGGTACTGCTCGACCGGGTCCTCCGGCGCCCCGCTGATCACCGTATCCACCATGCGACCACTGCTCCTCGCGTCGTTCTTCGGGCAGTCACCTAACCTAGCGTGATGCCTGACCTGGTGGCAGTCGATCTCCCTGCCGGTCAGGCGTTCGTCGATGCCCTGCACCGGGCCTGGGACCGGGGCGACGCCGTCCTCCCGGTGGATCACCGCCTGTCCCGACCGGCGGTCGACCGGCTCCTCGACGGGCTCCGACCCGCGACGGTGGTCGACGGGGACGGGGACCACCCCCGAACCGACGGGCTTCCGGTGATCGACGGCGATGCCCTGGTGGTGGCCACCAGTGGGACGACCGGGGAGCCCAAGGGGGTGGTCCTCACCCATGCCGCCGTGGAGGCGTCGGCCCGGGCCAGCTCACGGCGGCTCGGGGTCGACCCGGCCGGTGACCGATGGGTGGCCTGCCTGCCCCTCGCCCACATCGGCGGGCTCTCGGTGCTGACCCGGGCCCTGGCCACCGGCACGCCCTACACCCTGCTCGAACGGTTCGATCCCGAAGCCGTGGAAGGCGAGGCCCGTCGGGGGGCCACCCGGGTCTCGTTGGTGGCCACCGCCCTCCGGCGGACGGACACCACCGGCTACCGGACGGTGCTGCTGGGCGGCGCCGCCCCACCCGACCGCCTCCCCGACAACGTGGTCACCACCTACGGGATGACCGAGACCGGATCGGGTGTCGTCTACGACGGGCTGCCCCTCGACGGGATCGAGCTCCGCATCGGCGACGGCCGGCTCGGTGCCGACGGGGAGGTATTGGTGCGCGGGCCGATGCTGCTGCGGGCCTACCGGGACGGCACCGATCCCCGACTGCCCGGAGGCTGGCTCCCCACCGGGGACGCCGGAAGCCTCGATGCGCACGGCGCACTGTCGGTGCAGGGTCGGATGGCCGAGGTCATCGTCACCGGGGCCGAGAAGGTCTGGCCGTCGGCGGTCGAGTCGGTCCTGGCCCGCCACCCGGGTGTCGCCGACGTCGCGGTGTGGAAGCGTCCCGACCCCGAATGGGGCGAACGGGTAGTGGCGTGGGTGGTGCCCGCCGATCCCTCGACGCCGCCCGAACTGGAGTCGCTGCGCGCCGCGGTGTCCGAACAACTGGCCCGGTGGGCGGCGCCCAAGGAACTGGTGGTGGTGGACAGCTTGCCCCGCACCTCGAGCGGCAAGGTACAGCGGGGCCGGCTCCGCTGACGGTTAGGTGTGGATGCGCTCGCGCCACCCGAGCGCATCCACGAACCGGGCGGTGACCATGACCAGGGTGGCGATCTCATGGCGCTCCCGCCGGCGGATGGGGGCCGTCCGGCCCCCACACACCGTGAACTCGGTCTCCGGCATCGATTCGATGAAGACCCCGGAGTTGGTGGTGTCGTTGGCCTGATCGGCCCCGGATCGGGCCCCTTCCGCGAAGGCCGCCACCCATTCCACCGTCGGGGCGTCACCGTGGACCTCGATGAACTGCTGGCACTCCAGGTCGGCCAGCGCCAACCACGAGAGGTCGAACAGGGCGAGGAGCCGTCCGACCAAGGCGTTCATCGCCGCCGGCGCGGTGGCAGCCTGGAGGATGGCCGCCGCCGCGTTGAGCACGGTGTCCTCCCGGTCCGCACCCATGGTGGCCATTTCGTGGACGTCCTCGACCCCGGCGCCGGGGACGTTGCGGATTCCCTTCAACACCGCGTCGATCGCGCCGGGATCGTCGGGAAGTTCCACCACCAATTCATCGATGGCCACTCCGGCTTGGCGCTCGAGCACCTCGAGCCCGACGACATTGCCGTTCACCGCGCCGATCTCCGAGGCCACCGCGGCCAGAATTCCCGGAGCGTCCGGCAACCAGATCCGCATGCGGGTCAGCACCGTTCAGTGGGTCCTCGTGATGCGCACGCCGACATGCATGCTGTGCTCGGCGCGGCCGGCGTAGATCCCTTTGACCGGCGGGACGTCGGAGTAGTCGCGACCCCGGCCGACCGCCACGTGCCGTTCACCGACCGGACAGTCATTGGTGGGGTCGAACCCCCACCACGCCCCCGTCCACACTTCAACCCAGGCATGGCTCTCCCCGGTGATCTCCTCTCCAATGTTGGCCTCCGGGTCGGGGTGGAAGTAGCCGGAAACGTAGCGGGACGGCAGCCCGACCGACTTGGTCAGGGCCAGGGCGAGGTGGGCGAAGTCCTGGCACACCCCGGCGCCATCGGTGAAGGCCTCGTTGGCCGAGGTGTGGACGCTGGTCACCCCGCGCATGTACCGCAGACAGGTGTGGGCCTGTTCCATGATGCGCCGGGCGGTCTCGAGGGGCCGGGAGGTGCGCAGCCCGGCGGCCAGGGCGTCGAGCTCGGGGCCCGGCTCGGTGTAGAGCTTGTGGGAGAGATGATCGGCCATGGACAACGACGCGTCGGCCACCTCGTCCCAGGAGGCGTCCTCGGGCGGCTCCGGGCGTTGGGTGTCCACCAGCGCGCTGCCGAGGACGGACAGCATCTCGTGGCCGCGGTCGACGTTGAACGAGACGACCTGGGTGCCCCAGTAGTCGACGTAGCTGTACTGGGGGGCGACCGGCACCGTCACGATCTTCGTCTCGAGCGCGGTCTGACCCCGTTCGGTCCGAGGAGTGAGCCGCAGCTCGTTGTAGGAGGCCCGGGCCGGCGAGTCGTAGTCGAACCGCGTCTCGTGCAGTACCCGAAGTCGCCAGCCGTCCGCCCGGGTCATGCGCCGACCCCTCCCCGGTGCCACTCGGTCGGAAGGTCCTGGGCGAAGTAGCGGCGGGTGACCGCATCGCTGACCGACGAAATCGAACCTTGCAGACGCTCGAGCCGAGTCTCCAGCCCCCGGGACAGGGTGGACGGTGCCGAGTACTCGAGTTCGGCCCGGGCCAGTCCCACCAGGCCGCGGGCGTCCTCCCACGCCCCGTCGCGACCGGCGTTGATCTGGTCGAGACACTCTTCGGCCAGCGTCAGCGACGCGAACGCCGACCGCGGGAAGAGGCGGTCGCGCAGGAGGAAGTCGAGGACCCGTCCCGGCTGGACCACGCCCTGGGAGAGCCTTAGGTAGGGTTCGTAGCCGCCACAGGAGCGCAGCAGCATCACCAGCCCGCTGTCGAAGACATCGTCGAACTGGACGGTGGCCAGCTGGCGGGCCACCACGTCGGTGCGCTCGAGGCACCGCCCGAGGGTGAAGAACAGCCAGGTCTGATCCCGGCTCATCAGGGTGTCGGCCAGGCCGGTGATACCGGCCACCTGGGTCTTGACGAACGAGAGATAGGGCGCCGGCCCCAGCCACCGGGTGGACTCCCACTCGCGGGGCAGCGAGGACCAGGTGGCGTTGATGTGCTCCCAGAATTCGACCGGCACCACGTGGCGCACCGCCCGCGAGTTCTCCCGGGCCGCCGCCACCGCGCCGGCGATCGACGACCGGCTGTTGGGATCGGTGGCCAGTCGCTCGGTCGCCTGCCACAGGGTCTCGTCCTCGACGTCGGGAAGCCCCATCACCGCCAGCAGGCGGCGGGCGGCGTGGGCGCCTTCCGCGTCGCTCTGTTCCAGGGCCTGGAAGACGGAGACGTCGAGGATCCGGGCGGTGCCCTCCGCCCGTTCGACATACCGCCCCACCCAGAAGATGGACTCGGCGACCCGGCTCAGCAGTGCGTTGGTCATTGCTGCTGCTGCTGTTGTTGGCGGCTGTTCTCCGGATCGTGCCGCGGCCCGGCATCCATCGGCGGCCCGGCGCTGACCGGGACCGGTTGGCGCGCCTCCACCATCGGGGCGGGAGGCCCGGCACCGATCACCCAGGTGTCCTTGGACCCTCCCCCCTGGCTGGAGTTGACCACCAACCCGCCCTCCCGGAGGGCAACCCGGGTGAGCCCGCCGGGCAGGACCCAGACGTTCTCGCCGTCGTTGACCGCGAACGGGCGCAGATCCACGTGGCGACGGACCATGGTGTCGTCGACCCAGGTGGGAGACGTCGACAGCGCCACCACCCGCTGGGCGATCCACTGACGGGGATCGTCCTCCACCTCGAGACCCAACGCGTCGAGGTCGGCTCCCGACGCCGCCGGGCCGATGACCAGTCCTTTGCCCCCCGACCCGTCGACCTTCTTGAACACCAGTTCGTCGCGCCGGGACAGGGCATCGGCCCGCACCTTGGCGTCCTGGAGGTGGATGGTCTCGACGTTCTGGAGGATCGGCTCCTCACCCAGGTAGTACTTGATCATGGCCGGGACGTAGGTGTACACGAGTTTGTCGTCGGCGACCCCGTTTCCGACTCCGTTGGCAATGGTCACCCGCCCGGCTCGGGCGGCGTTGAGCACGCCCGGGCAACCGACCAGCGACTCCGGCCGAAACTGCAACGGGTCCAGATACTCGTCGTCGATCCGTCGGTAGATGACATGCACCGGGACTTCGCCCTCGGTGGTCCGCAGGAAGACGTCGGTGCCATGGCAAACCAGATCGCGGCCTTCGACGAGATGGACCCCCATGAGCCGGGCCAAGAGGGCGTGCTCGTAGAAGGCCGAGTTGTGCACCCCGGGGGTGAGGACGACCACCGTCGGGTCGTGGACCCCGGCCGGGGCCGACCGGCGCAGCGCATGGATCAGATGGGCCGGGTAGTCGGTCACCATCTGGATGGGCTGGCCCCAGAACAGTTCGGGCAGGACCCGGGCCATCGCCGCCCGGTTGGCCAGGACGTAGCTGACCCCCGACGGGCTCCGGATGTTGTCCTCCAGGACCCGGAACTCCCCTTCCTCGTCGCGGACCACGTCGATGCCGGCCACATGGATCCGCACCCCGTTGGGCGGGGTCAGGCCGTGGGCGGCGCGCACGAAGCCGGGCGAGCTGGTCACCACCTCGTGGGGGATGATCCCGTCGCTGATGATCCGAGAGGCGCCGTAGACATCGGCCAGAAACGCCTCCAGGGCTCGCACCCGCTGCGCCACCCCGTCCGACACCTGGGACCACTCGCCGGCGGTGAAGATGCGGGGAACCACATCGAGGGGGAAGGGCCGCTCCTCACCGTCCAGGTCGAAGGTCACCCCCTGGTCCATGAACGCCCGGGCCAGGCGGGTGGCCCGGGCCGAGACGTCGTCCGGTCCCATCTGCGACAGCGAGGATGCCACTCCCGAATACGGCACCCGCGCCGACCCGTCCCGGTCGACCATCTCGTCGAAGGCGGCCTCGGTCAGGCCCCGTGCCCCCTCGCCATAGCCGTCGAACAGGTCGCTCACACCACTCAGGGTGGCATTCCAGTGTTTCGCCGGAGTTTCAAGGGCGCGAACGCCCGATGACCAAACTGAGGGTTAGGAGATCCCGCCGCTGACGATCTCCAGCGCCCCGCCGTCGATGACCAGGGTGTGACCGGTGATCCATGACGCCGCGTCCGAACACAAGAACAGCGCAGCGGCAGCGATGTCCTCGGGCACGCCCAGCCGACGGAGCGGGAGCCGCCGGGCGATCTGTTCCTCGGCCGGTTCCCACAGCGCCTTGGCGAAGAACGTCTTCACCAGGCCGGGGGCCACCGCGTTGACCCTGACCTTGGGCCCGAGCTCACCGGCCAGCTGGCGGGTGAGATGGATCACCGCCGCCTTGCTGACGTTGTACCAACCGATCCCCTGCTCCACCGACAGCCCGCCGATGGATGCCAAGTTCAACACCACCCCGCCGTGCTCGGACATGCCGGCCCGCCAGGCCGCCTGGGTCCACTCGAGGTAGCCGGACTGGTTCACCCGTAGCGTCTTGTCGATCCGACCGGTGTCGATCTCCATCAATGGCCCGTAGTAGGGGTTGGTGGCGGCGTTGTTGACCAGGATGTCCACCGACCCGAAGCGTTCGACGGTGGCGGCCACACACGCCTCACCCTGCTCGGGATCGCCGGCATTGGCTACCTGCCAGGCCACCTCGCCCGACCGGTCGCCCTTGGCGGCATCGATGGCGTCCTTGGCTTCGGCCAGTGCCTCCTCCTTGCGGGACGAGAGCATCACCGAGGCCCCCGCCTCGGCGAACACCTGGGCGATGGCCATCCCGATTCCGCGGGAGGCCCCGGTGACGAGCGCGGTCTTTCCATCCAGTCGGAGATCCATCGCCGCACCATAGGGCGGACCGTCGCCCCGAGCCCGGGCCCGGCTCAACCAGCCCCTTCTCGAAGCCCACCGGACGGCGACCAGCGGCCGGGACCCGGCGATCGATCCCGTAGCATCGACGGGGTGAACCGCCTTGCCGGGGAGACCTCCCCCTACCTCCGCCAGCATGCCGACAACCCGGTGGACTGGTATCCGTGGGGCGACGAGGCCTTCGACCGGGCCCGGGAGGAGAACCGCCCGGTCTTTCTCTCCATCGGGTACTCGGCCTGCCACTGGTGCCACGTGATGGCCCACGAGTCGTTCGAGAACCCCGCCACCGCCGAGGCCCTCAACGCCGCGTTCGTCAGCGTGAAGGTGGACCGGGAGGAGCGTCCCGACGTGGACGCCGTCTACATGGAAGCCGTCCAGGCCATCACCGGGTCGGGCGGCTGGCCGATGAGCGTGTTCCTCACCCCGGATCGGCGGCCGTTCTTCGGCGGAACCTACTTTCCCCCCGACGACCGCCACGGCACGCCTTCGTTCCCGACCGTCCTGGCCGCGTTGACCGATGTCTGGACCAACCGGCGCCACGAGGTGGAGGAACAGGCCGACGAGCTCTCGAAGGCCATCGCCTCGCGGTCGGTGATCTCCCGGCCGGGGTCGCGTGCCTCGTCGCTCGGCTCGCTGGGCGGCGCCGACGACGGCGTCGATCTTCTCGAGGTGGCCACCCGGGAGTTGGTCACCCGGTTCGATCGCCAGTGGGGAGGCTTCGGGCCGGCACCGAAATTCCCGCAGCCCACTCTCATCGACATCGCCCTCCGGCACGGGCGCCGACAGATCGAGGGCGACCCGGCCCCGTCCCTGCCGATGGCCGTCACCACCCTTGACGCCATGGCCGCCGGCGGCATCCACGACCATCTCGGCGGGGGGTTCGCCCGGTACTCGACCGACAACCAGTGGCTGGTCCCCCACTTCGAAAAGATGCTCTACGACCAGGCCGGGTTGCTGCGCGCCTTCCTCCACGGTTGGCAGGCCACCGGGAAGCCCGATTACCTGGCGGTGGTCGAGGACATCGTGACCTACGTGGGCCGCGACCTCACCAGCTCGGAGGGAGGGGTGTATTCCGCCGAGGATGCCGACTCCGAAGGGGTCGAGGGCAAGTTCTACGTCTGGACTCCCGACCAGGCTGCGGCGGCGATCCGCGGCGGGGCACTGGGCCCCGGCGACGAACCCCCGGCCATCCTCCAGGCGGTGGCCGGCTGGTTCGACATCACCGCCGCCGGGAATTTCGAGGGCGACACCATCCTCCGGCGCCCGGTCGGGGAACCCCTCGGGGGTCCCTCCGAGGTGGAGGCCGGCCGCCGGTTGCTGTTCGAGGCCCGCCGCCTGCGGGTCCGGCCCGGGCTGGATGACAAGGTGCTGACCGAGTGGAATGCCATGTACGCCTCGGCGCTGGCCGAAGCCGCCTCCGCCACCGGCAACCGGGACTGGGAACAATCGGCCGTCACCATCGGCAGCTTCCTCTACGACAACCTCCTGCGACCCTCCGACGACCGGTGGCTTCGCAGCTGGCAAGCCGAGGGCGGCGCCCGGCACCTTGCCTACGCCGCCGACTATGCCTGGCTGATCGACTGCTTCACCCGGTTGGGAGAGTTGACCGGGCGGGGGGTCTGGACGGCCCGGGCCGTCGAGACCGCCGATGCCCTCCTCGAGCTGTTTCACGATGACCAGGACGGGGGATTCTTCACCACCGGTCACGACGCGGAGGCGTTGCTGGTCAGGACCAAAGACCTCTTCGACGGGGCCACGCCATCGGCCAACGGAGTGGCCGCGGTAGCGCTGGTCCGGCTCGGGGCCCTCACCGGCTCCGAGCGCTACCGGCGGGCGGCGGCCGAGATCGTCGACCTGGTCGGCGAGCTGCTGGTCCGCCATCCGACCGCGTTCGCCTACACGGTGGAGGCGGCCGACCTGTTGCGCCGGGGGATGACCGAGGTGGTGGTCACCGGTGACCGTCCCGACCTGGTGGAGGTGGCGCTCCGGCGTTGGATCCCTGACGCGGTGTTGTCCTGGGGCGAGCCGACCGCGTCGCCGTTGTGGGAGGGGCGCGACCCCGACCTGGCCTACGTCTGTCGCAACTATGCCTGCCAGCTGCCCGCCACCGATCCGGAGTCGCTGTCGAAGCAATTGGCGGCGAGCCTCCAGTGAGCAACGGATTGCCGCCCCCGGCCGGCGTGCCCAGCCTGCCGATGCCGCCGAAGAAGCGGAAGCCGGGCCGGACCGGCCGCACTCCCCGCAGCGGCACCGCCCGCAACGTGGTGCGGGCGGTCAAGACCCGCGAGCGCATCGAGGTGGCCGGGGGTGCCTCGCTGACCATCCTGGTGCTGTCCTGCCACGAGGAGGACACCACCGGGGTCGACCTGGCCTCGGGAACGCTGGTCCGAGCCCGGGTCAGGTGGCCCGAAGGGCATCTCCCCGACCTGGTTCCGTTCGACGTGGTCGAGGCGGTGCTGGCCGACGAGCCCGAGCGCGACGATCTGGCCCAGCCCGAGGCGGTGACGGTGGCGGGGCTGCCCCGGCACCTCGGCACCTTCCACGGGCGTCGGAACCGCCGGCTCCTCCACCAGTTAGCCGCGCCGATCGAAGAACACGTGCTCGGGTTTCCGGGCACCTCCGCGCCGTACTGGGAGTTCCGGGGTTTCCGACCCTCACTGGCCCTCCTGGTTCCCACCAAGGGACCGGTGCTGTTCCGCCGAGAACGGGAACGGTCGGTGTGGATCCGGTTCGGTTGGGGACGCAGCGACAACTGGCTGCCGGTGGAGGACCCCCGGGCCGACCGGGCGCTGGATGTGGCCCGGAGGGACCGGCTGCACGGAAAGGCGCTCGCCTCCGCGCTCGGGTTCAAGCCCCACTACCTGGTGGCGTCCATCAGCACCCCGCGCAACGGACACTGCTACAAGACCATCCGGGCCCTGCTGCCCCGGGGGTGATGGTGTCCACCGAACTCGTCGTCATCGACGCCTTCACCGATCGCCCGTTCTCGGGGAACCCGGCAGCGGTCTGCCGACTCGATCGACCGGCGCCGGAAACCTGGATGCAGAACGTGGCCGCGGAGATGCACCTGTCGGAGACGGCCTTCGTCCTCGATCGTCCCGACGGGGACTACGACCTGCGGTGGTTCACCCCGACCACCGAGGTCGCCCTCTGCGGGCACGCCACCCTGGCCACCGCCCACCTCCTCGGCGGCGGCCGGTTCCACACCCGCAGCGGGGTGCTCTCCTGCACCGTCAATCGCGACGGGTCGATCGACATGGACTTCCCCGCCGACCCGCCGGCCCCCCGCCCGGCTCCCGACGGGCTGTTCGCCGCCCTGGGCACCGACGGGGAGGTGCTGGGCGGCGCCTTCGATCTGATGGTGGTGGTGGCCGACGCCGACACCGTGCAGCAGCTGACGCCCGACCTCGGTGCCCTGGCCGCGGTGGATGCCCGGGCGGTGATCGTGACCGCCGCCTCCGACCAACCCGGCGTGGACTGCGCGTCGCGGGTGTTCGGTCCCCGGGTCGGGATCCCCGAAGACCCGGTCACCGGTTCGGCGCACTGCACCCTGGCGCCGTTCTGGTCGGACCGGACCGGACGCCAGGAACTGGTCGGGGCCCAGCTGTCGGCCCGGGGCGGCACCGTGCACATGCGGTTGGACGGCGACCGGGTGATCATCGGCGGGCGGGCGGTGACCGTCTCCGAGGTGCGCCTCCTCTCCGACCCGGACTGACCGGTTTCGTCCGGTGGCCTACAGTCACTAACCGTGTCCGATGCACCTCTGTCATCCGGATCGCCCGATCCGATCTTTCCCGACTACCGGGGCGCCTGCCTTTCCACCCTGGTCCCGGCTCTCCTCACCGGGTCCGCCGGCGGCAACGGTGGAGCCGGCCGGTCACCGGACTGGCTCCCGGCCCCGGCCCGCGAGGCGCGCCAGATCGTCCTGTTGATCGTCGACGGCCTGGGTTGGCAGCAGCTCACCGCCCGGAGCCAACTGGCGCCGACCTTGAGCGGAGCCGCCGGCATCGAGCGATCGATCACCTCGGTGACCCCGACCACCACCGCCTGCGCGCTCACCTCGATCGCCACCGGGCGCCCGCCCTCCGATCACGGCCTCCTGGGCTACCGGCTGGCCACCGCCGACGCCGAGATCATGAACGCCCTCCGGTGGACGGTCGGGATCAACCGGCCGCGGGACGCCCGCCAGGAGTTGCCGGCTTCGACCTACCAGCCGTACCCACCGTTCCCGGGCGCCTCCCGACCGGTACCGGTGGTCTCCCGCGGCGAGTTCGGTGGCACCGGGTTCACCGCCGCCCATCTCGGGGCCTCCCCGCTGGCCGGCTACAAGGTCACCTCCTCGCTCATCGTCGAAGTCGGGCGGCTGGTGGCGGCCGGGGAGCCGTTCGTCTACGCCTACTACGACGGCATCGACAAGGTGGCCCACGAGCACGGGATCGGCCCGTACTACGACGCCGAGCTGCGAACGGTCGACCGTTTGGTGGGCGACATCGCCTCATCGTTGGGGCCCGGAGCGGTGTTGGTGGTCAGCGCCGATCACGGGCAGATCGACATCGGGGCCAACGTGGAGCTGCTGGGCCGGGAGGTGATGGCCGCCACCCGGTTCCTCTCCGGCGAGGGCCGCTTCCGCTGGCTCCACGCCTGCCCGGGCGCCGCCGACGACCTGCTGGCCATCGTCTCCGAGCGCTACCGGGACACCACTTGGGTGATGGGCCGGGACCGGCTCATCGACGAGGGATGGTTCGGCGGGCCCCTCCGGGACGGGGTGATCGACCGGCTGGGCGACGTCGCCCTCATCCCCCACGCGCCGGTCGCCTTCCTCGACCCCGCCGATGCCGGCGAGAGCACCCTGGCCGCCCGGCACGGGTCGTTGACCGCCGACGAAATGCTGGTGCCCCTGGTGGCCATCGCCGGTGGCAGTATCTGAAGATGGCCAGCGACCCCACCGCCCCGGCCGGGCATCCCCCGGCACTCACCCCCGAGGTCGTCGACCCCGTCGACGGCGCGGCGCCGGGGATGCCGCCCGAAGGGGAGGCCGAAGAGAAGCGGACCGAGTCGATCGAGAAGCCGGCCAAGTTGCTCCGGATCGGGTCCATGGTCAAACAGCTCCTCGAGGAGGTGCGCCAAGCTCCGTTGGACGAAAACAGCCGGGTCCGGCTCCGGGAGATCTACGAGCAGTCGGTCCGCGAGCTGGCCGACGGGCTCTCCGACGACCTGGCCGCCGAACTCGACCGGATGTCGATCCCGTTCGACTCCCCCACCCCGTCCGATGCCGAGTTGCGTATCGCCCAGGCCCAACTAGTGGGCTGGCTCGAAGGGCTCTTCCACGGGATCCAGGCCACCCTGGTCGCCCAGCAGGTGGCGGCCCGAGCCCAGCTCGACGAGATGCGCCAGCAGGCCCTGCCCGCGGGGGGCGGCGCGCCCTCCCGGCCCGGGACCTATCTCTGAGGGGGAATGGCGATGGGCATGTTCGGACACAAGAACGCCAAGCCGAAGTCGATGGTCTTTCCGGAGCGGTCCGCCTCCGGCGTCGACCCGAAGAGTCTGGCGGCCGGACCGCTCGGCCAGGGCGAGGTCCTGAGCATCGAAGGGGCCGGAAGCAGCTGGAGCATCCGGCCGGCGGCCCTTCCTGCCCCGTTCTGCGACGTGGTCGTCGAAGTCGAGGTCGACGGCATCCCGCCCTACCGGCGACCTTCCAGCAGAGTATCCCGGGGATGAAGCTCAACCAGGTCCAGGCCCCCCCATGCCATCGTCGCCGTCCGGGTCAACCCGGAGGATCATGCCGACGTGGCCATCGATTTCCACACTGACCCGCCCGCCGTCACCACCGGGTAATCGGGGTCCCTCCCACCTACCGATGACCGACGTTCACCCACGGGTGTGGTGATATGGTCGGAATCACACAGCTGTAACTCCTCCACAGCCTGTGGAGAACCTGGGACAGCTGGCGTCGCCATGACGAGAAAGGCGCCAGTTCGTTGGCATCACGGTCGTTCACACACCTGCACACCCACACCGAGTTCTCGATGCTCGACGGTGCCGCTCGGGTCGATGACCTGGTCCAGGCGGCGGTGGAGGACGGCCAACCGGCCCTCGGGATCACCGACCACGGGAACATGTACGGCGTCCTCGACTTCTACGCCGCCTGCCGGGCGGCCGGCATCAACCCGGTCATCGGCACCGAGGCCTACATGGCCGGCGAGTCCCGGCTCGATCGGCCGGTGCGACGGGGCAAGCTCGACGACACCGGAGGCGACGTCGACGGCGGGGAGAAGCTGTATTACCACCTCACCCTGTTGGCCGAGACCACCGCCGGATACCGGAACCTGCTGAAGCTGTCCTCGGCCGCCTATCTCGAGGGCTACTACTACAAGCCCCGGGTCGACTGGGAGCTCCTCGAACGGCATCACTCCGGCCTCATCGCCACCACCGGGTGCCTGGGCGGGGTCGTCCTCCAGGCCCTGCTGGCCAACGATCAGGTGAAGGCCGAGAGCCTGGCCGCCCGGCTCCAGGACATCTTCGGCAAGGACAACCTCTTCGTCGAGCTCCAGGATCACGGGCTCCCCGAGCAGGCCAAGACCAACCCGGCGCTGGTGGAGATCGCCCGGCGGATCGGGGCTCCGCTGCTGGCCACCAACGACAGCCACTACACCCACCGCGAAGACCACGTCGCCCACGACGCCCTGCTCTGCGTCCAGACCGGTGCCCTCATCGCCGACCCCAAGCGCTTCAAGTTCGAGGGGGAGGAGCACTACCTGAAGTCGGCATCGGAGATGCGCCACCTGTTCGCCGAGCTCCCCGAGGCCTGCGACAACACCCTGCTGATCGCCGAGCGGGCCAACGTGGAGATCGAGTTCGGCCACCCGAGCCTGCCCCAGTTCCCGGTCCCCGACGAGTTCGTCGGCGACTCCTACGAGGTGCGCTCCGCCCAGTATCTCCGCCACCTGACCATCGAGGGGGCCAAGGAGCGCTACGGCCACCCCCTCCCCGCCGACGTCCTCGACCGGCTCGACTACGAGCTCAGGGTCATCGGCGACATGGGCTTCTCCGCCTACTTCCTGGTGGTGTGGGACCTCATCCGCTTCGCCCGATCGAGCGGGATCCGGGTCGGCCCGGGGCGGGGTTCGGCGGCCGGCTGCTGTGTGGCCTACTGCCTGAAGATCGTCGACCTCGATCCCATCCGCTACGACCTGATGTTCGAGCGCTTCCTCAACCCGGGCCGGGCCCAGATGCCCGACATCGACATGGACTTCGACGAGCGCTACCGCGGCGACATGATCAAGTACGCCGCCGACCGCTACGGCTCGGACCACGTGGCCCAGATCGTCACCTTCTCGACCATCAAGGCGCGAGCGGCGGTGCGGGACGCCGCCCGGGTGCTGGGCAAGCCTTACGTGGTGGGCGACAAGATCGCCAAGGCGATGCCGCCGTTGCTGATGGGCCGCGACACCCCGTTGGGCGCCTGCCTGACCAAGACCGAGGGGTTCGAGGACGGCTTCCACGCCGCCGGCGAGCTCCGCACCATGTACGAATCCGACCCGGAGGCCAAAGAGGTCATCGACGTGGCCAAGGGCCTCGAGGGCCTCCGCCGTCAGGACGGCATCCACGCCGCCGCGGTGGTCATCACCGACCAGCCCCTCACCGAGTACGTCCCCATCCAGCGCAAGCCGGACAGCGACAATCCCGAGGACGCCCCGATCGTCACCCAGTACGAGATGCACGGCGTCGAGGACCTCGGGTTGTTGAAGATGGACTTCCTCGGCCTCCGCAACCTGTCGGTCATCGAGCGGGCCCTCGACCTCATCCAGATCTCCACCGGGGAGCGCCCCGACATCGACGCCATCCCCCTCGATGACGAACCGACCTTCGCGATGCTGCGCAGGGGTGATTCGATGGGGGTGTTCCAGCTGGAGGGCGCAGCGATGCGCTCGACCATGCGCTCCCTTGCCCCCACCAGCTTCGACGACGTGGCCGCGTTGGTGGCCCTCTACCGGCCCGGGCCGATGGCGGCCAACATGCACAAGGACTACCCCGAGCTCAAGAACGGCCGCAAGACGCTGACCTATCTCCACCCGGACATGGAGGAGATCCTCGGCGACACCTACGGGCTCATGCTGTACCAGGAGTCGGTCATGCGGGTGGCCCAGAAGTTCGCCGGCTACACGCTGGAGGAGGCGGACAACCTCCGCAAGGCCTGCGGCAAGAAGAACCGGGTGCTCATCGCCGCCGAGCGGGAGAAGTTCGTCATCGGCTGCGAGACCCAGGGCTACGGCAAGGAACTCGGCACCGAGCTGTTCGACATCATCGAACCGTTCGCCGACTACGCCTTCAACAAGTCCCACGCCTACGGCTACGGCTACATCGCCTATCAGACGGCGTGGCTGAAGGCCCACT
The DNA here is from genome assembly GCA_035948855.1 of Acidimicrobiales bacterium. Classification (GTDB taxonomy): domain Bacteria; phylum Actinomycetota; class Acidimicrobiia; order Acidimicrobiales; family RAAP-2; genus DASZIT01. Next base: position 16,492 of record DASZIT010000075.1, on the reverse strand, counting down.
ACCCGGTCGAGTACCTGGCCGCCCTGCTCACCTCGGTCAAGGACACCAAGGACAAGACCGCGGTGTACCTGGCCGAGTGCCGCTCGCGCGGGATCCAGGTGCTGGTCCCCGACGTCAACCGCTCGCTGTCCGACTTCGCCGCCGACTACTCGAGGCGGGACGGATCCGACCAGGGAGCGCTGGGCGACATCACCTTCGGGATGGCCGCCATCCGGAATGTCGGACAGGGCCTGGTGAGTCACATCGTGGCCGAACGGGAGAAGAACGGACCCTTCGTCGACTTCTACGACTTCTGCCAGCGGGTCGACCCTCAGGTGCTCAACAAGCGGACCATCGAGTCGTTGATCAAAGCCGGGGCCTTCGACTCCCTCGGCCACCCGCGGCGGGGGCTCTGCCTGGTCTTCGAAGAGATCTGCGACCTCACCGTGGAGCGCCGCCGCCAGCACGACGCCGGGGTCGTCTCGCTGTTCGCCTCGCTCGAAGAGGAGTCCGACGGACTCACCATGGGGTTCGGCGACACCCGGACCCCGATTCCCGATGTCGAGTTCGAGAAGACCCAACGGCTCGCCTTCGAAAAGGAGATGCTCGGGCTCTACATCAGTGACCATCCGCTGATGGGTCTGGAAGGGTCGCTTTCCCGGCTCACCGACTGCACCCTGGCCGAACTCCGCAACGCCGACCTCGAGCCGATGGGGGCCGACGGCAGTTTCAGCCCGGGCAGCTACGGGAACGAGGGCCAGGTGCGCCTGGCCGGCGGGGTCATCACCGAGCTGTCCCGCCGGTACACCAAAAAGGGCGACCTGATGGCCAGCTTCGTGCTCGAGGACCTGCAGGCGTCCATCGACGTCTTCGTGTTCCCCAAGACCATGAGCGAGTACGGAGCCCTGCTCGACGACGACGCCATCGTGCTGGTGAAGGGCCGGATCGACATGCGTGACGATCAGGTGAAGCTGGTGTGCCTCGAGGTGCAGCGCCCCAATCTGGCTGTCGACGGCACCATCGACCTCCGGATCTCGCTTCCGGTCAACGCCCTGACCGACACCACCGTCAGCGCCCTGAAACGGCTCCTCTCCGAGCACCCGGGCGACTCCCCGGTCTTTCTCCACGTCGGCCAGAAAGTCCTCCGCCTGCCGTCCGAGTTCCGGGTGGACAGCCGGCGCGGACTCATCGGTGAGCTGCGGGTGCTCCTCGGTCCGAACGCGATCCTGCGTTGATCGCCGCGGGTCGCCGAGGAGGAACTCCCTGGCCACAACCGCTTTTCGTCACCGGCGCCCGCCGAGCGGAGGCGGGCCGGAGGCAAGCTGGCGAGCCTGAATGGGACAAGTGCCGTCAAATCCCGTAAAATTGCGGGGCGGCTCCCGCTCAGGAGCATCGAGGGCCCGTGCTGGGGGTGCTCTGGGTGCCCCGTGGCGGACCCGAGTCGCCGGCTGAGGCCGCAGGGCAAATGAGGAGTATGGAACGGCTTATGTCCATTCAGGTGGAGACCAAGGACTGCACATCACTGAGCGACGCCGAGTTGGCCGAAATGGCCGATCTCTGCGCGGTGCGAGAACCGCATTTCGATATCGGCTTCCTGTCGAAACAGCGCGAGGAATGGGTGCTGGTCACCCGGGCCCGGGAGGGCAACAAGCTCAGGGGCTATTCGTTCTCCACTCTGGAGCGGATCGGGGGCACCCCGTCGCTCCTGATCGGAGTGGGCACCATCGAGCGCACCGCCCGGGCCGACACCGTCCTGCGGGCGATGATGGGCGACAAGTACCGTCGGGCGCTGCTGGCCTTCCCCGATGAAGATGTCCTGGTCGGCACCCGCCTCCTGGCCCCCGAGGGCTTCCGGGCGTTTGCCGGCCTCACCGACGTGGTTCCGGGGCCCGATCACAAGGCCACCGGGGAGGAGAGGGCCTGGGGACGCCGTCTGGCCAAGCGGTTCGGCTGCGAGGCCCGTATCGACGACCGCACCTTCCTCATCGAGGGCGACGGGTGCGAGTCGGGCGGGTTCGACGTCGGCGGTTCGAAGAGCCCGGTACCCGAGGAGGTGATCGTCTTCTTCGAGAAGAACGACCCGTCGTCGGGCGGTCGCCTGGTCACCTTCGGCTGGGCGATGGCCGAAGACCTGGCCGCCGGAAGACTCGGCGGGCACTGATCCGCCCTTCGCGCCCTCACCTGGGAGTCCACCCCCGAACAGCGTGCCGGGCGTTGCCAGGCAATAGCATGACTACGTGAAGGTTTCGACTCGGGGTGACTATGCCAGCCGGGCGCTGCTGTCGCTGGCGCTGCACGCGGAGAGCGACGGCCCCACCGCGGTCAGGGACATCGCCGAGCGGACGGGTCTCCCCCAGCCCTACCTCGAACAGATCCTGCTGGCCCTGAAAGGCGCGGGCCTGGTGCGCTCGAAGCGCGGGGTGGGGGGCGGTTACGTGCTCGCCCGCACGCCGGACGAGATCACCTTGTCCCAGATCGTCAGTGCCGTCGACGGCCCCATCGTGGCCGGCGACTTCGGCCTCCCCCACGAAAACGGCGCGTGTGATCACGAGGGCCAGTGCATCCTGTTGGATGTGTGGGCTGACGTCGGCGAACACATGCGCACCCACCTCGACTCCTTCAACCTGGCCGACATGGTGCGGCGCGCCCAGGGCCGGGTGTCGGCGCTGCCCAAGAGCTCCACCTAGCCGGGCGACCCCTTCCACCGATGACGGCGGGCAACGATCTGGTGTTGGTGCTCGGCATCGTGGTGCTGACCATCGACGCCGCCAGTGTCATCCGGGTGCTGATCGTCCCCCGGGCGGCGGCCAGTCTGGTCGCCATACCCATGGCGTGGGTGCGGTCGGGGTTCCGCCATCTCTCCCAGCTGGCCAAGACCTACCCGGGCAAGGACCGGATCCTGTCCATCAGCGAGCCCGTCGCCCTCATGGTCCTGTTGGCCACCTGGCTGGGAACCGCAGTCCTCGGGTACGCGCTGTTCATCTGGGGCCTCGGCGGGTCCGGCTGGAGCCAGGCCTTCCTCGAGGCCGGGGCATCGGTGTCGACCCTCGGATTCGTCCACGGCGGCGGCGGTTACCAGGCCGTCGACTTCTTCGCCGGGGCCACCGGGATGGTGCTGGTGGCGTTGCAGATCGCCTATCTGCCCACCCTCTACAGCGCCTACAACCGCCGGGAGACCTTCGTGACGTTGCTGGAAAGCCGGGCCGGCTCGCCGGCCTGGGGGCCGGAGATCCTCCTCCGCCACCAGCTGGTCGGGACCATCGGCAATCTCCCCGCCCTCTACTCGGACTGGGAGCGCTGGGGGGCCGACGTGGCCGAGAGCCACACCAGTTACCAGTCGTTGATGTACCTCCGCTCCCCCCGGCCCCAGAACTCCTGGATCATCAGCCTGGTGGCGGTCATGGACTCGGCAGCCATCTCGCTGGCCGTCAACCCCGACGGCGCCCCCATCGAAGCCCGGATGTGCCTGCGGATGGGCTTCACCTGCCTCCGGGACATCGCCCGGGTCGTCGCCATCCCCTTCGATCCCGACCCGGACCCGGACGACCCGATCGAACTACCCCGGGAGGAATTCGAAGCCGCCTATGGCCACCTCCGGGAGAACGGCTATCCGACCCCCCGTCCGATGGACGAGGCCTGGAACCACTTCCGGGGGTGGCGGGTCAACTATGAGGCGGTCGCCTACGGCCTGGCCACCAAGCTCGACGCGCCTCCCGCCCGCTGGACGGGGCCCCGGCGGACCTTCCGGGGGGAGTTGCTGTCCCCCGTCCGGCCCGTCGACCGCCAACCGGGCGGCGCGCCCCCCAAGATCGTCTTTCCCAAGCTCAGCTGAGGTTCCAGAGGATCACCACCGGTTGGGCCCGCTCCCAGCCGAGGATGCTGATCGACGCCGGGTCGAGAGTGAAGCACCTGCCCTCCCCGGGGTCGAGGCCGAGCCAGCGGGCAGCCAGCACCCGGAGCAGGTGGCCGTGGGCGAAGCACAGCACATCGCCGTCGGTGGCCCGGATCCGCTCGATCACCCGGTCGACCCGGCTCCCCACCTCCGGGGTGGTCTCACCCCCCGGCGCCCCGTGGGTGAAGAGGTCCCACCCCGGCCGCCGGTCGAGGATCTCGGCCGTTGTCAGTCCCTCGAACTCGCCGTAGTCCCACTCGGCGAGGTCGGGGTCGACCTCCGCCTGCTCCCCGAGCCCGGCCAGCCGGCTGGTCTCCCGGGCCCGCAGCAACGGGCTGGTCAACACCCGGCTGAAGCTATGGTCGGCCAGCCGGGGCGCGAGGGCCTCGGCCTGGACCGTCCCGACGGGCAGCAGGGGCAGGTCGGTCCGCCCGGTGTGCCGGCGGCCGAGGCTCCACTCGGTCTCGCCATGACGTACGAGGAAACAGCGATTACCCTGGGAATTCATAGCGACAGCCGACCAGTTCTCCGGCCGATGTGCAAACCGGCGGGGAAGTGGGTAACTCTCCGACCAGTGGATCTCGCCAACGCCTGGCCACGGCAGGAATGTCCGACGCTTTCCCGGCGTTGAAAGCATTGGAAACCCACATCAGGAGGGTGAATTAAGGCATGGCATCCCGCACGTTGACCGGTAAGGGTCAGGACAAGACGAGCACCCCGGCGAGCAAGGGGAAAGAGCGCGCCGCCACCCCGGCGGCGGCCCGGAGCCGCAGCGCGGACGCTGACAGCCTGGGCCTGTTCCTCCGCGACCTCGACCATCATCCGCTTCCCGACCACGAAGCCCAGACCGAGTTGGCCAAGCGGGTGGCGGCCGGAGACGAAGAGGCCCGCAAGGAGATGGCCGCGGCCAACTTGCGGCTGGTCATCCACTGGGCCCGTCGCTACCAGGACCGGGGCGTCGATCTCCCCGATCTCATCCAGGAGGGCACCTTCGGTCTGATGCGGGCGGTCGACAAGTTCGACTGGGAGCGCGGCTTCCGGTTCTCCACCTACGCCACCTGGTGGATCCGCCAGGCTCTCCAGCGGGCGGTCCAGCAGCACGGTCGCACCATCCGTCTCCCGATGGAGGTGGCGGAGCGCAACCAGCAGGTCGAGGCGGCGACCTGGGAGCTCACCCATCAGTTGCAGCGGGCCCCCACCGACGACGAGTTGGACAACGCCACCAACACCACCGCGGACATGCGGGCCGACCTCACCCGGGTGGCCCGGGTGGTGGCCAGCCTCGACCAGCCCGCCACCACCGACTCCACCTCCACGCTCGGAGACCTGGTGTCGACGGACAGCAACGAGTTCGAGGACGACGTGGCCTCCGAGCTCACCTTCGGGTTGGTACGCAACGCGGTGGACCGCCTCACCGACCTGCAGCGGGCGGTGATCCGCAACCGGTTCGGATTCGACGGGTCGGATCCGGCGTCGCTCCAGACGACGGCCGAACGACTCGGGGTCGGCGTCCGCAAGGTGCGCCAAGCTGAAGCCGAGGCGCTGGAGATCCTGGCCGACAGCCAGGCCCTCGAAGCCGCCCACGAAGCCGCCTGACCCTCCACCGACCGGCGGGAGTTGCACCCGCCCGGGAATGACTAGGCCGACAGCCGATCGAGTTCGGCGCGGAGGTCGGCGGGGAGCTCCGACGTCCAGGTCATCCGCTCCCCGGAGCGGGGATGGTCGAAGGCCAGCTGATAGGCGTGGAGGAACGGGCGGGTGACGGTGGCCCCGGGCAGCGACCTCCCCCGAGCGTAGACCCCGTCACCGACCACCGGATGGCCGATGGCCGAGAGGTGGACCCGGATCTGATGGGTCCGGCCGGTCTCCAGGGTGGCCTCCAGCAAGGTGGCCGGGACCGGCTCGGTGAACCGCTGCTCCACCCGGTAGCGGGTGCGGGCCTCTTTCCCCTTCCGCGACACCGACATCCGGGTGGGTGAGGTCACCGAGCGACCGATGGGAGCATCCACCACCCCGGACTCGCCGTCGACCTCGCCCAGCACCAGGGCCCGGTAGTGGCGGGAGACGGTCCGGTCTCCGAGCTGGGCCACCAGCGAGCGGTAGGCGTCGGGTGAGCGGGCCACCACCAGGAGCCCCGACGTGCCCCGGTCGAGCCGGTGGACGATGCCGGGCCGGTCGGGGTCGGACCCCGGCTCGCCGGCCAACCCGGCCAGCTCCGGGTAGCGGGCCAGCATCCCGTTGACCAGGGTGCCGGTCCGGTGCCCGGCTCCCGGGTGCACCACCAGGCCGGCGGGCTTGTCCACCACCACGATGTCGGCGTCGTCATGGACCACCTCGAAGGCCACCGTGGGATCGGCCTCGGGAGCGGGGACCGGCTCCTCTTCGCCGAGTTCCACCGCCAGCAGCTCGCCCTCCCGGAGGGGGCGGCTCCGGGCGTGCACCGTCTCCCCTTCCACCTGGACCCGCCCGGACGCCACCAGCTGGTCGACCGCCGAGCGGGAGATGTCGGCCAGCAGCGCCACCGCCCGATCGACCCGGACCCCGTCGAGGGACGACGGCACCGAGATGGAGAGCTGGCTCACGATGCCGGCGGCCGGCGAAACAGGGAGACGGCCAGCAGCAGGCAACCGACCACGATGCAGGCGTCGGCCACGTTGAAGGTCGGCCAGAAGTGGAAGTCGATGAAGTCGACCACCGCGCCGTGATCGCCGCGGAACAGCCGGTCAGACAGGTTGCCCACCGCCCCCCCGATGATCAGCCCAAAGACGGCGGCCCGGGACAAGGACGGGGAGCGATAGACCAGCACCAGCAGCACCGAGACCAGGATGACGGCGATCACCACCAGCACCGCGGCGTCCCCCTGGAACAGGCTGAACGCCGAGCCGGTGTTCCGGCTCAACGCCAGGTCGAGTTTCCAGACCACGTGGATCGGGCCGGTGTCCAGGCGGCCGACGGCCCACCATTTGGTCAGCTGATCGACGAGCACCACCACTCCGGCAACCGCGACAGCGCCGACCAGCCGGAGGGATGCGCCGGCGGGAGCACCCTGTCGAACCGTGCCCGATTCGGCATTGCTGGTCAGCGTCGCGACAGCCCCCCGCTCTTACAGGCCACGCACAGCCGGGCATAGGGCAGGGCCCGGAGCCGGGCCTTCGGAATCGACTGGTAACAACGCTCGCAGGCGCCGTAGGTCTTCCGGGCGATGCGCTCCAGCGCGTCGTCGATCTCTTCCACCGCCGCCTGGGCCTGGGCGGAGAGGGCCAGATCCCGCTCCCGGTCGACCGCCACCGTTCCCCCCTCGCCACCTTCGGCGTCGAACTGCACGTCGCCGGGCTCGCGTTCCTGGGCCAGGGAATCGGCTTCAGCCCGGAGATCCTCCGCCTGGCCCTGGGCCACCGCCCGCTCTTCGAGCAGCAACAGCCGCTGCTCCTCGAGGAACTTGGGCTCCTTGGCGTAGGGGCCGATGGTCGGCCGCTTGGGGGCCGGCGGGGCGGCCGGGGCCGCCTTCTTGGCCGGAGCCGTCTTGCGGGCCGGGGCCGCCTTGGTGACGGGGGCCGTCTTCTTGGCCGGGGTCACCTTCTTGGCCGGAGCCGTCTTCTTGACCGGAGCCGCCTTGCGGGCGGGGACGGTCTTCTTGGCCGGGGTCACCTTCTTGGCCGGAGCGGTCTTGCGGGCCGGGGGCGCCTTCTTGGCCGGAGCCGCCTTGCGGGCGGGGGCGGTCTTCTTGGCCGGGGTCACCGGCTTGGTCCCCTTGCGCGCCGGCGCCGCTTTCACCACAGGCGCCCGCTTCTTCGTCGTCATTCCTACAACCTCCTCAGGCACCGACCGCACCCGCCATGACCCGATTGGGTCCGAAAAAATCCGTGAATCTCCATTGTGGTGAGCGGGTGACGATACCGTGCCCAACCGGGCCCGGCAATCCGGAAAGCCACAGACCGTGCCGGGCACCATAGCGGGTGAACACCGAGCTTCAGTCGGCACCGCCGAGGACGGGGATGATTACCCCTGTTCAGCGGCCCGGGAGCACCTGAACGCCCGAGCCACCCGCCGATGGAGGCCCGAGCGGTACGGCGGTGGCGCTCAGCTCGGACGGGCCGGGGCCGCCTCTCCCGACTTGGGCATGCTCCGGGCGCCCGCCGGTTGGTTGGTCTCGGGGGCCGGAGGCCGGGGTTGGCCGGCCGGTGACCCCGGTGCCGGACGCTCGGAGGATCCGCCCGCCGGTTGGGCGGCGGAGGCGGCGGGTCGCCCGGCCAGGGCGGCCGCGGGTTGCACGTTGTCGTCCACCCACTTGATGACTTCGGTGAGGGCGGCCCGCAACCGCTGGCGCTCGGCCTCGAGATGGCGGGCCATGGCCTCCACGTCGCCGGTGAGCTGCACTCGGATCCCTTCGAGGCGGGTGACTTCCTCCCGCAACCGGCGCTCGGAATCCGCGGTGATCTGGGCCACGTTCGACTCGGCGGTGGCCCGGACGCTGCGGGCGTGAGCCTCGGCCTCGGCCACCAGCTTGGACGCCCGGGACTCGGCGTCGGCCTTGGTCTCGTCGACGAATTTCTGGGCCAGCAGCAGGGTGCGCTGCAGGGTCTCGTCGGCCAGTCCCGCATCCTGAGCGGCGGCGGCGGCCGCCGGACGCGGCTCGGCCGACTCCAGCTGGGAGATGCGCTCCCCGGCCTGGCGGAGCCGCTCGTTGGCCTGGCGGAGCTGCTCCTGCAACCCTTCAGCCTCGACCGCGGCCTTCTCCAGGTACTCGTCCACGTCATCCCGGTGGTATCCCTTGAGGGTCTCGCGGAACTCGACGGTCCGTAGTGAATCAAGTGCTGATTGTGACGAAGCCATGCCCGCCATGCTAGCTGGGCTGGGCTGATGGCCCGTGGATGGAATTTCGGGGTCCGCAGGCGCCCCGTCTTCGGCGTCCTGGCGGTCCTTCCGCCGTTTCATCCCAGCACCAGGGGAAGAATGATCACCTGGATGACCAGGATGACCACCAGGACCGACAGGTCGAGTCCGACCCCCCCGATGCGGGCGGTGGGAATCACCCGGCGCACCAGATTGAGGACCGGATCGCACACCGCGGCGAGCACCTTCTGGATCCGGCGGATCGGCGAGTCGTAGCGGGGCTGCACCCAGCTGAGCAGCGAGTAGGCGATCAACACGAAGACATAGATCTCGAGCAGGTAACCGATCAAACGCAACATGGCTGCTCAGACTATCCCGGCAGGGTCCGCCGGACGGTTCAGGGGTTTACCAGACCCCGCTCGGTCAAACGCGCCCGCTCCTCTTCCGACACCTTCACATTGGAGGGCGTGAGTAGGAACACTTCGTCGGCCACCCGCTCCATCCCGCCGGCCAATGCATAGGTGACCCCGCTGCAGAAGTCGATCATCCTCCGCTGGAGGTCACGGTCGCCGTTCTGGAGGTTGACGATCACCGGTTGGTTGGCCATCAGCCGGTTGGCGATCTCCTGGGCATCGGCAAACCGGTTGGGCGCCACCACGTGGACCTTGGCCCCGGCGGCCTCCGCGGATATGGGCCGGATGGACGACGGGCGGGCGGCGATGGTCGGCTGCTGGGCGACCGGGACCGGGCCGGGCGGCTCCTCCAGCGGGAGGGTCCGGATCCGGCTGGGGGAGACGGCGGGCATCGGGTCGTCCCGCTCGTCCATCCGCCTCGGACGCTGGGGGGCGTGACTGATCGCCGCCGGGCCACGCGGCTCGTCGTAGTCGTAGTCGTCGTAGTCGTCATCGACGAGGCCGAGATAGGCCATCGTCTTCTTCATGAATGAGGCTGCCATCTTTCCCTCCGATCGACAGCGTAGTGCCTGACTCGCACGGTGGGTGGATACCCGGCGGGTCAGTCTCTGGCGGGACGGTCCCCGAAAAGACCCCTTCCGATGCGCACCATCGTCGACCCTTCCGCCACCGCCACCTCGAGGTCCTCGGTCATTCCCAGGGAACGAACCGGCAGGTCAAGCCGGTCGGCCAGCGCGGTCACCGCCCGGAACCCGGCTCGGGAACCCTCCGGTGGGCCCGGCGGCCCGACGGCCATCAGGCCGGCCACCGCCAGACCTTGGTCGCGGACGGCCGACACCAACCCGGGGACGCCCGCCGGCTCGCAGCCGCCCCGGCCCGGGATCCCGGCGATATCCACCTGGATGAGCACCCCCGCCCCCGGCCGCCGCTTGGCGATGGCCCGTCCCTCCTCCAGGCGGCTGACCCCCTGCCAGCACGCCACCAGGGGGGCGAGCCGGGCGACCTTGTTCCGCTGGATGGAGCCCAGGAAGTGCCACCGGGGCACCGCCTCGCGGTCATCGATGGCCGCGGCCTTCGCCACCAGCTCGTCGGCGTAGTTCTCCCCGATGTCGACGATGCCGGCCCCGAGGGCGGCCCGCACCGCGTCGTCGCCGAAACCCTTGGTCACCGCGATCACGGTCACCGACGACGGGTCCGAGGTGGCCGAAGCGATGCGTTGGCGGACCCCGGCCAGGCGGTCGGCGACGTCCTCGGCCCGGAACCCGGTCGGGGTGGTCACCGGTGGTCCCCGGCCGTCGACCACACCAGCAGCGCCTGGCGTTCCACCTCCGCCCGCCCCCGATGCGAGAAGTACCGCTCATCGCAGGACGTGCACCCATCGACACCGGGGACAGCCTCCACGCCGGCCGCCTGGAAGGCGGCGGCGACGGTGGCGGGCAGGTCCAGCGCCGCATGACCGGTCGCCGTCACCGAGCGGACGCTGTCGCCGTACCTCGAGGCCACCGAGTCCAGATCCACCGCGGAGAACGGGTAGCACTCGGCATGGATGGTGGGACCCACCGCGCCGCGGACGGTGGTGGCCCCGAGGCCGCGCATGGCGGCGGCGGCGGCTTCGACGACGCCCTCCCGCAGGCCCCGCCATCCGGCGTGGACGGCGGCGAACACTCCTTCGTCGCTCCCCAGCGCGATCGACGCGCAGTCGGCGGTCAGCACCACCAGACCCACCGACGGGGAGACCGACACCAACCCGTCACCCTCCGGGAACCGGTCAGCCGGGTCATCGTCGCGCCCTGTCCCGGTGCCGGTGTCGCTGATGATACGGATCTCGGCTCCGTGGACTTGCCGGAGTCGGTGGAGGCGCCAGCGGACGGGACCGCCCCCGGACGCCTGGGCGGCGAACCGGTCGAGCGGATCCCCGGCCCCCGCCGACCACCGTTGATCCCCATGCGAGCGGTCCGACCACCCCGCCCGGATGTCTCCGGCGACGGTGACGATGACTGGCGTGCGGCTCCGGGTCAGCGAAGGAAGGACGGGACGTCGAAGTCGTCGTCCCCGAGGTCGAGGTCGTCATCGGTCGGCGAAGCGAAGATGTCCTCGTGGGCCGTCTCCAAACCGAGCACCTTGCTGTGACCCTCGTCCCGGCCGGCGTTGGTGTGGGCCGGCTCGGCCGAACCCCGGCCGCCCGACTCCCAGCGTTCGAATCCAGCGGCGATCACGGTGACCCGGACTTCGTCGCCCATCTCCTCGTCGATCACGCTGCCGAAGATGATGTTGGCATCGGGATGGGCCACCCCGTGGATGATCTCGGCAGCCTCGTTGACTTCGAAGAGCCCGAGATCGGGGCCGCCGGCGATGTTGAGAAGGATGCCTCGGGCGCCTTCGATTGACGCCTCCAACAGCGGGCTGGTGATGGCGGCCCGGGCGGCGTTCACCGACCGCCCCTCACCGGTGGCCGAGCCGATCCCCATGATGGCGGTGCCGGCATTGCTCATGATCATCTTCACGTCGGCAAAGTCGGTGTTGATCAAACCGGGAATGGTGATCAGGCTGGTGATGCCCTGGACGCCCTGCATGAGGACTTCGTCGGCCATCTTGAACGCGTTGACCATGGAGGTCTTCTCGCTCGACACCGTCAGCAACCGGTCGTTGGGGATGATGATGAGGGTGTCGACCTTCTCCTTGAGGTTCTGGATGCCGGCTTCGGCCTGCACCGAGCGGCGACGGCCCTCGAAGGTGAACGGACGGGTGACGACGCCGATGGTGAGGGCGCCCAGGCTCTTGGCGATCTCCGCCACCACCGGGGCGGCGCCGGTGCCGGTGCCGCCACCCTTGCCGGCGGTGATGAACACCATGTCGGCGCCCTTCAGCGCCTCCTCGATCTCCGACCGGTGTTCCTCGGCTGCCAACCGCCCGATTTCGGGGTCACTTCCGGCACCCAGCCCCCGGGTCAGCTGACGGCCGATGTCCAGCTTGAGATCGGCGTCGCTCATCAGGAGCGCCTGGGCGTCGGTGTTGGTAGCGATGAACTCGACCCCGCGCAATCCGGCGTCGATCATTCGGTTGACGGCGTTCACGCCGCCGCCTCCCACCCCTACCACCTTGATGACGGCGAAGTAATTGTTCTGAGCAGGAACGGTCATGTATTCCCTTACCCTCGACCAAAGGTTGAAACCGTTCCAACCAGCGAGTTCGTCATAACGATACGGTTCATGGAGTACCTGGTCAAGCAACCTCGACGTTGTCAAGAGCTTAATTCGTCTCGACTCCCAGGTGAGGGATGGTGCCCGTCAACTCACGGTGGGCGCCCCGGGAACAGTTACGTCAATGGTTTTCATTCCCTTGAGTGATGCGTGGGCGATGATGCTGGCCACGTCCTGGTACTTCACGGTGAGATCGGAGACGGTGCCCATCACCACCGTGAGTCCCGAGTTGAGGGCGAGGTCGACAGTTCGGTCCGGCGCCACGTTGACCGAGACCACCTGGGCGGAAAACGCCAGGGGCAGCGTCTTGCATACCTGCAGACCGGAATCGGCCAACGACGGCAATGCCTGTCCAAGCCGGGCGGGTGACACCGGGCCGGTGGGCGCGGTGACCACCAGCTGCACCAGCCCCGGCGGCCGGGTCGGTTGCACAGCCAGGACCCGCCCGGTGGCGTCCACCTGGGCCCAGGAGCCCGACGCGCCGGCCACCACCGCCACCGGCACCCGTTCGGTCACCGTCACCTGCACCCCGTCGGGCCAGTGCCGGGTGACCTGGGCGGTACGGATGAACGGGAGGGCCCGGATGCCGGCCTCGGCGGCGCCCGCGTTCACGTTGACCAACAACGGCCGATGGCCCAGGCCGGCGGCGTTGACGATGTCGGCGGTAGGGGTGTGGGCATGGGCACCGGTCACCGTCACCACCCGCGCCGAGAAGAACGAGGTGTGGAGGAGGGCGAGTCCCCCGCCGATGATCACCGCCACCACCACCACCGCGATCACGACCCGCAGCCGGCGCCGGCCGGCGCCGCGCTGGACCGCCTGGCGGCGCTGACGGATCCGCGGGTCGATGGGCGGCCGGGGACCCGGCGGGCGGCGGGCGGGCGGCGTCACGGCTGGTCCGGTGTCGCGGAGTCGAAGCCGACCATCCGCACCTCGGTGGTGAGGGCGACACCGGTCGTGGCCGCCACCTTCGCCTGGACCTGCGCGATCAGGACGGCCACGTCGTCCGCCGAGCCGCCCTCGTCGGCCTGGATGAAGTTGGCGTGTTTCTCGGAGACCTGCGCGCTGCCGAGACGGAAGCCCTTCAACCCCGCCTCCTCGATGAGCCGGCCGGCCGAATCGCCTTCCGGGTTGGTGAACACCGACCCGGCGTTGCTCCCGCCCGGCTGGTTGGCCCGCCGCCAGCGCACGATGTCGGCGATAGCCGCCGCCCCGAGATCGGGATCACCGCCGACCAGCCGGAACCGGGCCGACACCACCACGTCGGAGGCGGACAGCGAGGTACGCCGGTAGGTCATGTGCAGCTGGTCGGCCGGGGCCTCCGCCGCCCTCGCCGTCCGGAGGTCGATCCAGCGATAGCTGACCAGGGTGGCGGAGGTATCCGAGCCGTGCCCGCCGGCGTTCATCCGGACGGCCCCGCCGACCGAGCCGGGGACCCCCACCGCCCATTCCAGCCCGGAGAGGCCGGCGGCGGCGGTGCGGCGGGCGAGAACCGGCAGGCTGACCGCTGCGCCGGCCAGCACCTCGTTGCCCTCGACCTCGATCCCGGCGAAGCCGTCCCCGAGCACCACCACCAGCCCGGCAAACCCTCGGTCGGCGACCAGGAGATTGGAGCCCCGGCCGAGGACCAGCACCGGGACCGAGGACCCGTCGACGGCTCGGGCCACCGCCAGCAACTCGTCTTCGTCGGCCGGCTCCACCAGGAGGGCGGCGGTCCCGCCCACCCGATAGGTGGTACGGACCCCGAGCGGGGCGTTCGGTTGGGCCCGGCTCCCCAGCGCCTCTCCAACGGCGCGCAGCTCGTCGGAGGTGGCCGTCAACGCCCGCCTACCATCCCGGATCGTCCAGCAGTTCGTCGGGAAGCGAGGTGAGGTCACCGGCCCCGAGGGTGAAGACGAGGTCGCCCGGTCGGACCAGCTCTTCGATGAGCTGGCGGAGCTCACTCCGCCCGGGCACGTAGCGGACGTCCTTGCCCGGGTCCGCCTGCCGGACCGCCTCGACCACCAACTCGCCGGACACCCCGGGAATCGGCGCCTCGCCGGCGCCGTAGACGTCGGTCACCATCACCACGTCGGCGTCGGCGAAGGCGTCGCCGAATTCCTGCCACAACGCCCGGGTCCGGCTGTACCGGTGGGGTTGGAACACCGCGATCACCCGTTGCCAACCGCCGTCCTGGGCGGCGCCCAACATCGCCTTGACCTCGCTCGGCAGGTGGGCGTAGTCGTCGACGAAGGTGACGCCGTTGGCATCCCCCCGGAACTCGTAGCGTCGAGCGACGCCGGCGAAACGGGCCAGGGCCCGGGCGGCGGCGTCGAAGGGGAGACCGGCGACCAGGGCGGCGGCGGTGGCCACCGCCGCATTGCGGGCGTTGTGGAGACCGGGGATGGGGATGGCCAGGTGGCCGAGCGGGGCACCCGCACCGTCGAGCAGATCGAAGGAGATCGAGCTCCGGGACGGATCGATGTTCACCATCCTCCGGCTGCAGTCGGCGCCGACGCCGACGGTGTCGCCGTGGTGGCGGCGGCCGATCTCGGAGGCCACCGGGTCATCCCCGCCCACCACCGGCGGCATCGACGCGTGGGCGACGAACTCCTCGAAGGCGGTCTTCACCCCGTCGAAGGAGCCGTAGTGGTCGAGATGGTCGGCCTCCACATTGGTGACGATGGCAATCTCGGGTTGGAGGGCGAGGAAGGTCCCGTCGCTCTCGTCGGCCTCCACCACCAACCAGTCCCCGTCGTCCCACACCGCGTTGGTGCCGATCTCGTTGACCTCGCCGCCGATGATGAACGACGGGCGCACCCCGGCCTCCACCAACATCAGGGCGAGCATGGAGGCGGTGGTGGTCTTCCCGTGGGTTCCGGCCACCGCGATGCAACGCCGGAGGGCGGCGATGGCGGCCAGCGCCTCGGCCCGGCGGTAGACGGGGATGCCGCGTCGGACCGCCTCGGCGACTTCAGGATTCCGATCGCTCACCGCCGACGACCGGGTGACGACGTCGGCGTCGCCGACATTGGCGGCGGCGTGGCCCACCGCCACCGGGATGCCCGCCGCCCGCAACCGCTCGGTGACCGACGAGTCCTTGAGATCGCTTCCGGTCACCGTATGCCCCATGGTGGCCAGCACCATGGCGATCGCACTCATCCCGGCACCGCCGATCCCGACCACGTGCACCGACATCGGCCGGGAGAGATTGAGGCTGGGCGCATCGGTCATAGGACCCCCTTTGGTTGCGGAGCCCGCCGGGCATGGTCCTCGACCACCCGCGCCCCGGCATCGGCGGCGTCCGGCCGCCCGAGGGAGCGGGCCGCCCGGCCCATGGTGTCCAGGGCGTCGGGGTCGGCCAGCAACCCGTCCAGGATGGCGGCCAGTCGGGGCGGGTCACACTCGATGTCGGGCAGCACCACCGCCGCCCCGGCCCGCTCGAGCACCCGGGCATTGGCCGTCTGATGGTCGCCGGGGGCACCCGGCAGCGGGACCAGCACCGACGGAACCCCAGCCGCGGCCAGTTCGGCGACGGTCATGGCTCCGGCCCGGCAGACCACGATGTCGGCCGCCGAATAGACGGTGGCCATCCGCTCCTCATAGGGGACGCGGCGCACGGTCTCCGCGGCCCCGGTCGGCGGGGTGGCCGCCTCGACCGCCTCCCAGTCCCTCCGCCCCACGATGTGGTAGATCGAACGGTCCTCCCGGGCGCGCCAGGCCTCGGCCAGCCCGGGCACCGCATCGTTGATCCGGCGAGCCCCGAGGGATCCGCCGAAGACCACCACGGTGGCCCGGTCGACCGGGAGCCCGAGGATCCGACGGGCCGCCCGCCGATCTTCGATCGAACGCCCGGCGGCGGCGATCTCCGGCCGCACCGGGGTTCCGGTCACCACCGCCCGCGGGAGCCGGGTGCCGCTCCACCCCACCGCGCTGGCGCGGGCGAACCGTCCCAACAGCCGATTGGCCACCCCGGGGGCGGCGTCCACGTTGACCAGCACCAGCGGCACTCCGAGCACCAGCGCCCCGAAGGAGGCGGGCAGGCTCGCGTAGCCTCCGACCGACACCACCACCTTCGGCCGGCGCCGGGCCACCAACCCGAGGGCGGCGATGACGGCCACCGCCAGGCCGGCCAGGGCGCCAAGGTTCTGGGCGATCACCCGGGGCTGGAGGCTGCGGTTGATCCCCCGCCCGGG